>PMLV01000092.1:23071-23256 GCA_003160635.1 Acidimicrobiaceae bacterium | reverse complement strand
GAGCGGGGCACCGTCGAGTACCTGGCCGATGAGCGTCGCCAGGCCAGTTTGGACGGCTATTTCGAGCAGTTCGGCGAAGAACAGCTGGTGCGGATCGAGGCGGTGGCCATGGACATGTGGGAACCCTTCGCCACCTCGGTGCGCGAGCATCTCGAAGACGCCGACAACAAGATCGTCTTCGACAA
>PMLV01000092.1:0-22916 GCA_003160635.1 Acidimicrobiaceae bacterium | reverse complement strand
TAAAGGTGGCCCGCACCTTCAAGGCCCACCTCACCGGCCTGCTCGCCTACTTCGAGCACCGGATCACCAGTGCAGGTGCAGAGGGACTCAACTCGCGCATCCAAGCGATCCGCGTCTCAGCACGCGGGTATCGCAACCGGAAGAGCTTCAAGACCGCCATCTACTTCCATCTCGGCGGCCTTAACCTTTACCCTCAAACCCACTGAGAACCCGGAAGCGCCAAAAATAGAGGCGGTGGGAGGGTCTGCCCTTCCGTTCTCGGCCGACCTGACCGATCGCAGCGCCGTTTCGGCCTTCGCCGATGCGGCCCTCTCCAAGTTCCAACGCTGCGACGTGATTTGCAACATCGGGATCTACCAGGGGCCCGGGATGACCTCAATGTTCCTCGACACCCCGCTTGACGAGTTCGTTCTGAGTTTCGAAGCCGACGTGCTGGCCCCCGTCATCCTGTGTCAGCGGGCGGTTCCACTCATGATCGAGCAGGGCGGGGGAACGGTCGTCAACATGAGCTCGTCGTCGGTCTTCCTCGACCCTCCGGGAACAGTCAGGAACAACGGTTGGAGCCTGGCCTACGTCGCAGCCAAGGCGGGGATCGACCAGTTCGCCAGTATCCTCAATGTCGAGCTGGCAGCGCAGGGGATCCGGGCACTCAACGTCGAGCCCGGCTTCGTCGCCTACGGTGAGGAGCTCGCGGCCAGCTTGGAGAAATATCCGGGGATCCCAATCTCACCGCCAGAATCCATAGGCCCTGCCATCGTGTGGCTCGTGCAGTCTCCCGACGCCGATCGCCTTCTCTCCAAGAGGATCTACCTGCCTGGCATCACCCATAAGCACTACCTCCTCGCGGATTGGGACGGACCAGGGTCGGTCTACCCGCGCCCGGCTTGAGGTGGCCGCCGCCCACGAACTGATCCGCACTTTCCACTCGACCTGCATGGTCAACGATTGTGACCACACGGTCGGGTCTCTGGCTGGGGTGGCGCGCCTTCGAGTGCCCCACGCTTCAACTTCCAGCCGCTGTCCAAATGCGGCGTCGCGGGCCCTTTACCCCGAGATGGCATGGGGCTTAAGTTGACAGGGGAATCGAGGGGAGGACAAGTGACAGATTCCCGACGCCGCTACGTACTCATTTCGTCCGACGCCCACGCGGGCGCGGACCTGCTCGACTACAGGCCTTACCTTGACCGCGAGTTCCACGACGAGTTCGATGCCTGGGCGTCCTCGTTCAAGGATCCGTGGAGTGACCTGGATCTCGAACTGGCCCAGGATGACCCCAACCTGCACCTCGGGCCGGCATCGTTTCTCTCCCCGTACAACTGGGAGAGCGACCGGCGGCTCGAGCACATGGACGGCCAAGGCATCGCGGCCGAAATCGTGTTCCCCAACACGGTCCCGCCTTTCTACCCGTCCGGGTTCGTCACCGCGGGCGCCCCCTCGACTCCTGAGGAATATCGGCTCCGTCGGGCCGGGGTGAAGGCCCACAACCGCTGGCTGGCCGAGTTCTGCGCCGAGGCGCCAGGACGCCGAGGCGGGCTGGCCCAGGTCTTCCTGAACGATATCGAAGATGCGATAACCGAGGTTCGTTGGGCCAAGGAGAAAGGGCTGGCCGGCATCCTCATCCCACCTGACCACATAACCAAGCTGGTCAACCTCTACGAGCGCCACCTGGATCCGTTCTGGGCGGCTTGCTGCGAACTTGAGATGCCAGTCCACCGGCACACGATCTCGGTCAACCCGCCGGAGTCTGCCGACACCGGGCCGGCAGCCCCAGCGATCGGGGCGCACGAATGCTTCCTGCTCTTCAATCGCGGCTTGGGCCACCTGGTGCTGGGAGGGGTGTTCGAGCGGTTCCCTGACCTGAAGTTCGTGTTCACCGAGACCGGCCTTGCGTGGGTGATGATACTCCTGCAGCAGTTGGAGCTCGAGTGCAGGCATGGGACCGACAAGCGCACCACCCTCTATCCGCACTTCCACCGGGCCATCGAGGCTTTGAGCCTGACGCCAACCGAATACTTTCGCCGCAACTGTTATCTCGGGGCTTCACTACTGGTTGGCGCCGACGTGGCCCTACGCCACCAGCTCGGCGTAGACCGGATCATGTGGGGCGCCGACTACCCGCATCACGAGGGAACCTACCCGCACACGCTGACCGCGCTGAGGGTCAACTTCTCCGGTCTGCCCGAGTCCGAGGTCCGGGCCATGACCTCTCTCAACGCAGCGGAGGTCTACGGATTCGACATGCAGTACCTGCAGACTGTCGCCGATAGGATCGGTCCGACCCCGGAGGAGGTCTCCACACCTGTCCTGCGGCAGGAGCTGCCGCTTGACTCAAGGTGCATGACCATCGCCGACGCCCTCGACCCGCTGTATTAGCGACACTCCTCAATTGAGAGTTTCTCTCATCTTGCGGGCTACGATGTCAGGGTGCCGGCATCCCCGCCTGAGGCGCTGGACTCGGGCCTTGGGCTCGGTCTGCGGACCCTGAAGAAGCGCAAGACGTTCATGGCCATAGTGGATGCGGCCTTCGATCTGTTCTCCGAGGACGGCTTCGAGGCGACCACGGTGGCGCAGATCGCGGCCAGGGCCGAAGTCTCGACGGCCACCTTCTTCCGCTACTTCGCCACGAAGGACGAGGTGATCTTCAGCAGCCATGACGGGGAGATGCCTGCCCTGCGCCGCGCCATCGTCGAGCGCCCGACCCCTGAGGACGTTCTGGTCGCAATCCGCAGAGCGATCGTGCAGGAGTGGGCCCCGTTGCTGGATCCCGAGCGGGTCGCCCGGCAGCACAGGGTGATGACCTCCTCGCCCCGGTTACGGGGGCTGAGCCTCCACCTGGGTATCAAGTGGCAGGGCGTCATCGCCGATGCGCTGGCCACCCGGCGGGGCACAGAGGTTCCCGACCGTCGTGCCCTGTTGGCCGCCGCCATCGCCATGGTGATCTTCGGGAACGCGGTCGACTCGTGGGTCCAGGCCGACTGCGGGGGCGATCTAGCCGCCGAGATCGACTACAGCTTCGAGCTCATGTCGGGGCTCCGAACGGTACAGAGCCAGGATCCCGATCGGGAGACACGGGTTCTGAAGGGAAGGGGTTCCACGTGAGAGGGCTGTCAGAGAAGGTCGGAGTTGTCGTGGGAGGCGCCGGGGGCATTGGTACGGCCAGTTGCCTGCGCCTCGCGGACGAGGGTTGCGCAGTCGCCGTGGGTGACATCAACGGTGAGGCGGCCCAGGAAGTGGCCGAGCGGATCAGGGCCCGGGGGGGCCGGGCGATCAGTTGCCAGACCGATATCAGCGAGGAGGATGGGGTCCGGGACCTGATCAGCCGGGCGGTGGCCGAGTTCGGGGGCCTGGATGTCCTGCATGCCAATGCCGCCGACCTGTCCCCGGAGAACATCGGCCGGGACAGCGATGCCGTTGACATACCGCTGGAGGTCTTTGACCGCACGATCCATGTCAACGCCCGCGGCCACCTCTTGTGTGCCCGCCACGCCATACCCGAGCTGCTCAAGCGCGGTGGTGGGTCCGTGATCTTCACGAGTTCGGGGTCATCGTTCACCAGCGAAGCGCAACGGGTGGCCTATGCCATGGCCAAGGCCGGGGTCAACGCGCTGGTCCGGCACATCGCGAACCGGTGGGGCAAGGAAGGGATACGGGCCAACGCCATCGCCCCTGGACTTGTCCGCACCGAGAAGAACTTCGAGATTTTGGAAGGCCAGGGCGTGCTCGCTGCCGTGCTGTCGAGCATGCGCAGCCCCCGGGTCGGCCAGCCTGCTGACATCGGGGCGATGGTGGCCTTCCTCGCCTCCGATGACGGAGAGTGGATTACTGGTCAGGTCATCGCGGTCGACGGGGGCTCGACGATGCGCTGAACGTGTGTGCGGACACCATGAGAGAATGTCTCAAACGAGATGATGACGCAGTAAGAGTGAGGGAGGGTGACAGTGGGTCGTTGCTGTGAGGGCCTGGTGGCCTTGGTGACCGGGGCCAGTCAAGGGGGCACCGGGAGGGCGGTGGCCATCCGCCTGGCCGCGGAGGGAGCCAAAGTCGGTATCACTGCCCGCTCCGAGGACGGGCTGAAAGAGACGGCGTCCCGGATCGAGCAGTTCGACGGCCGCGTGTTGGTCATGCCGGGTGACCTGAGTGAACCGGAGGGAGGTAGGGCCACCTTGGTGGACCGGACGGAGGCGGCGTTCGGCCCCATCGACATTCTCGTCAACAACGCAGTTGCTCACACGCTCAAGCCGGTCCATGAGTTCACCATCGAGGAGCTGGAACGGTATGCGCAGGTAAACCTCTGGGCTCCGTGGCTGCTCATGTCGCAGGTCCTTCCAGGGATGCAGGAGCGAGGTCGCGGGTGGATCCTGAACCTGACGAGCTTCAGTGGGGAGTTGCCCCCGGGACCACCGTTCGCATTCAAGGCCAAGGACGGCAGCTCGATGTACGGGGCGACCAAGGCCGCCCTCAACCGGCTCACGGTGGCGGCTGCGGGCGAGAACGAAGGCAAGGGCGTCGCGATCAACGCCCTCACCCCGCAGGTGGCCATCGTCAACGCCGTTGGCTCGGGGCTTGTACCCAACTCCGATCTGTTCGAGCCCGTCGAGACCATGGCCGAGGCTGCCCTCGCCTTGTGTACTGGGGATCCGTCCGTGCTTACCGGACGCATCGCCTACAGCCTGCAGCTTCTGCTCGAGCTGGATCGACCCGTATATAACCTCACGGGTGAGGGCCTGGTGGACGGCTGGCAGCCCGCCGACCTGGTGGCCGCCATCCAGGTCCGCGAGAAGTTCCACGAGGGCAACAACTGGCCCCACGCCTTTGACTTCCATCGGGTTCACACTCCCTACCCGCAGGCCTTGAAAGGGGATTCGGCGCCGGTCGAGGGGTGAGTGCGGGAGCAGGGTCCCTTGTGCGTCCGTTAGAGGGCCCGGTACTGTACGTTGTCGAATTATCCCACCGCCAGGTCCGACCTAGGGGGCTATCGAAGTGGAACGGGGCTCCGTCCGTCTGGTGGCTCTGACCCGAGTCCAGGATTGGAGGCAGCCGACGTGACCCTGACCGAAGCAGATGTCTACTTCGATATGTACGACCGGGATATCTACAGCAACCCCTACCCGGTCTACAGAATACTCCGCGAGGAGGCACCGCTCTATTACAACGAGCGCTACAACTTCTACGCTGTCAGCCGCTTCGAAGACGCTGAGCGGGTCATGGTCGACCGCGACGCCTTTGTCTCCTCCAAGGGCATGGTGTACAACATCATGCCCTACGTCATCAGCGGGGACGCGGAGATACCGGAGGGCCTCTTCATCTGCGAGGACGCGCCGCTGCATACCATCCACAGGGGCCTGGTCTCGCGGGTGTTCACGCCGAAGCGGGTGGGGGCCATCGAGCCCGAGATTCGATCCTTTTGTGCCGGGGTGGTCGGGGGCCTCGTCGGCGCCAAGCAGTTCGATTGGGCGAGGGACATCGCGGCCGAGGTCCCGATGCGGGTCATCGGGATGCTGTTAGGCATTCCCGAAGCAGACCAGGCCGTCATGCGGGACCACTTCCATCAGCAGCTGAACGCGGAGACGATCGATCCGACCAAGCCCCCCTTCGAGGCGATGGCTACGGCCGAAGGGCTGTTCGGCGATTACCTCGACTGGAGGGCCCAGCACCCTTCGGACGACCTGATGACCCAGCTGCTCACCCTGGAGTTCGACGACGACACCGGCCCGAGGCGCCAGCTCCGCCGAGAGGAGATACTCACCTACCTCAACCTCATCGCCAGCGCCGGCACCGATACCACCAGCCGGCTGATCGGCTGGACGGGCAGCCTGCTTGGGGAGCACCCGGATCAACGGCGGGAACTGGTCCAGGACCCGTCCCTGGTCCCGAACGCGATCGAGGAGGTCCTTCGCTGCGAGCCGCCCCCGTACCACTTCGGGCGGTACGTCACCCAGGATGTGGAGCTGTACGGCCAGACAGTCCCGGCGGGCAGCATCATGATCGTCCTGCCCGGCTCGGCCAACCACGACGACCGGCGTTTCCAGGACCCCGACAGCTTCGACATCCATCGCACCATCTCCCGGGTCCTCAGCTTCGGCTTCGGAGCCCATCTGTGCCTGGGCGCCAACCTGGCCCGGCTGGAGGGCCGGATCGTCCTGGAGGAGGTGCTCAAGAGGTTCCCGGAGTGGACCGTCGACCTCGAACATGCCGAGCTGACCTTCGGCATCGACACCCGGGGCTGGGAGTCACTCCCGGTCGTCGTCTAAACCTCTTAGGGAAAGGAGGGATTACTGATGGTGGCCCGAGCGGCGATGACTATCGGGAGATGATCTCTTCTGTACTGGGACCAATCCGCTGGACGGTCGAAGCTAGACCTGTCTGGTCGATCCCGTAACATTCAATGGCGTTCCCGCCAACCATCGCCTTGACCTCATCCTCGGCTATACCCTTCATCAGGGTGCGAAGCTTCTCCCGCGTTTGTGGCCAGGCCGACTCCATGTGCGGGTAGTCCGACCCCCACATCAATCGCCCGAAACCGAGGGCCTCTCGATCACCCGATGACACCCATCCGAGGGCATCGGTGTTCGTCGCGCCGAGCCAGCACTGACGGAAGAAGTACTCGCTCGGCCTGATCGAGTACATCTGGCGCCGCTCGCTCTCGCCGAATGGCGTGATCTTCGCGTCGAGCAGGTAGTCCATCATCATCAGGGCGCCAGGCACCCACTCAACGCCCTGCTCGGTGAAGACCAGCTTCAAGTTCGGATGTTTCTCGAGCACGCCGCCAAGTATGAAGAACCAAAGTGGCCGGTGCACCCAGAACGTCGATTCCGCTGCCCACAACAGTCCGCCGACGAATGCGTCGTCGGAGTAGTAGGGGCTGCCGAGACCGACATGTGTGTGGAGTGGCATATCGAGCTCGCTGCAAACCGACCACAGAGGGTCGTATCGCTTGTCGTTCCAGAACGGCTCGACGTTATTGTAATAGTTAACCGGCAGCATCAAGCCTCCGTTGATGCCATTTTCCTCGCACCAACGAACTGTCTCGATAGCGTCATCGACATCAGCGAGCGAGCCGATGAGGCCGACGCCCAGCAGTCGATTCGGGTCTTCCGAACAGAAATCGGAGAGCCACCGGTTGTATGCGCGTGCGCCCTCGCGTCGTTGCGCCGGTGACCAACGGTCCCACTCCTCGCTGAAATCACGGGCAAGGCCCAGGAACGGGGGCGAGTTCGCGGACTGGTCGTCAGGGAACATGACATCGGCGGCGACTCCGTCTATGTCGAGCGCCTCGAGTCGACGCTTTGCGTCCCACTTCCCTTCGATGCCCCACGGGATCTTCGCCGCCCGAGCCTCGAAAGCTTGCTGGTACTCCTCCCCCCACATGACAGTGTCCGTCACGCTCTTGACCGACTCTCGAGCGGTGGTCCCCTTCGTGAGCCACACCGGGATGTAGGAGGAGAACCACTTGTCGAAATCGTCAACGTACTTCGGATCCATGTATTCGCGGTAGCGCTCCGCCGGCGGTCCGATATGTCCGTCCGATGACACAAGGACCATCCGCTCTGATTGGCCAGTCCTGTCGGTTTGGTGGTCAATCTGCGTCATTCCATCCCTCTTCTCAGTGATCTCAAGTGTCCTTGCATATTCGCTGGGGGAGTCGCTGGACGCGTTCTCCTTGCGGCGGATCGTCGTCTTGTGTGGGGAGTCCATCTCGAGGCACATTTCATGCCAAAAGAGGCCGGGTGCCCAGCAATTCCGTCTGGCCCTGCAGCACTGGCCTCCTCCACAACTAAGAAGCACTTCTTAGAGTACAGCCCCAGCTTGGAATCGTCAAGGAAGAAGCTCGTGCTCGATCGACGCGCCGAGGACCATCGGGAAGGCATAGGTCGTGCGGATGACCGGCGTAAACTCGAGCTCGAGACCAGGCTTGATCCGGTAGTCGGGGATGCGGGAATGCCACACCCGCAACGCAATTCGTAGCTCGAGGCGGGCCAGGTTGGAACCCAAGCAACGGTGCACCCCGCCGCCGAATGAAAAATGGCGGCAACTCTGGCGGTCGAATTTCACCTCCCCGGCGTCGGGGAGTCCCTCCTCGTCGGTGTTGGACGCGCCGTGGAACATGAACAGGTTGTCGCCCGCCTTGATAGGGCACTCTCCGAGCTTGGTGTCCGCTGTGACGATTCGGGACGTCATCATGACTGGCGCTTCGTAGCGGAGCAGCTCCTCGATCGCGGAAGGTATGAGGGAGGGGTCCTCGACGATCTGGCGGCGGTGGGTTGGGTGCTCGGCGAGGAAGGCAAAGAAGCAGTCCAGCGAAGCAGACACCGTGTCGAGCCCACCGATCAGCAGGATGAAGCAAATGTCGAGCAGCTCCTGACGAGTCACGCGACGACCGTCGACTTCACCTTCGAGAAGTCCGCTCAAGATGTCGTCCGCGCGTTCACTCTCCCGGTTGTTGAGGGCGCGGTCGAAGTAGTCATAGATGGCGCCCGCCATCTCTTTCTTCAGCACCTCGCAACGCGGGTCGTCGAAGTCCGTGCCAAGAACGTGGTGCGCTCGGAGAACACCGTCCTTCATCTCGAGCAACCTCGGGAGATCGTCGAGAGGCAACCCGATCAGGGTCAGAAACACCTGTGACGGAAGAGGTAAAGAGAACTGCTTAGCGAAATCGATTTCTGACGCACTGCCGAATCGGTCGATTAGCTCGTTCACGAGTTTCTCGATCGGCGCCTCGAGCGCCCGCATCCGTCGGGGAGCGAACAACGGGTCGATCATCCTCCGGTACTTCCTCTGGTCCGGGGGGTCAATTTCGATTGGGATGAGTGGACGGTCGGTGCCCATCTGACCACTGTTTCCGGCACTCGAGAAGAGCTCGGGGTGGCGCAGCACCTCCTCCTCGATCGCTCGGCTCGCCACCACCACGGTGCCGCCGTCTGCGCTCTCCGTGCGAACTACCGGCCCCGCGTCGTGCATCATCTTGTAGAGCACCTGGGGATGTCGCGTGACAACTGCATCCATAGCTCCGATGAGGCTCCCAGCTCCAGATTCGCCAGCCATCACACGTCCCCCTTGACACGAAATCAATTGTGCGGTGCCGCTGCAAGCACCACATCGACAATATTGAAGTGGACGACCCGGGTATATTGAAGTGGACGACCCGGATATCAGACGCTCAGTCTGCTGTACCTTACTAGCGGCGAAGGCCGAACGGGCCATAGGCTTGTGCCCCGAACGCTCCATCGCGTTCAGCTGAACCGGTCTCGAGGGAGGGTGGCATGAACCTAGAAGCTGGCCAGGTCGCGGTCGTGACCGGCGCCGCCAGCGGACTGGGGCGGGCGTTGGCGGAGTCGTTCGCCGCTCGGGGGCTGGTCGGAGTACTCGCCGACGTCGAGGCGGGTCCGCTCGCCGAAACGGTGGCGGCCATTGAAGCGACCGGTGCCACGGCCATCGGCGTTCCGACTGACGTGCGCTTCGCGGACCAAGTCGATGCGCTCGCTGCGACCACCCTGAAGCGGTTTGGGCGCGTCGACATTGTCGTGAACAATGCCGGGATCATGCCGGGCATGGGTCCGATGTGGATCTTTGAGGAGAACGACTGGGAATGGGTGTTGTCGGTCAACCTCCGCGGCGTCGTGCACGGCATACGAGCGTTCGTGCCCCATCTCGTGGCCCAGGGAAAGGGGCACGTCGTCAACACCGCTTCGATGGCCGGTGTGTCGGTCGCACCCGGGCTGGGGCCCTACATGGTGACGAAACATGGTGTTGTTGCTCTGTCCGAGGGGTTGGCCGCCGACCTCGCGCTCGCCGGCGTCGACGTCGGTGTGACCGTGGTGTGCCCCGGGGGGATGGCCACGAACATCACTACTGCCGAACGTAACCGTCCGGTCGATCTACCGGTGTCCCCGAGGGAGTGGGACCCGAAATCAGTCGAGTGGCTCATAGAGTGGATGTCCACAGTTAGCGGGCCGGACATGGCTCCCGAAGACGCTGCGGCCATTGTGGTGCAGGCGATCGAGAACGACATACTCCACGTAGCGCCCAACGGTTTGCGGTCTGGACTCCAGCAACGTCTCGAGAGTTTGCTCAGCGACTTAGGCCGAAGTTACTGCCCTTGAGGTAGGAGTTCCTGCCCTCACCAGGGGATTTCTCTTGGTGTGTCCAATTGTTCCGGCTACGAGAGTTTGAGTCGGCAGAGCGGCTTGCACAGCGTCGGCGCGCTGCTTGCCGTTCGGGCGGACTCGGCGTACTCTGCTTTTTGAGTGGGTTGACTCAGGGGAGGGAGATTAAGTGGGGAATCTCATCATCGTGTCGTCGGACTCGCATGCGGCGATGCCATCGAAGCTGTGGGCCGATTACTTCGACAGGCGTTATCACGAACATCTGCCGCAGATTCAGTACGAGAGCGATCTCTATTCCGGCTCGGTGATGCCGCTGAGCAAGATGGTCATGGGACGAACCGAGATTGCCGAGGAGCACCTGTCAGCTTCGGGGGGGTATCGGGGCGTCTACGACCTCGACGTGCGACTCGCGCAGATGGATCGCGAAGGGATTGCGGCAGAGCTCATCTACCACGGCGACGCTCGAGTCGGCGATCTGGCCCACAATGTGACCAACAGCGTCTGGCCATTCGAGATCTGGGACGCCGGTGTACGTGCCTACAACCGGTGGGTCAAGGATACGTTCGGTGCTGCGCCGGATCGCTTGCTACTCATCGGAGCCATCGGTTCGTGCACCGACATGGATGCCACCATCGCTGAGCTGGGGTGGCTCGCCGATCAGGGATTCACCGGAACCTTCGCTCCGGGCTTCCTCACCCACCCTGACATGCCTCCGCTCTTCGATCCCTACTGGGAGCCCTTGTGGGCGGAGTGCGCAGCACGGCGTCTGGCCATCGTCGTGCATGCCGGCTTCGGCTTCGAGCAGGGCTTCCTCTACGAGCAACTCGACCGGGTCAACCGGGAGGTCAAGGCGGCCAACGGCAGCGAGATGGACCTCGTGATGCGCCTCGCGTCGGAGGTGTTCAAGCAGGAGTTCTTCTCCGACATCAAAGCGCGGCGCCCCATGTGGCAGATGATGTACGGCGGCGTGTTCGACCGTCATCCCGACCTGAGACTCGTCTTGACCGAGGTCCGCCTCGATTGGATTCCGTCCATGCTCGGACACCTGGATGCGCTGTTCGACCAAAACCGGGCCGACATCCCTGCGAAGCGCCCGCCACGCGAGTACTGGGCCGAGCATTGTCTTGCCGGCGCGTCATTCGTGCACAAGGTCGAGGTGGAGATGCGCCACGAGATCGGCGTCCCCACTATCGCCTTCGGACGCGACTACCCGCACCCGGAGGGCACGTGGCCCAACACCCCCGACTGGCTGCGCGACGCGTTTGCCGGCGTTCCGGAAAACGAGCTCCGAGCCATGCTCGGCGAAAACGCCATCACATTTTTCGGTCTCGACCGGGGGCCACTCACTGCGGTCGCCGAGCGCATAGGCCCCAGCGTCGAAGACATCTCCGGCAGCACGACTGTCGATCCGGACCTGCTTGCGATCTTCGATGGCCGCGGCGGCTACCTCCGCCCGGCCGAAGGCGATGACCGGTTCCCTGAGATCGCCCCGATGCTCCACGACGACCTCGCACGCGTCTGCAACGCCGGCTGAGTCCCCGAACCGCGCTCCGGCCACCCGGTAAAAGCCCCCGCTACCGGTGGACTCCGCTGTGCAGTCCCTCCGGCGCAAAATTTGACTTGCATGAACTAAGATTCGCATCTTAGAATATACCTCGAACCAGCAGCTCGTGGGGGAACAACATGATCCCTTGGATCCTGGCCGTTGCCGTGCGAGGCAGCGACAGATACGGCCATAAGCCAGGAGGCACCCATGCGTAACGTGACGATCGTGTCAGCCGACGGCCATGCAGTCATGCCGCCGGAGGCGTGGCCCGACTATCTCGAGAAGCGCTTCCACGACTACCTGCCGGTGTTCCACGCGGAGAACGAGGTCAACCGGCGAGCCATGCTGCCGCTGAACGACATGCTCCTCGTCCCGGCCCTGAATCTGTTCGACACTGAGGGCGCCTATCGCTCTGAGGGATGGGCGGGAGCTTGGGACGCCGACGTCCGCCTCGCACAGATGGACCGCGAAGGCATTGCCGCCGAAATGGTCTACCACGGGTTCTTCCGGGTTGCCGATCTGGGCTTCAGCGTCATGAACGCCACATATCCGCCGGAGATCGTCGACGCAGGCGTGCGCGCGTACCACCGTTGGGCGTTCGACGTCTTCGGTGGCAGCCCGGATCGCCTCCTACTCGTGGGAGCGATCGGCGCGTGCACTGACCTCGACGTCACACTCGCCGAGACGAATTGGCTCGCTGACCACGGTTTTGTTGGCATGTACATGCCCGGATTTGTCACCATTCCGGGACAGCCGCCGCTCGACGACCACTACTGGGACCCGCTGTGGGCACTGTGCGCGGAGCGTGGCGTGGCCCTCGTCGTGCACGGCGGGTACGGTCTCGACCAGGGCTACGCCTACGAACAGGTGGATTCGGCCTGCAAGAAGGTGGACAGCTACGGGGGGGGCGACCTCGACCTCGTGATGGCACTGGCGCAAGGGATCTTCAGTGAGAAATTCTTCGCCGATCTGCGACACCGGCGGGCGATGTGGCAGCTGATGCTCGGCGGCGTGTTCGATCGTCATCCGGACCTGCACCTGATGATGACGGAGGTGCGTGCTGACTGGCTCCCGGCGACTCTCCGCCACCTCGATGAGGTGTATGCCAAGCATCAGGACGTCATCGCCAGCCACCGCTCACCGAGCGAATGGTGGCACTCGAACTGCCTGGCCGGCGTTTCGTTCATGCACAAGTGCGAAGTGGGGCTGCGCCACGACATCGGGGTCGACCGGATGGCCTTCGGACGCGACTACCCCCACGCAGAGGGCACATGGCCCAATACGATCGACTACCTCCGGGACCTCTTCGCTGGCATACCGGAAGACGACGTCCGACAGCTTCTCGGCGGCAACGCGATCCGCTTTTTCGGGCTCGATGTCGCAACCCTCGATGCGATAGCGGAACCGATTGGCCCGAGCCTCGAGCGGATCATCGGCGGGGCCGACGACATCGACCCGGCGCTGATCGCTCACTTCGATGCCCGTTCGGGATACCTGAAGTCAGCCGAGGAGGGCACCCGGCTCCACGAGCTGGACGAGCTCCTCAACCGTGACCTCGATCGGATGGCCGCGACAGGGCCAGTCCGGTAACGGCCTTCTTACCTATGAAAGCACAGAGGGGGTCAATGCGAGTGGCCGAGAATCAGGCTGCCGACGTGAGGATTCTGCTGGATAAGCAGGCCATCACGGAGATGCTCCACCGGTACTGCTACGCCATGGACGCCAACGACCGGCAACTCGGCTACGAGGTGTGGCACGCCGACGGCACAGCACACTACGAGGGGATGTTCGACGGCCTCGGCCGGGA
Organism: Acidimicrobiaceae bacterium; assembly: GCA_003160635.1. Lineage (GTDB taxonomy): Bacteria > Actinomycetota > Acidimicrobiia > Acidimicrobiales > RAAP-2 > Bog-473. The sequence goes on along the minus strand of PMLV01000092.1, from coordinate 9,460 downwards.
CTTCGTGGACTTCGGGCAGAGCGGGCACGAAGCGGCGTTCGGTCGGACGTCGCACCAGCTGACCAACATCCTGATCGACGTCGCAGGGGACCAGGCGACGAGCCGTAGCTGCGTGACCGCCGCCGCGCTGATCGCCAACTCTGAATCGATCTACGTCATCCGCGGTCGGTACCACGACCAGTGGTCTCGCCGCGACGGCGTCTGGCGAATCGACAGCCGACGCTTCACCACCGACACCTGGCAGGTGCTCCCGACCAACCACGAGCTGCTGCAGATTCAGGACTCGCCGGCGGCAGGGGGCTGAACGTACCTATGTCGAGACAAGGGAGAGCATGAAGCGCCTGGAAGGAAGGACGGTCCTGCTGTTCGGCGGCGCTGGAGGTATAGGCAGCGCTGTGTCCCTGCGTGCCGGCGCCGAGGGAGCCAACGTGGTCGTCGGGTCGCGCCAGCATGACCACGCCACTGCCGTGGCCGCCGAAGTCGAAGCGAACGGCGGCACCGCACTTGGTCTGGGGGTGGACATCCGCTCCGAAACTTCGATCGACGCCGCCGTCGATGCGGCGATCGCAGCCTTCGGTGGCATCGACGCGGTGCACGTCAACGCCGCCGACATGTCACCCGAGACCATCCAGGCCGATACCGACGCCGCTGCTATCGACCTCGACGTCTTTGATCGGAGCGTGCGAACCAACCTGCGCGGATACCTCGCGTGTACCCAACGGGTGATTCCCGTCCTGCTCGCCCGGGGCGGCGGAGCGATCGTCTACACCAGTTCGGCGGCGGCGTTCGTCGGCGAACCAGAACGGCCCGCGTACGCCATCACCAAGGCCGGCCTCAACTCGCTCGTCTGGCATGTGGCCTCGAGATGGGGCAAGGAGGGTATCCGGGCGAACGCGGTGGCTCCCGGCCCGACCGTGAGCGCCGCTGTGGACAGCGTCCTCCCAGATTCGTACAAGCAAGAGATGCTGGCGACGCTGCGCAGTCCTCGCCTCGGGAAGCCCGAGGACATCGCCGCGATGGTGGTCCTGCTCCTGTCGTCTGAGGGAGAGTGGGTAAACGGCCAGGTGATCAGCGTCGACGGCGGGCGCACCCTTCGATGAGCGATCAGGGTGACCGTAGCGATCTCTTCAGTCTCGTGCCGTTGATAGTGGCCCGAGCGGACTTGGCTCAGCTCGGCCCCCGACCCCAAGGAGGAATTGATGACAGAGGGTGAGTTACTCCAGCTGCAAAGTGATGTCCGCGAGCTGAAGGACATCGAGGAGATCAAGCGACTCAGGTCCCGCTACTTCCAGTACGTCGACGCCCAGGACTGGACGAGGTGGGCCGAGGAGATTCTGACCGAGGACTTCTATTTCGACAGCGACGCAGGCGTCCTCCAAGGTAGGGACGCCATCGTCGCCTACATCTCCAAGGCCCTCGAGGGCGCCCAGACCGTGCACCACGGTCACACCCCTGACATCGCCATTACCGGCCCCGAAACCGCCACCGCGGTTTGGGCTATGAACGACTACGTGACGATGCCGGGCGCCGACCAGACCACCTACGTAATCCGCGGGTACGGCTACTACCGCGACGAGTACGTCCGAACACCGAGTGGATGGCGGTTGAAGAAGTCGGCCATGTCCCGTCTCCGCGTCGACGCCGAAGGCGTGCCACACTTCGCCGCGTCGTCCGATCAGCAATAGACCGCCACCATGACAACGGACGGATCCACCCTAGGAGACGACGCCGACCTGCTAGTGCTCGGGAGCGGCGCGGCCGGACTGACCGGTGCACTGGTCGCGGCGATCGAGGGCGCGAGGGTGACCGTCCTGGAGAAAGCCGCGCTGGTGGGAGGTACGACTGCCATATCGGGCGGTGGTGCTTGGATCCCGTGCAACGCGCATATGGCAGAGGTGGGGGTCAGCGACTCGAGGGAGGAGGCACTCGAGTACTTGCGCGCCTGCTCCGGCGAGAGTGGCGACGAGGAAATCCTGGCGGCCATCGTCGATCACGGAGCGCCCATGATCGAGTTCCTCGAGCAACGTGCCGGTCTTAAATTCCAGGCGTGGCCATCGGTCGGCGGGGCAATCGACTACCGGCCTTGGCTTCCAGGCGCCAAGCACGGAGGCCGGACACTCGAAGTCGAAGGGTTCGCGCTCAGTGCGCTCGGACCGTGGGCGGACAAGATACGTACCGACCCCGGCCTGCGCAGCGAAACCAACCTCCTCGAGTACTACCGCCAGATGATGCATCTGGAACCGCCGGAATCGCCGGCATTGCGCATGGCCGGTATGGGATCCGCCGACGTCGACAAGTACTGGCGAGGCACGGCCTTGGCTGCCACCCTCCTGCTGGCTTGCCTGGAGCGTGGAGTCACCGTGCAGGTCGAGACGCCGGCGAGCAAGCTGATCTCCGAGGATGGTCGGGTGGTCGGAGTGCACGCCTCTTGGCAAGGTCGACCGGTCGAGTTTCGGGCGCGCCATGTGCTGGTCGCCACCGGGGGGTACACCCACAGCGACGAACTCAAACGGCTCTGGATGCCTACACCTCTCGTTTACACCTGCGACGTCGAATCAAACGAAGGTGACGGGCACCTAATGGGGATCGCTGCTGGAGCCCAGGTGGCTGGCCTGGGTGATGCCTGGTGGATGCCGCACGTTCCCATGGGAGTGCACAACGGAGTCGTCAACGCTGGCGGCACCCGCGAGGATCGCATCCTCCCCCACACCATGATGGTCAACCCGGCAGGGAAGCGCTTCATGAACGAGGCGGTCAACTACTACGACGCCGGCGAATCGTTCGGCCGCAAGGTCGGTGCTGCACCACGCAACTACCCGGCGTGGCTGCTCTTCGATCAGGAAGGTGTCGATAGTTATGCGATTCTCGCGTTCAAGGTTCCGCCCGGCGACCGCCCGGAATGGCTGCACGTGGCGGACTCCATCAAGCAGCTCGCTGCTATGATCGGGGTGGATCCACAAACGCTAGTGGCCTCGGTCGAGCGGTTCAACGGTTTCGCGCAGACCGGGGTCGACGAGGACTTTCATAGGGGTGAGAACCCGTGGGACCGGGCATGGGGCGACCCGCGACACGGGCCGAACCCGTCGCTGGGCACGCTGGCTAAAGCGCCTTTTTACGCCGTGCCCGTCTATCCTGGCTGTATCGCCACTCGCGGCGGGTTGCGGGTCGACGCCTCGGCACGAGTGCTGTCGGCGATCGACGGTACGCCGATCCCCGGTCTCTACGCATCGGGCAACTGCTCCAACGCCGCGGCGGCGGGCGCATATGCGGGCCCCGGCGCAACGATCGGGCCTGCGATGACCTTCAGTTATCTCGCAGCGCTCGATGTCCTCTCACGACTCGAAATCAAGCACTAGGGGGTTTTGTAAATGTCCATGGCCGCATCCTTCGCACACGACGCGTGTCCCTCATGAGACTCTTCACACTTGGCATCGATGCAGAAGGACGTTCCTGTGTCAATGACGAAAGGGACATCGAACCCACTGAGGCCATACCGGGGGTCAATGTCGCCAACCTCTTTTCGACCATCGAATGCCCGCCGCCGGCCCCGCCCCCCGGCCAAGGGGCGTTCGACGACATGGGGATGACCCCCGGCACAGTCACCTGGATGCTGGTTGATGTAGCGCCGTTCTCCGAGGAGAACAGGTCCATTCAGGCAACCGAGCTCCACTACAACAACACCATTGAGCTCTTCTGCGTCCTTGAGGGGAGCGTCAACACCATCCTCGGGAACGGCTCCCTCCATCTTCGACCTGGCGACTGTGTCGCCATGCCGGGAGTTGACCACGCAACGCGAGCCGGGTCGGATGGCGCGCGGATCCTGTCGATCAGCATCGCCCTGGGCCCTCCCAACTAACTGACCGAAGGTGTTTGTGGCTAGGTTCGTTGCGATAACGGCACGTTGAGCGAAGGAGGAATGGTATGAGCGACGCTGTGAGCGACGCTGGCTCGGTTGCGGATCGCATCGCCATCGAAGAACTTTTCAACCGGTTCGCTGACGCGCTTGACCACAAGGAGTTCGAGAAGCTCATCGATTTCTTTGCCGAAAGTGCGGTCGGCGAGTTCAAGGCCCGGGATCCCCGGATGCAGCCGATGGTAATCACGGGTAGGCAAAGTCTCATTGAGTTCGCTCGCCGGTCGATCGGAAGCCCCGAGATCATCACTCAGCACCTGCTGGGCAACTTCTCGGCCCGGATAGACGGCGATACTGCTGAGGCAAGCACTCGGATGCGCGGTTACCACGCCGGCCAAGGGCCCCGCGAAGGGTTGTTCGAAGAGAGTATCGGCCACTATGCCGGACGATTCGTACGGACGTCTGAGGGTTGGCGTTGCATCTGGTGGGAAGAGGAGATCTACATCATGCTGGGCGATCCCAGACTGTTCGCGCCAGAGTTCGACCACCCCTGAGTCAACAACAGCCGACAGATCGGACGGCACCGACGTCGCCGGTACTGAGACAAGAATGGGTGAATGTCATATGGCCGCCGGCCTGAGCTCCGTTCAGTTCCTGCGGGCGCCGAGGAGACGCCGGCATGCTAGACAAGCGATAGGAAGATTTCACCTCGCTTGAAGCCCGCGTTTCGGTCAAGCCCCTACAACGAAGGTGCCAAAGGTGAGTCAGCGAGCCCACTCCCCCCCCGGACCCTCCGAAAGGTCGCGGCACCCATATCTTCTCTGGAGCAGGACGAGATGCCATCGTACGGCGTCGCCAACTGACCACCCCTGAAGCGAGTGGATCGATTAGCGCGGATTCGCCGAGGCGGGAGCGGCCGTCGCCGTGGTAGCCCGTACACGGGTGGATTTGGACAGGGACGCGGAGGACATTCGAACTCCGCCGCGATGCCCTCCCTGTGCATCTGTTCGAGCCTGCATCCAGATCCCAGGCTTCAGCCCACCTTCCGTTTCGGAAGTGCCGATCCTTGTCGAGACACGTCGTAATGGCTTCCAGGTACGACCCGCGGATAGATGAGGTCGTAGTCGTTTAGCAGCCCCATCACGTCCGTGAAGAGCTCGTTCTCCTCGGCGAGGCGAGGAAGGTAGCGGTGGAACGGCTTCTCCAGATATTCCGGCCACAGCTGCTCGGGCATCACCGCGTGCCCGCCTGCCGACACATCAGAAGTCGGTCCATTGGTCCTCCCTGATGAGCATCCGGACCGGGAGCCGGTCGCGCCGCATCCACTCGCTCCCTCGTAGCCATGCACTCCCGCGACCACCGGACCAGAGCAAAACGCCGAACTTAGCGTTCGAAATCTCCGAACGCGGAGTCCAGACCCCGTTTTCCCTTCGGAGTCGTATTCCGAACTGTCACTTGTGGGCGGCTCACCGCCTTCTTCTTCACGCCCCCGGGGCCGCGCTTCGATAGGCGGCTTCCAAATATGCGAGCTTGTCGGGTAGCCCAACTCATGTTCGCCACCAAGGTTGGTCGCCAATGTATTAAGAAGCACGTTTGAGTCATGGGGGTCTCGGAACTAGTCTCTAGAGCCTGCGGAATGGGACTTGACCGAGGAGGGAACATGACCGAGACGCGCTTCGAAGGGCAGGTGGCTGTCGTGACCGGTGCTGGCGGCAATCCCGGATTGGGACGTGCTCATGCCATGCTCCTGGCGTCGCGGGGAGCCAAGGTGGTCGTTAACGACCTAGGTATCGGCCCTGACGGCCGAAGTGTCCTTCCCGCCGACCCCCGCGCCGTCGTCTCGGAGATCGAGGCGGCCGGTGGCGAGGCGGTCGCCGATCTGCACAGTGTCGCCGACGAGGCCGGCGCCCGGGCCGTGATCCAGACCGCGCTCGATGCGTGGGGCAGGGTCGACATACTGGTTAACAACGCCGGCATCGGAGTCGTGTCCGGATTCGACGAGATCGAGTCGACCCACCTCGAACGTGTGATCGGCGTGCACCTCATGGGCAGCATCTGGATGTGCCGAGCGGTATGGCCGCACATGCGGAAGGCGGGATACGGGCGGATCGTGAACACGACGTCCGGCGGAATGTGGGGTATGCCCGGCCTGACGGTCTACGGGACGGCGAAGTTCGGCGTCTACGGGCTGACCCGGGGACTGGCCCTGGAGGGAGGCCCATACGGGATCAGGGTGAACGCGGTGAGCCCGGGCGGCGTCACCAACTCGTTCCACCATTTCTACACGATCCACGATCCGGAGGCGCTGCAGGCGTTCATGGGCCACCAGCCGGCCGAGTTGGTATCGCCGGTGGTGGCTTATCTCGCTCACAGGTCCTGCGAGTTGACCGGGGGATTGTTCGACTCGTCCGGCGGAACGGTTACGGCCCGGTTGTTCGGCTCGACCCCCGGTTACTCGAACCCGGAGCTCACGATCGAAGACGTGCGGGACCATCTGGCCGAGATCCTCGACGCCGGCCACCTGGTGATTGCGACTGATCCGCGCGACGCGGCGGAGACAGGGAACGACGAGGTCGTGAGGATCCTGGAGCCCAAGCCCTATCAGCGGCTTTGACGCAGCACGGCGACGTCAGCCGCAGTCAGGGTTGTGAGTGTTCAGCTGACCGCCAGGCGTAGAGTGCTTGAATGAGTTCGACTGGACGGACCAGTGGCGAGGACTCCCAACCGGCGCCCGGAAGGGACCGCACCAACGTTCGCGGGGAGGCCACCCGGGAGCTCATCCTGCTGACAGCCGAGCGCCTGTTCGCCGAGCGCGGCATCGAAGCGGTGCCGCTCCGCGACATCGGTCTGGCCGCGGATCAGAAGAACAACTTTGCTGTCCAGTATCACTTCGGGGATCGTGAGAAGCTCGTCCAGGCGATCGCCGAGTACCGAGCCCGCGCTCTGATGGAGGTCAACACCCGCCTGATTGCCGATCTCGTGACGGGCGGTCAGGTGCCGACGGTGGGCGACTTCGTCCGCGCCTTCGTGACCGCGCTGTCGTCGAACCTCGATGAGCACAGTTACTTCCTTCCTTTCATCTCCCGCTACATCAGCGAGCGCGGGGGATATGCCGGGCTGGAGGACACGGTGCCTACCGGCTCCGTGGCGATGCTGCGGTCGATACTGCTCCGGCTGCTGCCAGACCACCCCCCGAGCTTGCTCGACGAGCGATGGGAGATCCTCTTCACGAGCGCAGTCCACACCCTCGCCCGGTACCAGGTGGCGCTGCGGAAAGAAGCCCTTCGGGCACCCCTCGGCTCCTTGAGAGAGGACCTGGTCCGGACCCTCACCGCCGGCCTGGAAACTCCTCCGCTCCAAATCGACCTCCCTCAAGACGCTCAGTGCCGCCAAGAACCCTCGAAAGCGTCGAGCTGACCGCGTTGGCAGTCACGATGGCTCCCAACGTCGTCCTCCGGTATGCCCTTCATGAGGTCGGGGATCATCCCGTCCTTCACGCTCGCTCCTGTCCACCGCATTCACATGTACGAACTAAGAAGATCAACTTAGAATACGAACCCGAGGAAAACCATGAAGGAGTGAGGAGGCCCTCCGTGCCTGGCGTGAACACCGTTTCGGTCGATGGCCATGCGGTCATGCCGCCGGAGGCGAGGGCGGACTACCACAGAGGGCGTTTTCGCGCTCACTCCCACGTCGAGCGAATCGGCCCCCAAACAGAAGAGATCATTACCACCTAGCCGTCTCAGGTGGTCCCGGTGGTCTTTCCAGGTGACTTTCCCAACCTGACATTGAGGTTGTGATGGCGACAAAGACGACACGACAGAAGCGAGCGTCAGAGATGACCGACCTGGACGAGCAACCGCAGCTGATGGTGTTCTCGGCGGACACCCACGTAGGTCCTCGAGCCGAGGATCTGCGCCCCCACTGCCGAAAGAAGTACCTCGGAGCATTAATCGTCGCCGTCGGTTAGCCGTTCGAGCCAGGATGAGGCAGGGAACTCCCCAGACGATAGGAAGCAGGTCCGAATGACAGCGTTTTCTCTGACCGGCAAGGTCGCACTAGTCACGGGAGGCGGCAAAGGGATGGGCGGCGCCATCGCGAAGACCTTTGCGAGGGCAGGGGCATCGGTGGCGGTCGTGTCCCGCACGGAATCGCAGCTGAAGGCGGTGGTCGAGGAGATAGAGGCGGGCGGGGGGCGGGCTGTCGCGTGTCAGGCGGATATCACCGACCTGGCTGGTCTACCGGACCTCGTGGAGCGGATCACGCTCGACCTTGGGGGCCTGGACGTCATCGTCAACAGCGCCGGGGGTGGGGACGAGTGGAGGCCCTTCGGCGAGATGACCGTCGAAGATCTCGAAGGATCGTTCCATTTCAACGTCTCGGCCCCGTTCGAACTGGCCCGCCTAGCCGTACCCCACATGCTGCAGCGGCCTGGCGCGTCGATCGTCCTCATCAGTTCCATGACGCCGGGCAAGTCGATGAGGGGTCATCTCATCTACGAGGTGGCCAAAGCTGCTCTCAACCAGCTCACCAGGTCCCTTGCCGCGGAGCTTGGACCGCGGATCCGGGTCAACGCCATCCTGCCCGGGCCCACGGAGACCGAAGCGCTACGCGCCGTTCTCGAGGCCCGGCCGGCTCTGCGGGACGCCCTGGCAGGGGTCATCCGGATGCGGCGGAACGGGACCCCGGAGGACATAGCGAATGCGGCTCTTTACCTGGCCTCGCCCGCCGCATCGTGGGTGACGGCCTCCCTCCTCGATGTCAACGGGGGGCCCGTCGACGAGGGGCAGGGCCGGTTCCCGGACTTGTAAGGAACGCCCTGGCCTTGCGAAACCAGAATCCCTGGAGTTGACGGCTGATTGACACGTCGAGGCCCAATTCACCCATGGGTGGCTGCCTCCTCATCTGAATCTCCCTTTCCCCCGTGGCCGATACCCGTTCTCTCGGGGAACGTTACGGATGCGGGAGTAATGTCAGCCGAGCGTTCAACAGACCATTAGAGCCGATGCGAGCACGCCGTCACGTTCTATCTACGAGCAGGTCTGCTTCGCCGGGTCGGTCGGGACCATTCGGAACACAGCTGCACGAGCAGGTCGAATTCTCTATCGAGCTCCGATGTGAGAGAGGTCTGGAAACCCTGCCTCATCCAGGAATGCGTGGCGTTGCTGAACACCACGAGGGTTACCGCGCCTGTGAGCCGGCAGGAATTGTCTGGCTCTTTCAAACCGCGACGGTTGGCTAAGGCGCTGACGATCACTTCCTGCCACTGGACTCCGAGATCGCTGCTCATTCCCCGAAGGAGGGGTGATTTTGCAGCTGCCCGTACCTACGGGCGATCATCGCGTGATCCAGCATGGGCACCCATTGCTGTAGCACCGCGTGGCGTATAGCTGTCAGATCGTCCTCGGACTCCGGGCGCTCCACAATCGCTCGTCCGAGCTCGTCCTGCTCGTACGCGTCGACACCGAAGATCACTTCGCCCTTCGTCCGAAAATACCGGAAGAAGGTGGCCGGGCCGACTTCCGCCCGATTGGCGATCTGCTCAACCGTCGTCGACTCGAAGCCATGCTCGGCGAAAAGCTCTAAGTGACTGTCGCGATTGTTTCC
>PMLV01000329.1 GCA_003160635.1 Acidimicrobiaceae bacterium | reverse complement strand
AAAGAGGAGGGCGAGCCCAAGGGGCCGAGAAGTTGAGAGACAAGAAGAGAACACTCCTTCGATGGAGAATCGGCCGAGCGGCTTTCATGTTCGACCCGTACCCATCGACCAGCCGTTTAGCGAAGCGTAAGTCCCATCCGGCACGATGCAGCAGGGGGTGGGTCAAACACGAACGTTTTCGACTGGCGACCACCCGAATACCCGTGCCCACGTACGGCACTTCGGGGCTAGTAGCCCATTGTTCTGATTGACGTCGTTCAGAACTGGATTTCACCCGCAAGGAGCGGAGCGGAAACCTGCCGTCGACTCACTGTTCCCGATCAGAACGTCGCCGGAAAAGGGCGATCTCAAGGTTCCGGCTCCCCTACTGTGAGACGACAACGAATCGAGCCTTCCGGACGTGGAATAGATGTGGTTAAGAGCAAGTGGCGCACTGATAACCGCCTCGTGACAGTCGCAAGCCGACGCCACCCGAGGACGGGCTTCCGCAGATTGCTGAGCGATGGGTAACCGCTGTCACTGTCCGCCCATGATCGGCGGTTTCCTCATGTTGGTTGGACTGATTGCGGCTTCGTGCGCCGCTCCGTACACGAGCACGGCCTCTCATCCCCCTCCGAGCACCAGCACAGTCGTTCCAGCCACGACCACCACGACCACCACGACCACAACGCCCCTAACGACCACGACGACCACCGTGACTACCTTCGAACCAATGGGGTCGAGCTTCATCAGTGCCCAAGAGGGTTGGGTACTCGGAGCGAGTGGCTGTCAATCCTGTGCCGGGCTCGATGTCACCGACGATGGCGGCGCAATATGGAGACCTCTTCCTGCGCCACCAGTTCCCCTCGGCCTTTATAGCCAGGCGGCGAACGCCGTGACCGACGTCTACTTCGCTGACCAGAACGAAGGGTTCTTGTTCGGACCAGGCCTCGAAACGACCCATGACGGGGGACAGACATGGAGCCGTGCCGAACTTCCGGCTGTCACTCAGTTGACTGGAAGCGACGGATATGTGTTCGCCCTGTCCGAGAATGCAAGCGACACCGGGGCCAGCCTGTGGCGAACGACAGCTGGCTCGAACACGTGGTCGCCGCTCGCCATGCCACAGACGAGCGGTGGGTTTGAGCTCGCCGCCCAAGGGAGCACCCTCCTCCTGCTTCAGGGAGGTTTCTCTGGTCCTCACCCGCAGTCGGCTGCGATTGAGGTCGGCGCCCTGTGGATCAGCACAGACGGCGGCACCGAGTGGGTGAGCCGTAAAGTGCCCTGCACGTCCGCTGATGGAGGCGCTGCGCTGGTGAGCATCGCACTTGGTCACCCAGATGCCTGGCTCGTCGACTGTTACGACAACGAACAGTCGTCGCAGGAGCAGCAAACCCAACACCACCTGTATGGCACGGGCAATGCCGGCGGCGACTGGGTGCGCCTGGCGGATCCAACCCAGACCGGTGCGCCCGCTCTCCTCGCAGACAATGGCTCAGGTCACGCCTTTCTGGCGACCGAAGGCGGCTTGGCCGATTGGCTGGTGGGGACGTTCGACGGCGGGCTGAGTTGGTCAGGACTCTTCACGTCAGGTGGGAGTTTCTACGGCTGGGCGGACCTACAGTTTGTGGACGCCTCTACCGGGTTCATCGTCGGCCCAACGCACTACGCTCCTGAGCACCTCTATCGAACTGAGGACGGCGGCCACACTTGGGCAGTTGTCCCAATCACTCTGCCAAGTTGAATCAGGGGGCCGCCCGACCGGTAAGTACCGATGCCAGGCGGGTTCCGAGGTATCCCAGACCACCGGTTATGGAGGTGTGCGGTGGAGTGGAGTCCGTCATTCGAATGTCCGTCCGTCCCGACGGTGAACACGAGTACAGGATCGGCCACCAGCTGATCGACGAGTTCTTGGAGTTCGTCGTTGGGCGCTCCGGTATCGGCAAGATGGGCGTGGCGGTGCGGGGGTCAAGATCGTATCCTCTAAGCAATGCCTTCATGGAAGACCTTCAGATGCGTCACGGACGCCCTAAATGACAATCTCCCCGATGACGCTGTCGTCGAAGCTGTCCAAGTGTCAGCGGACCTCTCGTCAATTACGTTATGGACTTCCACACCCGGTCAGGTCATTGGCCGCCGAGGATCGGTGGCACAAATGATCAGCGAAGCACTGAACGCTTCGCTGGGCATGCACATCAGGCTCCTGATCCAAGAGGTCGGCGATCCACCCGATGATGAACTCTTCGGTGACGTGTAAGAACCCAGGTCACCTATCCCGGACCTCCTCATGGGACATCGACCTCGATGAGGCGCACTCGACCTGCCCCATCCGCCAAGATCGGCGTGGCCAATCGGCGTCGCTGATCACCCCGCCTCACAACAGAAGTACGCTGGCACCGCAATCATCCAGAGGATTCGAGGGTCCTGGCCCATTGACGATCCGGCAACCGACCGAAAGGCACGGTGCCAATGCCAGATTCGATGAAAGAGCACCATGCCCGATCCCTATGAAGAGTTCACTGTCCCTGACCCTGAACGAGCGAGGCTGTTTGGCAGCGTCTTCCGGCCTTCTCGATTAGAGGAGGTCGCCGAAGCCATCTCGGTCGCCACTGAGAAGTTCCATGACTTCTACATTGAGCGACGAGGTGACGAGTGGCGCTGGAGCTTCCTGACTAAAGGTGGCCCGTATCCGCTTCTTCGCATCTCAGCCCGATTTCTTCAGATGGACCCATATTCGTTATCTGGGATCGGAACACGAGTCGTCGGAGACGAGTTCTGTGTTCAGATCGTAGATGACTACGGAGTCGAACCAGATAGCTGGGTGGTGGTCACCTTCGACAAGTACCACTCACCCGAGGAAGTCGTCACACGTATCGTCGGATTAGACGAATGAAACTGGCCTCTCTTCACTGGAGCCGATCCTATTCAGGTGATTGAAGTGGGCGTCGTTTAGCAAGTTGGAACTCTTCATCAGTGAGTGATCCGGAATCTCGAAGAGCCACGAGTCTCTCAAGTGCAGACACAAACTCGAGTTCAGGATCTGACGCTTGGGTCTGCCATTCGAAATAGGTCCTGAACAGGCAAAAAGCTCCGGGGGAGAGACTCGAACTCTCAACCTAGCGGTTAACAGCCGCTTGCTCTGCCATTGAGCTACCCCGGAAAGGACTGCAGTACAGCCCCCGGAACGATATCAGCGGGGCGGCGGGAGTTGGATCGGGCCGTTGGGGGCCCGGTGGGTGGTCAGGATTCCTCGAGATAGTCCCTGAGGAGGTGCGCCGCATCGGGGCGGCGCAGTTTGGCCAAGGTCTTTGACTCGATCTGGCGTACGCGCTCGCGGGTGACGCCGAACTCCTTGCCCACCTCTTCGAGGGTGCGGATCTTTCCGTCGTCGAGTCCGAAGCGGAGGCGCACCACATCCTGCTCACGCTCGGAGAGATGGCCCAGCGCCTCCCTGACCGCCACGTCGAGGAGGGAGCGGGTGGCGGCATCGTCGGGCACCACTGCTCCCCTGTCTTCGATGAGGTCGGACAGGTTGAAGTCGTCCTCATCTCCCACCGGTTGTTCGAGTGACACCGTGTCCTGGTTGATGCGGAGGATCTCCCGGATGCGATCGATCGGGAACTCGACCCGCTGGGAGACCTCCTCGATGGTGGGTTCGCGCCCGAGCTCCTGCAGCAGCTGTCGCTGTGCCCAGACCACCTTGTTGATGGTCTCGACCATGTGCACCGGGATGCGGATGGTCCGGGCCTGGTCGGCGATGGCCCGGGTGATGGCCTGGCGNNGTGGCGTAGGTGGAGAACTTGAAGCCCTTCGTGTGGTCGAACTTGTCGACGGCACGCATGAGGCCGAGGTTGCCCTCCTGGATCAGGTCGAGGAAGGCCAAGCCACGGTTGCGATAGCGCTTGGCGATCGAGACCACCAGGCGAAGGTTGGCTTCGATCAGATCGTCTTTCGCCTGTTGCCCCTTGCGCACCAGGCGCCGGTTGCGCGTCTGGTCCGTGCCCTTGAGCACATCTTCTGCCGGTCCCTCTCCCCGCTCGGCCAGCTCGTGCGCCGCGATGCGGGCCGCCGCTTCATTCCCGACCTCGATGGCCTGCGCGATCTCCACTTCGAGCGCCGCGTTGAGGAGGGGGACGCGACCGATCTCTTTGAGATAGGTGTGGACGGGATCTTCCGCACTGCCCGAAGACTCGGCCGACGTTGGACGCTTGCCGTTCTTCCGCCGCTGCCCGTTGTCGCTGACCGCGTCGGCGCGTGCCGCGCTGCGCGATTGCACGCGTTCCGCGATCCCCTCGGCCAACGCGTCGACATCGTCGTCGACGAGAGCCACTCCCTCGGCGTTGATGCGAGCCAGCAGGACGACGAGCACTTCGGGCGTGAGCTCGACATCGTGCAGCACTTCGATCAATTCATCGGGCGTAAGCGAACCCTTGGCACGCCCGGCGGCGAGTGCGGCGTCGAAGTCGATCTGCGACACGCCGATGGGAAGCGCGTCACTCTTTACCGCGACGAGGACCGGGGTGGCTACTTCGTTCGCTGCGTCTTCGACGGCCATCGCCGAGTCGTCGTTCACCTGCACCATTCCAGCTCAGTCATCCCTCTTTTGGCTCCCGCTCCATAAGCCACGCTACCAATCGATCCGCCGCAGCGCGTACGGACCCCGGATCTTCGAGTTCGGCCAGCCAGCGGCGCACTTGTGCGGTCACCGCGGCGCCAGCCTGCCAAGATTCTCCCAGCCCCCGCGACGCCTTTTCTACTTCGGACAATTCGCGCCGGACCGCCTCGCGCAAGAGCACCCCCACGACCAGATCGACCGGGTCGCCGAAATCCGGGTCGCCCATGAGGGGCTCCTCCACGGTAATTCTACGCAACAGTCCGGCGACCTCGGGTGACGCGGTCGCGATCGCATCGTGAAGATCGTCGTGCTCGACCAGCGCAGTGAACGCGTCGCGTTGCAACGCGTCGACGAAGAGGACCGGCTGCAGGCGATCGGCGACTTCCTCGGGCCGATGCACCGCCAACTTCAGCGCCTCGAGTCCGGGACCGTCTTTTTGGACAGGGAACCTCACGATCCCGTCGTCCCAGTCGTCACCGTCCTCCGGTTCCCTCAGCTCGCCGGGATCATGGCGATTCGACGGGGCGCGCGTAGAACTTGTTTCAGTCTGGGGATGGGCGCGCAGGTACTCGAGGCGTTCACGAAGGCGGGGCGCCTCCAACCGGCACCGGTCGGAAAGCTGCATGACGTACTGGTCGCGCACGAGGTCGTCCGGGTGCTCGGCCACCGCGGTCAACGCCGACTCGGCCGCCCGGGCGCGGCCCTCGGCCGTGGTGAGGTCGCTCGCGCCCAGTATCCGGTCGACCCGGAACTGCAAGAACGGCCTGGCCTCCGCGACGGCCCTGGCCAGGGCCTCGGGATCGCTGCGGGAGAGATCGCCCGGATCGGTCCCGCTGGGCAGGTCCGCCACGACCACGTCGACCTCGTGGCGGCGCTCCCATTCGTAGACGCGTGAGGTGGCATTCTGCCCGGCTCCGTCCGCGTCATAGGCGAGCACGATGCGCCGGCCGAAGTTGCGCAGCAGCGTGAAGTGCTCTTCGGCCAGGGCGGTGCCACAGGTGGCCACGGCGCGGGGCACCCCGGCTTGGAAGAACCCGATCACGTCGGTGTAGCCCTCGCAGACGACGACCTCGCCCTTCGCGATGACGTCCTGCTTGGCCCAGTTGAGCGCGTAGAGGGTGCGGCGCTTGGAGTAGATCGGGGACTCCTGGGAGTTCTTGTACTTCGGTTCGGGACGTTCGGGTGGCGGTTCGCCCGGGACCGGCGGCAGGATCCGCCCGCCCAGCGCCACGGGGCGTCCCGACGGATCACAGATCGGGAACAGCACCCGGCCGCGGAACGCGTCTTGGGCCCGGCCGCGGCGATTGACGAAGCCCAGCCCCGAATCGGTGAGCACCCGTTCGGGCAGCTTGAGGGCGCGGCTCAGCGCGTCCCAGTCGTCGGGCGCCCATCCCAGCCGGAACTGGCGCACGACCTCGCCGTCATAGCCCCGGGAGCGCAGGTAGTCCCGGGCCCGCCCGGCATCGGGCGCACGGAGCAACCTCTCGTGGTACCAGACCACCGCCCGTTCCATGGCGTCGAGAAGGTCCGTCCGGCGCTTGCGGTCCTTTCCGATCTCGGCGTCCTCGTGCAGGGCGACCCCGGCCCGGTCGGCCAGGAGGCGGACGGCGTCGACGAAGTCGAGGTGCTCGGTGGCGCGGACGAAGGTGATCGCGTCCCCCGACGCCTGGCACCCGAAGCAGTAGTAGAAGCCCTCCTCAGCGTTGACACTGAACGAGGGGCTCTTCTCGGTGTGGAACGGGCACAGGCCGGTCCAGCGGCGGCCCACCCGCTTGAGCGCCGCGTGCTCACCGATGAGCGCGACGATGTCGGTCGCCGCCCGCACCTGGGCCACGTCCTCGTCGGGAATGCCCATCCGATGACGGTACCGCGGTGCTGCCTCCGCCGGAACGGGTCGCAACGGCCCCAGAGGTCAGCTGGTCTTTTGCTTCTCCCCCGCCAGCACCGCCTGCGCCGCGGCCAGGCGGGCCACGGGGACCCGGAACGGTGAGCAGCTGACGTAGTCGAGCCCGGCGTCGTAGAACATGGCGATCGATTCGGGGTCACCCCCGTGCTCCCCGCAGACGCCGACCTTGAGCGAGGGCCGGGTGGCCCGTCCCCGCTGCGTGCCGAGGCGAACCAACTCCCCGACGCCGTCGAAGTCGACCACCTCGAAGGGGTTCCGGGGCAACAGGCCCAGTTCGAGATAGGCGCTCATCATCCGACCCTCCACGTCGTCACGGCTGAAGCCGAACGTCATCTGGGTCAGGTCGTTGGTGCCGAAGGAGAAGAAATCCGCCTCTTCGGCGATCTCCCCGGCCAGCAGGGCGGCCCGGGGAGTCTCGATCATGGTGCCGATGGTCACCTCGAGCGTGCCGTTGGCCGTCTGGGCCTTGGTCGCGCTCTCCGAACGGCTGGGTGCCGCCTCGCCCGTCACTTCGGCCACGGCCTCTTCGACCCAGCTCCGGGCCAGCGCCAGCTCTTCCCGGCTGACCGTGAGAGGGATCATGATCTCGACGATCGGGTGCCCGCCGTCCACCACCCGTTGGCGGGCCGCCTCCATGAGCGCGCGCACCTGCATGGCGTAGAGCCCGGGCTTGACCACGCCCAGGCGCACCCCGCGGGTACCGAGCATCGGGTTCGCCTCCTTCCACGACAAGGCGGCGTCGTAGAGCCGGCGCTCCTCGGGGGTGAGGCCGACAGTGGCGTCTTTGATCGCCATCTCTTCGGTGCTGGGCAGGAATTCGTGCAGCGGAGGATCGAGGAGGCGGACCGTGACGGGGAGCCCGTCCATGGCGTCGAGGATCTCGATGAAGTCCTCCCGCTGGACCTGGCGCAACTCCTCCAGGGCGGCCGTCTCGTCCGCCGGGGTGTCGGCCAGGATCATGCGGCGCACGACGGGCAGGCGATCCTCGCCCAGGAACATGTGCTCGGTGCGGCACAGCCCGATACCTTCGGCCCCGAGCGAGCGCGCGTTGGCGGCGTCCTCGCCGGTGTCGGCGTTGGCCCGCACCGCCAGGTGGCCCTGGCGGATATCGTCGGCCCACGAGAGCACGGTGGTGAAGGCCGCCGGGGGCGACGCCGCAGTCAACGGGACCTGACCGGCCACCACGATCCCCGCCCCGCCGTCCAGCGAGACCCAGTCGCCCTCGTTGAGCGTCTCGTCGCCCACGCTCACCGAGTGGGCGGTCAGGCGCAGGACCTCTGCGCCGACCACGGCCGGCTTGCCCCAACCCCGGGCCACCACGGCCGCATGGCTGACCAGGCCGCCGCGGGCGGTCAGGATCCCCTCGGAGGCCAGCATCCCGTGCACGTCTTCGGGCGATGTCTCGCTCCGCACCAGGATGACCTTTTCGCCCCGCTCCGCCGCCGCCGCGGCATCGTCGGCGGTGAAGTAGATCTTCCCCACGGCGGCACCCGGGCTGGCTCCGAGACCCTTGGCCCACACCGAGTAGCCCGACCCGGCGAACTGAGGGTGCAGCACCGCATCGAGATGGTCCTCGGTGATGCGCGAGACGGCCTCGGCCTTGGAGATGCCCAGGTCGTCTGGGCGCACCATGTCCACCGCCATCTGCAGGGCGGCCGTGCCGGTGCGCTTGCCCACCCGGGTCTGGAGCATCCACAACTTGCCCTGCTCAATGGTGAACTCGGTGTCGCACATGTCGTGGTAGTGGCCTTCGAGGCGTTCGAAGATGGCCAGCAGCTCTGCATGCACCTCGGGGAACTGCGCCTTGAGCTCGGAAATGGGCTCGGTGTTGCGGATCCCGGCCACGACGTCCTCGCCCTGGGCGTTGACCAGGAAGTCCCCGTAGGCCCCCTTGGCCCCGGTCGCCGGGTCGCGGGTGAAGCCGACCCCGGTGCCCGAGTTGTCGTCGCGATTGCCGAACACCATGGCCTGGACGTTCACTGCGGTCCCGAGGTCATGCGCGATCCGCTCCCGGTTGCGGTAGGCGATGGCGCGGGGCCCGTTCCAGCTGCGGAAGACCGCCTCGATGGCGCCGCGGAGCTGCGCCGCCGGATCCTGGGGGAACGGCTCCTTGGTGTGGCGCTCGACGATCTGTTGGTAGGAGTCGACCAGGTAGCGCAGCAGCTCCGTCGGCACCTTGGCATCCGAGGTCGTGCCGGCCAACTCCTTGGCCGCGTCGAACAGGGAGTCGAACTCCTCGCCCGGGAGCTCGAGCACGATGCGCCCGTACATGGCGATGAAGCGGCGGTAGGAGTCGAACGCGAAGCGCTCGTCCCCGGTCTGCTTGGCCAGGCCCTCGACCGAGCGGTCATTGAGCCCGAGGTTCAGCACCGTGTCCATCATTCCGGGCATGGAGAACTTGGCACCCGAGCGCACCGACACCAAGAGGGGATCGTCGGCGTCGCCGATGACCTTGCCCATCGCTGCTTCGAGGCGCGTGCGGGCCTCGGCGACCTCGGCTTCGAGGCCCTTGGGCCACCCGCCGGCCATGTAGTCCCGGCAGGCATCGGTCGAGATCGTGAAACCGGGAGGGACAGGCAGGGCGAGTACCGACGTCATTTCGGCCAGGTTGGCGCCCTTGCCTCCCAAGAGGTCCTTGAGCTCCATGGGCGGTCGAGCATGGCTGTGGTCGAAGTCGAAGACGTACGGCATCGGGCCTCCTTGCCCTGGCATGGCGAACCGCGGGGTGCGGCGGTCATTGGGTGGTCGTTCCTGCCCCACGGGGAGCCGGAGCGCCACAGCCTACCGGCCGCCGCCATGCTCAGTGGCCCTTGGGGGGCCTCTTCTGAAACGGGGTGGCGGCGGAGATCTGGCGCTCGAAGACCTCTTTGGCCTCCCGCATGAAGTCGCGGACGATCGCCAGCTCCTCCACCTTGAAACGCTGGGTGACCTGCTTCATCTCCTCGACAATCGGCTGCTGCGCGTGTTGCAGCTTCTTCTGCGCCGCCGGCACCAATTCCACCCAAACCCGGCGCCGGTCATCGGTGTCCCGCCGGCGCTTCACCATGCCCGAGGCCTCGAGGCGATCCAGCAGGAACGTCACCGCTCCGGTGGTCAACCCGCTCTCCTCTGAGAGCTGGCCCGCCGTCATGGGGCCCAGGCGTCCGAGGATGTCCAGGCAGCGCATGTCGGTCCGGCTCAATTTGAACCTCTTGGCCACCCGCTCGTCGAAGTCGCTGGCGGCACCGAAGTAGCCGACGATCTCGGATCGCAGCTGGGCGACGAGATCGCTCCGGGACCATTGCCTTGACACGTAAATAACTTTATCACTAAGTTTCTTTGGCAATGAGTAATTCTTCCTCTTTCGCCGTGGAGGCGCACGACCTCGTGAAGGTCTTCCCGCGCGGCCATGTGCGCGCGCTCGACGGTGTCTCCCTCCATGTCGAGGAGGGCACCATTCTCGGGCTGCTCGGCCCTAACGGCGCCGGCAAGACGACGGCGGTGCGCATCCTCTCCACCATTTTGGGCCCCGACTCGGGGCGCGCCTCCATTCTCGGTCACGATGTGGTCAAAGAAGCCGAGACGGTCCGCCGGATCATCGGGCTGGCCGGNNCTGTTGGAGAACTTCGGACTGACCGATGCCGGGGATCGGGTCCTCAAGACGTACTCGGGCGGCATGCGGCGCCGGCTCGACTTGGCCGCCGCGCTCGTGGCCCGGCCGCCGGTGCTCTTCTTGGACGAGCCGACCACCGGCCTCGACCCCCAGAGCCGGCAGGACCTGTGGGGGGTCATTGAGAACCTGGTGGCCGGCGGCACCACGGTGCTCCTCACCACCCAGTACCTCGAGGAAGCCGACCGGTTGGCCCGCAACATCGTTGTCGTCGACCATGGGCGGGTCATCGCCGAGGGAACGCCGGCCGAGCTCAAGGCCAACCTGGGCACGTCGGTCGTGTCCATCACCCTCAGCGACGATGCCATGGCACAGAAGGCAGCCGGCCTGGTGGCGTCCCTCTCGGACAACGCGCCGCTCGTGGACCGCAACATCGTCGAGCTGACCGTGGAGAACGGGCCGATGGTCGGTGCCGAGGTGCTGCGCGCGCTCGATGCGGCCCAGGTCCCCATCGCCGGTCTGGCCCTGCGCGAGCCGAGCCTGGACGACGTGTTCCTGAGCCTCACCGGCCACAAGTCGGAGGCCGAGACCGCGGCCGAGCGGGCCGCCCGCATCGGCAAGGGCTCGAAACATCGCGGCGAGGCCGACGCCGATGGAAGGGACGCCGCATGACGACGATCACCGCCCCCGCGACCGCTCCGCTCGCGGACTCGGGCCACCGCCTGCGCTGGGTGCTCAACGACATCCTCACCGTGACGTGGCGCAACCTGGTGGCCCTGACGCGCACGCCCGAGGCCATGTTCTTCTCGACACTGCAGCCGATCATGTTCGTACTGCTGTTCGCCTATGTGTTCGGTGGGGCCATTTCCATACCGCACCTCAAGTACATCGACTTCCTGATTCCCGGCATCTTCGTGCAGACGGTGAGCTTCGGCTCGGTCAGCACCGCCGTGGGGCTTTCCGAAGACCTCCAGAAGGGGTTGATCGAGCGCTTCCGCGCCCTGCCGATGGCCCGCTCGGCCGTCCTGGCCGGACGGACGACCGCCGACCTGTCCCGCAACATCTTCGTCGTCGCCCTCATGACGGGCGTGGGCTACGCCGTCGGGTTCCGCATCGGGACCAACATCGGGCTCTTCCTCTGCGGGATCCTGCTCGTCCTGCTGTACTCCTACGCCCTCGGGTGGGGGTTCGCCACGGTCGGTCTCTCGGCCTCGAACGCCGAGACGGCCCAGGTGATGGTCTTCCCCATCATCTTCCCGTTCACGTTCGCCTCGTCGGCCTTCGTGCCGGTGGCGTCCATGCCGGGCTGGCTGCAGGCGTTCGCAAAGAACCAACCGGTGACCCAGGTGGTCAACGCCGCCCGCTCGCTCATGGTGGGCGGGCCGACCCACAACACCAAGGCGGTCTGGCTGTCCCTCGCCTGGACGCTGGGCCTGCTCGTGGTGCTGGCACCGATCGCCGTGCGCAAGTACCGCCGGGTGGCCTGACTACTCCTCGCCGGTGCGCCGGCGGAACTCGTTGACCAGGTCCTTGATGGGGACCCGCACCTGCTCGGTGCTGTCGCGGTCGCGGACCGTCACCGCGTCGTCCTCGAGCGAGTCGAAGTCGACCGTGACGCACCACGGCGTCCCCACCTCGTCCTGGCGCCGGTAGCGCTTGCCGATCCCCTGCGTGGTGTCGTAGTCACACATGAAGTGCGGCTGCAGGCGCGCCAGGACCTGGCGGGCGAGCGGCTCGAGGGGATCCTTCTTCGACAGCGGAAGGACCGCCACCTGGTACGGGGCCAGCCGCCAGTTCAGGCGCAGCACGCTGCGGGTCTCGCCGCCGATTTCGTCCTCGTCGTACGCCGAGATCAAGAAGGCCATCATCGTCCGCGTGGCGCCGGCGGCCGGCTCGATCACGTGCGGCACGTAGCGCTCGTTGGTCTGCTGGTCGAAGTAGTCGAGGCGCTCCCCCGAGGCGGTGGCGTGGGCCAAGAGGTCGAAGTCGCCCCGGTTGGCGATGCCCTCCAACTCGTCCCAACCCCAGGGGAAGAGAAACTCGACGTCGGCCGTGCCCCGTGAATAGTGCGACAGCTCGCTCGTCTCGTGATGGCGCAGATGCAGTTTCTCCTCGGGGATGCCGAGGTCGACGTACCAGCGGAGCCGCTCGGCCAGCCAGTACTCGAACCACTGCGGCGACTCGGCCGGTGGGACGAAGTACTCCATCTCCATCTGCTCGAACTCACGCGTGCGGAAGACGAAGTTCTGCGGCGTGATCTCGTTGCGGAACGACTTGCCGACCTGCGCGATGCCGAAAGGCGGCTTCTTGCGGGTGGTGTTGAGCACGTTGGCGAAGTTGACGAACATGCCCTGCGCCGTCTCGGGCCGCAGGTACGCCACGTGGCCCTCGTCCTCCACCGGACCGGCGTGCGTCTTGAACATGAGGTTGAACGCCCGCGCTTGCGTCAGGTCCCGGGAACCGCAGTTGGGGCAGACGCCGTCGATCTTGTCCTCCCGCCAGCGTTCGTGGCAGCTGCGGCAATCCACCAGGGGGTCGGTGAACGTGGCCAGGTGGCCCGACGCGGCCCACACGGCCGGGGGCGAGAGGATGGCGGCATCGAGGCCGACGACGTCGTCGCGGAGCTGCACCATCGAACGCCACCAGGCATTCTTCACGTTGCGCAGCATGTTGACCCCGAGGGGGCCGTAGTCGTAGGTGGACCGGAAACCGCCGTAGATCTCGGCCGAGGGGAAGATGAAGCCGCGGTGCCGGCACAGGCGCACGACCTTTTCCATCAGATCGTTCTCGCCCTGCGGCGCCTCGGGGCTGGCCTGGGCGTCTTCGGTCATCGATGCAGACTACCGGAGGTAATTCTCGTCGTGATCTCGTTGGCCAGCAGGCGGCCCCGGACGGTGAGGACGACGCGGTCGCCGCGATGCTCGACGAGACCGGCCAATTCACCCGGGCCGGAGAGGTCGGCCCAGGGGACACCTCGTGGCGTGCGGAGCGCGAGCGCCAGGGCCTCGAAGTCCCGCTGGTCGGCCGTGAGCACCTCGCGACCGGCCTCGGGCGAGCGGCCCTCCTCGATGGCGCCGATGTAGCGCTCCGGGGTGCGCACGTTCCACCAACGCTCGCCCGCGCGGTGGCTGTGGGCGGCGGAACCGATGCCCACGTAGTCACCCTGGTCCCAGTAGAGCTGGTTGTGCCGGCAACGGTGGCCCGGCCGGGCCCAGTTGGAGATCTCCTCCCAGTGGTAGCCGGCGCGCGTCAGGACCTCATCGGCCGTCTCGTAGCGCGCGGCCAGCGTGTCGTCGTCGGGATGGCGGTCTTCGGCCCGGGCCAGCGGGGTCCCCGGCTCGACGGTCAGGGCATAGGCGCTGAGGTGCGGGGGCGGATGGGGCAGCGCGAGCACGGCGGCCAGTGATCCTCGCCAATCCTCGTCGCTCTCTCCCGCACCGCCGAAGATCAGATCGAGATTCCAGTTGTCGAAGCCGCCCTCGTGCACCGCGGCGGCGATGCGCGCCGCGGCATCGGGGACGTGGCGCCGGCCCAATCCCGCCAGCACATGGGCATGGGTGGACTGGAGGCCGAAGGACACGCGGTTGACCCCGGCCCGGCGATAGGTCCCGAGATGCTCCTGGTCGGCGTCCTCGGGATTGCACTCGACGGTGACCTCGGCGCCGGCCGTGCGGGGTATGGCGCGAAGAATGCGCCAGAGCGTCTCGGGGCGCAGCCGCGACGGGGTGCCACCTCCGAAGAAGACACTGGTGGCGGGGACGAGCTCACCCTTCTCGGTCAGGCGC
Source organism: Acidimicrobiaceae bacterium (assembly GCA_003160635.1). Taxonomy (GTDB): domain Bacteria; phylum Actinomycetota; class Acidimicrobiia; order Acidimicrobiales; family RAAP-2; genus Bog-473. The sequence continues at coordinate 32,296 of PMLV01000329.1, read as the reverse complement.
TGCACCTCGGTCACACAGGCGTCGGCGTAACGCTCCATGAGATGGTCACGGTCGGTGTAGGTGGCAAAGGCGCAGTAGTCGCACCGCTCCCGGCAGAACGGGACATGGACGTAGACGCCGAACCCGGTCAGAGTCCCACCGCGGACCGCACCGAGCGGATGCGGCGGTCGAGATGGCCCTCCATGGCTCCGGTCGCCAGCTCGGCCACCTCGTCGGCCCCCTCGGGGGGCGGCCCGGCCAGCACGGCTGCGAGGTCGCCGCCGAGGATGCGGCGCAGCAACATGAGGGCGGCCCCGCTCATGGGGCGACCCCGCCGGCAACGGCGGCAGAGCGTGCCCCCCTCGACCAGGTCGAAGGCGACCAGCTCGACGTCGCCATCGGCCTCCCCGCACGAGGCGCACGCATCGAGGACCGGCGTCGCGCCCTCGAGCACGAGCACCTTGAGGAAGAACGAGGGTGCCAGCAGCGTCGGATCGGCGTCGTTGTCCGACAGGGCACGCAGCGCACCGACCAGCATGGCGAAGAGGCGCCGGTCGGGATGCCGTTCCTGCGCGACCTGATCGGTCACCTCCAGCAGCGCCAGGCCCTTGGCCACACGCGACAGGTCTTCGCGCACGGCCCGGAACGTCTCGACCACCTCGACCTGGTTGACGATGTCGAGGTCGCTGCGGCCCTGCCAGAGCAAGAGGTCCACGTGGGTGAGCGGTTCGAGCCTGGCCCCGAACTTGCTCGACGTCCGGCGCACCCCCTTGGCCACCGCCCGCACCTTGCCGTGCTGTTCGGTCATGAGCACGATGATGCGATCGGCTTCGCCGATCCGATAGGTCCGGAGCACCACACCCGTATCTCGGAACAGGCTCACCCGCTGACGTCCCCGTGCCGGCGCACCCGCCGGCGCCCGGTTTGTGCGCCGTGCCGGCGGGCCTGCTCCCGCTCCTGGCGGGCCCGGCTCTGGGCCTCGTCGATGGCCCGGTTCTGCGCCTCCTGCGCCGGCCGGACGCGGGCCTTCGCCGCGGCCCCGTGCGAGTGCTTCCCGTAGAGGAGGTTGCCGGCGCCGACGAGGATGAACAGCGCGGCGAGGGCCACCACCGGGGTGAAGGCGCCGCCGACCGCGATGGCCATGAGGACGGCGAAGGCCAGCACCACGACGACGCCGGCGCCGAGGGCGAACCGGATGAGCGTCATGCGCCCAGTCTCACGGATTCACCGCACCGAAGCGGCGCACCCGGCGCTGGTACTCGATCACGGCCTCGTAGAGGTGGCGGCGCCGCACGTCCGGCCAGAGGACCTCGGGAAAGATCAGCTCGCTGTAGGCGATCTCCCAGAGCAAGAAGTTCGAGATACGGGTCTCGCCCGACGTCCGGATCACCAGGTCCGGATCGGGCATGTCGGGGTAGTAGAGATGGCGCCGGATCGCCTTCTCGTCGACCTTCTCGGCGGGGATCCCCTCGGCCACCAGGGCCTTGACGGCATCGACGATCTCGGCCCGCCCGCCATAGTTGAAGGCCAGGGTCAAGGTCATGGTGCGGTTCTTCTTGGTGAGCTCGACCGAGTCGTCCATCCGGCGCAGCACCCGGCGGGGCACCCGCCAATCCCGCCGGCCCGCAAAGCGGATCTGCACGCCGAGCTCGTTGAGCTCATCGGCCCGGCGCATGAGCAGGTTCTCGTTGAATCCCATCAAGAAGCGCACCTCATCGGTCGGGCGGCGCCAGTTCTCTGTGGAGAACGCATACACGGTCAGCCAGCGAATGCCGATCTCGAGCGCACCCATGACCACATCGAACAGCGCCGTCTCCCCCATGGTGTGGCCCTCGGTGCGGGGGAGGCCGCGGGCGCTGGCCCAACGCCCGTTGCCATCCATGACACAGGCCACGTGGACCGGCACGCGGGTGCGGTCAAGGGCGGCGGGAACCGGATCGACGCCCTCGTCAGTCGCGGGAGTTGACACTCAGATGAACCTACCGCGCCGGCCTTGTCATCACGTGCGGGCATGATCAGGAGGTGGACATGGACTGGGACGAGGAGGAGGACGATCTTCTCGACGCGCCGCTCGACGGGCCTGGGGGCATTCCCCGGGGCACGGCCGGACAGGCCCGCCAGGCCGGCGACGACGCCGTCGAGGCGCTGGCCAAGGTCACGGCGGGCATGGCCAACGGCGAGCAGCGCTCCGAGCAGCAGGAGATGTGCCGCGCCGTCGGCGAGGCACTCGTGACGGGCACGCATCTTGTCGTGCAGGCCGGCACGGGGACGGGGAAATCGTTGGCCTACCTCGTTCCCGCCGTGCTCAGCGGCAAGAAGGTGGTGGTGGCCACCGCCACCAAAGCCCTGCAGGACCAGCTGGCCGAGAAGGACCTCCCCCTCGTCGACCGTGGCCTCGGCCTGACCTTCTCCTACGCCGTGCTCAAGGGGCGGAGCAACTACATCTGCCGCCAACGGGTGGCCGAGGTGGGGAACGGCGGGATCCAACCAGAGCTGAGCGTCGACGCCGGCGGCGACACCGAATCCTTCGAACGCGACGACGCCAAGGCCGAGAGCGCTCCCGAGGGACTGGTCAACGAGGTGCGGACGCTGCTGGCCTGGGCCGAGCAGACGCAGAGCGGGGACCGGGCCGACCTCAGCTTCGAGCCCAGTTCCNNGTCGTGGTCAACACCCACCTCTACGGCGCCCACCTGGCCAGCGGCCGGGCCGTGCTCCCGGACCACGACGCGGTCGTCTTCGACGAGACCCACGAGCTCGAAGAGGTGATGACGTCCTGCCTCGGGGTGGAGGTCACCCCCGGTCGCTTCCGCGCCCTGGCGCTGTCGGCCCGCTCGCTGGTGACGGAGAACGAAGCCAACCTGCTGTCGTCGCTGCTCTCGCTGGGCGATCAGATCGGTGACCTGCTGGCCGACCGGGTCGGGACCCGCGTCCTCGACGACAACGCCCACCCTCCGGTGGACGATCGGGAGCTGGCCGAGCTGGTCGGCCGGGCGGCGGAGTTGGCGGGGCGGGTCACCGACGCCGTGCGGCGCAGCGACCTGCAGGGCTCCCTTCTGGGCGAGGGGGGATCCGGCTCCGACTCGGGAGCGCACAAGACGCGGGTCATCAGCGCGGCCAGCCATCTGACCGACGACCTCCACCGCCTGCTGGCCCGCGGCGACGGCGAGGTGGCCTGGGTGGACGGCACCCGGCGCAACGTGCGCCTCCGGCTCTCCCCCATCGACGTGGGCCCGGTCCTGGCCGCCGCCCTCTGGGGCGAGGTCACCGCCGTGATGACCAGCGCCACGGTGCCGCCCTTCCTGGTGGAACGCGTCGGTCTCGAGGGATTCGAGACCAACCAGCTGAACGTGGGCAGCCCCTTCGACTACCGGGCGCACTCGCTACTCTACGTGGCCCGTCACCTGCCCGACCGCCGTGCGCCGCAAGCCGAGGCCGCACTCCATGCCGAGCTCGCCCTCTTGATCGCCGCGGCCGGCGGTCGCACCCTGGCCCTGTTCACGAGCCGGCGGGCCACGGAGGAGGCGGCGGCGGCCCTGGGGCCCGATCTGCCCTACACCCTGCTCCTGCAGGGCGAGCTGCCCAAGGGACGGCTCCTGGAGGAATTCGCCGCCGAGGAGACCTCCTGCCTGTTCGCCACGCTCGGCTTCTGGCAGGGCGTCGACATCCCCGGACGGGCGCTCTCCCTGGTGACGTTGGACCGGTTGCCGTTCCCCCGCCCCGACGACCCGTTGCTGCAGGCCCGCCGCGCCCGGGCCGGCAGCCGTGCCTTCTCCATGGTCGATCTGCCCCGGGCCGCCACCCTGTTGGCCCAGGGCGCAGGCCGCCTCATCCGGGCCGCTGACGACCGTGGTGTCGTGGCCGTCCTGGATCCGCGGCTGGCCACGGCCTCTTACCGGGGCGTCTTGCTGGCCACCCTCCCGCCGATGCGGCGCAGCGTCGAGCGTTCCGAAGTCGAGGAGTTCCTGCGGGAGGCCCTGGCGCCGTAGGTTGACGGGCGTTGCGGCGGGAACCGCTCCGTCGCCTCAGTACCCCAGCCGGTTGAGCATTTCGTCGCGGTCCTGCCAGTGCTTCTCCACCTTGACGTGGAGGTCGAGATAGGCACCCTCGGGCAGCGTCGCCCGCACCGCGATGCCCACGGCCTTGAGCACTTCGCCGCCCTTGCCGATGACGATGCCCTTCTGCGAATCGCGTTCGACGATGATCTCGCAGCGGATGTGCGGCCAGTCCCACTCGGTGACCCGGCAGGAGATCGAATGGGGTAGCTCGTCGTGCGTCTTGGCCAGCAACTGCTCGCGCACGAGTTCGGCCACCCACAACGCTTCGGGGGTGTCGGTCACGACGTCGTCGGGGAAGAAGGGCGGCCCCTCCTCGAGTGCATCGACGATGTACGACGTCAAGGCCTCGACCCCCTGACCGCTGCGGGCGGAGACCGGGAAGTACTCGACCGACTCCGCGTCGAAGATGGCCTCGACCGCGGCCTTGGCCGAGAGGAGGCGCTCGAGGATCTGGTCGCCGGAGGCCTTGTCGATCTTGTTGANNGCGGCCGTGGCATCGACCAGCACCAGGATGATGTCGACGTCGGTCAGTGCGCTGGTGGCCGTCTCGTTGAGCCGGGCCCCGAGCACGCTGCGCGGGCGGTGCAGGCCAGGCGTATCGACGAAGACGACCTGCACATCGGGCCGGTGCAGGACGCCGAGAATGCGGTGGCGTGTGGTGTTCGGGCGCGACGAGGTGATCGACACCTTGGTGCCGACCATCTGATTCACCAACGTCGACTTGCCGACGTTGGGGCGACCGACGACGGCCACGAACCCTGAGCGCATGGGGAGATCAGCCGTCCCCGGCGTCGGCGTAGAGCCCGCGGGGCTGCGTCGGCTCGATGCGCACCCGGCCGATCCTGCGCCCGCGCACTTCGAGCGCGGTGAGCCGGAAGCCGTCGACTTCCACCGAATCGCCTTCGGCCGGCACCCGGCCGGCCAGGTCGAGCATGAGGCCCCCCACGGTGTCCCACGCCCCCTGCGGGAGTTCGGCTCCCAGCAACTCGTCGGCATCGTCCACCGTGTAGCGCGCGCTGACCACCACCGATCCGTCGGGATTCTTCTCGACCGTCGGCTCCTCCACGTCGAACTCGTCGACGATGTCCCCCACCAACTCCTCGAGAAGGTCCTCGAGCGTCACCAGTCCCGCCGTGCCGCCGTACTCGTCGACGACGATGGCCATGTGGATCTTCTCCTCCTGCATCTGTCGCAGGAGCGCCGAGACATCCTTGGACTCCGGCACGAACACGGCCGCGCGTGCGCTCGCGCGCACGGGCTCCTCGCCCCGGCCCACGCGCTCGGCCCGCATGAGGTCCTTCGTATAGGCGATGCCCTCAATGTCGTCGATCTGCCCGTTGTGCACCGGAATGCGGCTGAATCCGGCCGCCAGGGCCGCTTCCAGCGCCTCGGTGATCGACTTGTCGCCTTCGATGGTGACCATGTCCGGTCGGGGCACCATGACCTCGCGTGCGACCGTATCGCCGAAGTCGATGATCGAATGGATGAAGGCCCGCTCTTGGTGCTCGATCACGTGCTCCTCGTGCGCCACGTCGGCCATCGCCTTGAGCTCGGAATCGGTGATGTACGACGGTCGAATGCCGTCGTCGCTCTCACCCTGATGGCCGATGATCAGATTGGCCAGCCCGATGAGGAGGGTCGAGACGAAGCGGATCGGGGGGAAGCGGACGACGACGGACACGATGGGAGCGCTGAACAGCGCGGCCCGCTCGGGATTGTGGACCGCCCAGTTCTTCGGCACTGCTTCGAAGAACACGAAGATCACGATGACTTCGAAGGCGGCTCCGACCAGCACGCCGATGCCACCGAGGAGATGCTCGGCCACGACCCCGACCAGCGTGGCCGAGACCAGTTGGCAGATGAGCACGAGGAGGAGGATGGGGTTCAGGAATTTCGCGGGATTCTCGATCAGGCGAGCCAGTTGGCGCGCGCCTCGACGCCTCTCGTCCACCATGGCCTTCGCCTTGATCCGGTTCATGCGCACCAGGCTGGTCTCGGCCAGCGCCAGCAGGCCCGAGACGGCGAGCAGGACCACGATGACCACCACGAGCACGCCGTCCTCGGTATGGAACCCGGTGGCGGCGATCATCGCTCTGGCACCTGGGTCCGGTAGTACAGCGTCAAGAGCTCCTGCTCGAGCGCCTCCATGCGCTCGGCCTCGGCGTCGTCCTCATGGTCCATGCCCAGCAGGTGGAGCAGGCCGTGCACGACCAGCAGCGCCACCTCGTCGTCGAGCGACACCTCATGTTCCACCGCGTTGCGCGCCGCCACCGCCGGGCAGATGACCACATCGCCGAGGAGGGTGAGCGTTCCCTCTTCGGGGGAGGTGCCGGGCCCGCTGCCCCCGAGGTCGGGCGAGCGCCCTGTCGGTCCGGGCTCGTCCTCGATCGGAAAGGACAGGACATCGGTGGGCCCGCTCTTCCCCAGGAATTGTTCGTTGAGCGCGGCGATGGCGTCCTCGTCGACGAAGAGGAGGGAGACCTCGGTCTCCCCCTTCACCCCCCGTGCCGTCAGCACCCTCTGGCTCAGTCGGGCCCAGCGGGCGACCTCTATCGGATGGTCGGACTGCTCATCGGCGGCAAAGACGTCGATGCTCACTGCGTGGATCCCGCCCGCCCTTCCGCCACTTCGTAGGCGTCGACGATGTCGGCCACGATCTTGTGGCGCACGACGTCGCGGCGGGTCAGATGCACGAAGGCGATGTCGTCCACCGCGCCCAGCACCGGCTCCAACCCGATCAGGCCCGAGCGGCCACCCGGCACGTCGATCTGCGTCACGTCACCGGTCACCACGCAACGCGACCCGAAGCCGATGCGGGTCAGGAACATCTTCATCTGCTCGGGCGTCGTGTTCTGCGCCTCGTCGAGGATGATGAAGGAGTTGTTCAAGGTGCGACCACGCATGAAGGCGAGTGGCGCCACCTCGATGGTGCCCCGGTCCAGGAGCCGTTGCGCCCCCTCGGGCTCGAGGAGGTCGTACAGCGCGTCGTACAACGGGCGGAGGTACGGGTCCACTTTGGCCATCAGGTCCCCCGGGAGGAAGCCCAGCCGCTCGCCCGCCTCGACCGCCGGCCGCGTCAAGATGATGCGCGCCACCTGGCGGGTCTGGAGCGCATTGACGGCCTGGGCCACCGCCAGATACGACTTGCCCGTACCAGCCGGCCCGATGCCGAAGGTGATGATGTTCTGGTTGATGGCATCGGTGTAGCGCTTCTGGCCCGCCGTGTTCGGCCGGATCGTCTTGCCGCCTGCGGCCCGCACCACTTCGGCCCGCATGATCTCGCTCGGCCGCACGTCGTCGCGCACCATGTCGATCGTGCGCGACATGGTGGAGTTGTCGAGGCTCTGCCCCGATTGCAGCAGGAGGACGGCCTCATCGAAGAGCCGCACCACGCGGTCGGCGTCGGGGCCCTCGACGGTGATGCGGTTGCCCTGCACCGCGATCTTCTCGTCGGGGAAGGCCTGTTCGACTTGCCGCAGGAGCTCATCGCGGGTGCCGAGCAGCCCCGCCATCAAATGGTTGCCGGGTACCAGGCATTCTGCGTGGGTGGTCGTCGTCATGCGAGAGCGAAGTGTCCTTTGAGTGGTTGGCCACCGAGCACGTGGAGGTGGAGGTGGGGTACGGAGTTCATGGCGTCTGGTCCTATGTTGAAGATGAGCCGGTAGCCGCGCTCGGGCGCGGCGACGCCGGCAGCCTCCGCCACGGCGCGGGCTGCCACCAGCATGTCGGCCAGGACCGGGCCGTCCTCGGGGGTTATCTGCGACGCATCGTCGATGTGCCGCCGCGGCACCACGAGGACGTGCAGCGGCGCCGCCGGTGAGATGTCCTTGAAGGCAACCGTGGTCTCGGTGCTGTGCACGATCTCGGAGGGCACCTCGCCCGCCACGATGCTGCAGAAGATGCACTCGCTCACTCGTCAGTCTCGCTCTCTTGATCGTCGGGGTCGTCGGGGCCGTCGGCTTCCTCGGCGTCGCCCCTCAACGGGGGGTACAGGTGCTCGAGCTGGCCCGGCCGGATGCGACATGACTCGATGAAGCTGTCGATGTCCTCGACCTTCATGCGGATCACACGCCCGAACTTATAGGCCGGCAGGTCGCCCTCGTCGATAAAACGGTAGAGGCTGCGCAACGTGATGCCCAGGCGGGCCGAGGCATCCTTGGTCCCGAGCCATTCCGTCTCTTCGGCCACTACGAGGATTCTCCCATGGGAGCCACCGGGGCAACCGTACCCGTGCGCAGCGAGACCATCAGCGCCCCGGCGGTCACCGCGGCCGTCTCGGCCCGCAACACGCTCAAGCCGAAGCCGACGGTGGCCAGCCCCGACGCCAGCTCGGCGGCGCTCCAGCCACCCTCGGGCCCGACCGCCACCACCCGGTGCGTCACGCGGGGGCGGTCCCCGCTCAGTTGCGCCAGCACGACTTCCCCCGGCGCTCCGAGACTCTCGAGGTCGCCGAAGGTCACCACGTCGCTGATCTCGGGCAGCCACACCCGACGGCACTGGGCAGCCGCCTCCCGGGCCACCCGCCGCAGCCGTTCCACCGCGCCCTGCTGGCGCGCCGCGCCCCACCGCACCACGCTGCGCTCGCTCAGCAACGGGACGATGCGATCGATCCCGAGCTCGGTGAGTTTTTGGACCACCCACTCGGGGCGCTCCCCCTTGGTCGGCGCAAACGCCACCGTCAACGCGGGAGCCGGCGCCGCCTCGTGCTGGACGCTGCCATCGCCCCCCGGCCCCGGCGCACCGTGCAACGGGGCGAGCGCCGCGGTGTCACCGCCCTGCCAGAGGGTGCGGGCCCAATGCCCGGCACCGTCACTGACGATGACCTCCTCGCCGGCACGCAACCGGAGCACGCGACCGACATGATGGAGATCGTCGGCCGAAGGGACGGCCCGCGCCATGTCGTCGACGAACACCTGCGCCGATGCCGCGGCACGCACCGCGATGGCGGCGATCTCGGCTGAAACGGGGCTACCCAAAGGCGGAACGAAGGCGAGAGAACACGCCGTCACCGCCCCCTCCGGGCGGCGACACGTTCTCCCCTCTGGCCGCGGCGAACTGGCGGAGCAGGTCCTCTTCCGCCTCGGTGAGCGCAGAGGGCGTCTCGACCAGCACGTGCACGAAGAGGTCACCGCGGCCCCGGCCGCGCAGGTGCGGCACTCCCTCGCCCTTGATGCGCTCGACGTGGCCGTGCTGGGTCCCCGCCTTGACCGACACCGTATGGGTGCCCTGCAACGTGTCCACCTCGGCGGCGGTGCCCAAGGCGGCCTGGGCCACCCCGATGGTCAAGGTGGTGTGGATGCTGTCGCCCTCCCGCTCGAAGCGCGGGTCCGGCGTCACCACCAGGTGCACGAACAGCGATCCCGTCGCACCCCCGCGTTGGCCGGCGGCTCCCCGCCCGGCCAGCCGAAGGGTCGAGCCGTTGTCGACGCCCGCCGGAATTTCGACGGTGAACGTGCTCTCCTCCGTCCGGCGACCCTGGCCGCCACACTCGTCGCAGGGGTACGGGATCGTCTCGCCCAGGCCACCGCACGTCGCGCACGGTGCGCTGGTCACGACCTGGCCCAGTAGCGACTGGCGGACGCGACGCACTTCTCCGGCTCCCTGGCAATCGACGCATGTGACGGGCTCGGTCCCGGGTGCCGCGCCCCCGCCGGCACAGGCCGTGCAGGCCACCGGCAGGTGGACCGAGATCTCGCGGCGGCACCCGAAGATGGCTTCGGCAAACTCGAGGCTGATCCGCACCTCGGCGTCTGCACCGGGCGCAGGACCCCGGCGGCGTCCGGCCCCGCCCGACATCTGGCCGAAGAACGCTTCGAAGATGTCGCCCAATCCGCCCTCGAAGCCGAATCCGCCCGCGCCACCACCCTGGTTGCCGAAAACACCCTCGGGCCCGAACCGGTCGTAGCGGGCCCGCTTCTCCGGGTCGCGCAACACCTCGTAGGCCAGGGTCACCTCTTTGAATTTGGCTTCGGCGACGTCGTCCCCCGGATTGTTGTCCGGGTGGAGTTCCCTGGCCCGGGCCCGGTACGCCTTCTTGATCTCGTCGTCGGTGGCTTCCGGCCGGACTCCCAGGAGCCCGTACAGGTCGCTCAGACCCTCAATTCCCGCCATCGTGACTCCCCGATCCGGCAGGCGCCCCGCCCCGCCCGGTCTCCCCCAGTCGTTCTCCCAGCCTTTCACCGACCACGTGCGCGGCGGCCAGGGCCCGCGGGTAGTCCATGCGGGTCGGGCCGAAGAGGCCGACCGCCCCGAGCTCGTGACCGTCGATCGCAACCGGGGCCACGACCACGGCGCAGGAGGCGAGCGGTTCGTACCCGTGTTCGGCGCCGATCGCCACGGAGAGGCCGCGGTTGAGGACATCTCGCAACAGGGTCACCACGACCAGCTGCTGTTCGAGGATGCCCAGCACGGAGCGCACCGTTTCGACCGCGTCGAAGGATTGGGCCAGCCGCGACGGCCCGCCCACGAAGACCTGATCCGATTCCATGGAGCGCTCGATGAGCCCGAAGGCGGTACCCGCGGTGGCGACGACGCGGTCGACGGCTGCGTTGCCGGTGAGGGGGACCGACCACGTGGCCGAGGCGGTCCGCTCGGTCAGGTGCTGGTTGAGGAGACCGCCGACCTGGCTCAGCACGTCGTCGGAGACATCGACCTCGAGATCAAGCGTCCGCTTCTCCACTGCCCCGTCGGAGAGGACGACCACCAGCAAGGCGACACGCGGCGCCAGCCCGACGACCTGCACGGAGCGGATCGTGGCCGTGTCGTGCGAGGGCCCGACCACCACGGCGGCATAGGAGGTGAGCTCGGACAACAAGCCGGTGGCCCGCTCGAGCATGTGCTCCATTTCCCCGTGGACCTGATCGAAGAAGGAGCACACCTGCTTGTGCTGGGCCGGCCCGAGGACGCCCGGCTGCGTCAGGTGGTCGACGAAGAAGCGGTAGCCCTTGTCGGTCGGGATGCGCCCGGCACTGGTGTGCGGTTGCACGAGATACCCGTCACGCTCGAGAGCCACCATTTCGGACCGCACCGTGGCCGAGGAAACCTGGACCCCGGGGGCATTGGCCACGTGCGATGAGCCGACGGGCTCCGCGCTGCCGATGTACTCGGTCACGACCGCCTCGAGAATGGCGGCCTGGCGGTCGTTGAGGGCGCGTTCGTCCACGCGGGGGTCGACGAGTCCGGGGTGTCTGGCGGTTGGGGTCATATGAGTGCCTGGCACTCAAGTGTACTGAGTGCCAGGCCCGTTCCCTCAGGCACCCACCTCAGCTCGGCTTCGGGGGCATGGCGGAAAGGATGCGACGACCGGGACGGCGTCACGGCGTGGACATGCAGGTCAGTCGTCGAGACGCAGGGCCGAGATGAACGCCTCCTGGGGTACCTCGACCCGCCCGATGTTCTTCATCCGCTTCTTGCCCTCTTTCTGCTTCTCGAGGAGCTTTCGCTTGCGGGTGATGTCACCGCCGTAGCACTTGGCCAGCACGTCCTTGCGCTTGGCCTTGACCGTCTCGCGCGCCACGATGCGCCCGCCGATGGCGGCCTGGATAGGCACGTCGAACAGCTGCCGCGGGATGAGCTCGCGCAGCTTGTCGGCCATCTTGCGCCCGTAGGTGTCGGCCGACGAACGATGGACGATGGTGGAGAAGGCATCGCACGGCGTGTGGTTGATCAGGATGTCGACCCGGACCAGGTTGGCCGTGGCGTAGGACTGCGGCTCGTAGTCGAGGCTGGCGTAGCCCTTGGTCCGGCTCTTCAGCTGATCGAAGAAATCCAGCACCACCTCGGCCAGGGGGATGGTGTACACCAGCTCCACGCGTTCGGGCGAGAGGTACTCCATGCGGGTCATCTCGGCCCGCTTGCTCTGGCAGAGCTCCATCACGGTGCCGGTGTACTCCGACGGGGTGAGGATGGTGGCCGTCAACATGGGCTCGTCGATGTGGTCGATGCGGCTGGCGTCGGGCAGCTCGGTGGGATTGTCGACGTCGATCTCCGTGCCGTCGGTGAGGAAGGCCCGGTAGGCCACGCTCGGCGCGGTGGCAATGAGCGAGAGGTCGAACTCTCGCTCGAGCCGCTCGCGCACGATCTCCATGTGCAACAGGCCCAGGAAGCCGCAACGGAAGCCGATGCCCAGGGCATGGGACGACTCGGGCTCGAAGGTGAAGCTGGCGTCGTTCAGCTTCAATTTCTCGAGGGCGTCGCGCAGGTCCGGCAGCTCGTCCCCGTCGACGGGGTAGAGGCCGCAGAAGACCATCGGCTTGGGGTCCTGATAGCCGGCCAGGGCCTCGGTCGCTCCGTGCACGGCCGTCGTGACCGTCTCACCCGAGCGGGCCTCGCCGACGTCCTTGATCCCCGCGATGAGGTAGCCCACCTCGCCGGGACCGAGCACATCCACCGGGACCCCGACCGGCGTGCGCACGCCCACCTCCTCCATGTCATGCACGGCGTTGGCCTGCATGAAGCGGAGACGGGCGTCGGAGTGCAGCGTGCCGTCGACGATCCGGATGGAGCTCACGACCCCTCGATACTGGTCGTACGACGAGTCGAAGATGAGCGCCCGCAACGGCGCGTCGGGATCACCCGTCGGTGAGGGGATCCGGTCGATGATGGCCTGGAGGAGCTCGGTCACGCCGGCCCCCGTCTTGGCGGAGATCTGCAGCACCTCTTCGGCGGGCAGGCCGAGGACGTGCTCGATCTCGAGGGTGCACCGCTCGGGATCCGCCGCCGGCAGGTCGATCTTGTTGAGCACGGCCACGATCTCGAGCTCGTTCTCCATGGCCTGGTAACAGTTGGCCAAGGTCTGCGCCTGGATGCCCTGCGATGCGTCCACCAGGAGGACCGCCCCCTCACAGGCGGCGAGCGAACGGCTCACCTCGTAGCCGAAGTCGACGTGACCCGGGGTGTCGATGAGGTGGAGCACATGGCCGTTGTAGAGGACCCGGACGTTCTGGGCCTTGATGGTGATGCCCCGCTCCCGCTCGATGTCCATCGAATCGAGGTACTGCTCCCGCATCAGCCGGGGATCGACCGCCCCGGTGATCTCGAGAATGCGATCGGACAGGGTCGACTTGCCATGGTCGACATGGCTGATGATGGAGAAATTGCGGATGTCCCCAATGGAGACGGGGCCACTGGCGGTAAGAGGGCGCGGCACGGTCAGTCGATCGTACCGGTCCACACCGCAGGTCCGGACCGACCGGTGGGGCGCCGGCCGCCCGGCCGCAGGGCGAATTGGTGCCGCGACCTGCTAGGGTTGCTTCCCGCACCGGTGAGCTGACGCCCGCCGCGCCGTTCGCCCGCACCCCATTCGAAAGCATCGAGGATCTTCACGTGGCCAATATTGCTAGCCAGATCAAGCGGAACCGCCAGAACGAGAAGCGCCGCCTCCGTAACAAGTCGGTACGCGCCGAGCTGCGCACCCGTACCAAGAACGCCGTCGCGGCGGCTGAAATCGGTGCGGAGGACAGTGCGGAGCAGCTCCGCCTGGCCGTGAAGCGGATCGACAAGGCTGCTGCTCGAGGCGTCATCCACAAGAACACGGCGGCCAACCACAAGTCCCGTCTGGTCCGTCGCATCGCCGCCCTCGAAGCCGCGGCGGCCGAGGCGGCCGAGGCTGCCGCCGAGTAATCACGTCGCAGCCGCCTGGCGTTCACCAGGCGCGTCGGGTGCCGCGTGCGTCGCCTGCAGCCGCTTTCCCAGCCTGGCCATCTGCGCGCGCATCTCTCGCGGTTCGATCACCTCGAACTCGAGACCGAGACCGATGAGGTAGCTGGCCAACCAGTCGAAATCGTCCATTCCGAGTTCGAGCCTGGTGTGGTCGCCCTCCCGTTCCAACACGCCGACATGGGGCGCAATCAGCTTCGCCACGTCCTCGATGGACGCCTTGACGGACACCACGGCCCGGTGGCTGTAGTGCGCGGTCGAGATACCTTCGGCCACCATCCGCGCCGGATCCGCTAGGTGACGGGGTACGAAGGTGTGCCCGGGCACGTGCACTGAGGTGATCCGGTCCACCCGGAACGTCCGCCAGTCCTCCCGTTCGAGGTCGTAGGCGACGAGGTACCAGCGCCGGTCGGTCGCCACCAGCCGGTGGGGCTCCACCCGTCGCTCGCCGAGCTGACCCTGGTGGGTGCGGTAGGTGAACGTCGCCCGGAGACCGTTGTCACAGGCTTGGGCCAATTGGACGAGCGTCTCGGTAGAGACCATTTCGGTCGGCGAGACGAGAGCGACCGTGGCGCTTCGGAGGGCGGCGAGCTGTGAGCGCAGCCGGGGCGGCAGCAAGCGGTCCAGCTTGGCCAGAGCGGTCAATGCGCTTCGTTCGATGCCCGGCACGGCGGCCCCGGCCGACGCACCCAACACCACCGCCACGGCCATCGCCTCGTCGTCTTCGAACAGGAGGGGCGGGACTTCGGTGCCGCCCCCGAGGTGGTACCCGCCGCCGGCCCCGGGAGTGCCCTCGATCTGGTACCCGAGGTAGCGCAGGCGCTCGACGTCCCGCCGCACGGTGCGCGCCTCGACCTCGAGACGCTCGGCCAGTTCGGCGCCGCTCCAGGCAGAGCGCCTCTGCAGCAGGCCGAGGAGCCGGAGGAGCCGGGCGGCCGAGTCCATGACCCGACGTTACTCGGGGTTTGAGGACTCATTATGTCCGCAATCCGTCGTACCGTGGACACATGGTCAATCCAGCGGTCATGCAACAGCTCGGCGGGGAGCACAGACGAGAGGATCTCGAGCGGGTGCGGATCGGCGGGGCGGGGCTCCAGCTGGCGCATCGGTCGGTGCGCCAGCGCCTGGGATGGTCACTCGTCGGCCTGGGCGCGCGCCTGGCCCAAGAACCCATGGCGAGCGGGACCAGGTACGGGGATCACGGCCAGGGGGTCAGCGAGCTCGGGCCCGTTCAGTGCTGACGCTCACCCGGATGTAGCCCGCCGGGCTGGGCTGGCCCATCCCGGCCCATCCCGGCCCGGCCCGAGGGCCAGGCGACCCGTCAGTCGGGGAAGGCAAGGGCGAGCATCTTGTCCGGCACGATCCGGGCGCCGATCGGATTCTCCTTGTGCAACCACGTCTCGAAGTCAGGTCCCTGTGTCGGCAGGTAGAAATCGAGCATGGCCCGGCGGAGCTCATCGTGGGCCGGGTCGAGGATGTCGAAGAGCTCGGCCCGGCCGTGGAGGGTGACCGACAACTCCTGGCCCGGAAGGTAGGTGGCGGTGACGGCGGGGCGCGCCGCCAGGTGCCGCATGCGCACCGAGTCGCGGCCCGAGCCGAACCAGAAGGTCCCGTGGAGGAAGTACCCGTCGACCGGCCCGGCCAGTGGGCGGCCGTCGGCCGTCACGGTGGCCACGACCAGCAGGCGCATCCCCTGCAGTCGTTCGCAGAGCGCCGCCGCATCGAGACGGCGCTCTGCGCCGAGCATGCCCCGGAGGTGCGGTCCTGCCTCAGATGCGCTGGTGTCGAGAAGCTGCTGCAGCCGGCTCAGTTCGCCGGGGGTCTCATGCATGGCCTGATTTCACCACGGGGATGTGACGATGGTCAGCGACGAGACGTGCTCGCCCGCTGGCGGGTCTGGCGACTCAGCCGGGCCACCAGGATCTCGACGACCAGCTCGGGCGGCAGGCCGGAGGCACCCTTGACGTCGAGATCGGCGTCAGCCAGGAGCTCGATGGCATGCCCGATGCGCGCGCTCCCGAGCCGCCGTGACTGCTCGAGCGCCTTCTTGCCGACGAAGGCGCTGCTCACCGAGAGCTGCTGCGCCGCCTCCTCGCCGCTCGAGATGGTGGCGCCGTCCAACGCCAGCATGTTGGCGTAGTGACGGTGGAGGGAGAAGAGCACCTCCACCGCGCTGAGCCCACCCGCCTCGGTCATGCGGTGCAACACGCCGAGGGCCGCGGCCGCATCGCCGCGGTCGATCGCATCGGTGATTTCGTAGCGGGCCACGGTGCCGGCTTCGCCGAGATACGGCTCGAGGTCGGCGACGGAGATGCGGGCACCCGGGCCGTACGCCGCGGCCAGGGCGCCCAGCAAGCCTTCGACCCGACCGAGGTCTTCCCCGACGTGCTGGCCCAACAACTGTGCGGCCTGCGGTTCGAGCTTGACCGGCGCGTGGCGCAGATGCTCGTGCAACCAGGCCTTGCGGTCTCCAGGACGGTTCACGGAGACATCGATGACCTTCCCCGCCGCCGTGATGGCCTTGACGAGCGCAGCGGGGACCGCGCCGCCGCCACCGACCAGGATCAGCACGGTCGACGGCAACGGGTCGTTCACCACTTCGACCAGTCGGGGCACATCCGCCGTGAGAAGTCGTCCGGCTTCGCGCACGACCACCACTCGTTGGTCGATGAGGAAAGGCGGTGTCAGGCAGGCATCGACCACTGCGCCGACGTTGATGTCATCGCCGGGACCACCGCCGATCTCCTCGACCACGAGCGAACGGTCGCGGTCCCCCACGACGTCGGCCAGCAGTGCGCGCACCTCCTGGGCCACCAGCGACGCGTCGTCGCCTCTCACCAGGTACGAGGAGGCGCTCATTCGGCTGCGCTCACGGCGGCGGCCGCATCGCGCACCCGGCGCGTGCCCTTGACGTCGTGCACGCGCAGGATCCGGCATCCCCAGGCGAGGCCGAGTGCCGCCGCGCCGAGGGATGCGGGTCCACGCTCGGTCAACTCGAGGTCGAGCGTGACACCGAGGAATGTCTTGTTCGAGGCGGACAGCAGGAGCGGAAAGCCCAGCGCGGCCAAGGTCGGCGAGGCGCGCAGGAGCGTGAGGGACTGCGCCGCCGTCTTGCCGAGATCGAGCCCGGCATCGAGCACGATCCGCTCGGGAGGGAGGCCGGCGGCGAGGGCGCTCCCGGCCCGCTCGGTGAGGAAGCGGCTCACGTCGGCCACCACGTCGTCGTACTGCGGGTCGGGGTCGGCCACCCGCGGTCGCAGCCGGATGTGCGTCGCCACCACCGCGGCGCCGAACTCGGCCGCCGCGACCAGGTAGTCGGGGTCGGCAAACCCGCTGATGTCATTGCCCATC
Organism: Acidimicrobiaceae bacterium; assembly: GCA_003160635.1. Lineage (GTDB taxonomy): Bacteria > Actinomycetota > Acidimicrobiia > Acidimicrobiales > RAAP-2 > Bog-473. The sequence continues at coordinate 15,254 of PMLV01000329.1, read as the reverse complement.
ACAGCGCCCTCCTTATAGGAGGCGCGGGCAACCGAGGCGCGCCACGTGTCGACCGATATCGGGGTCGAAAAGCGCGAGGCCAACCCGGAGATCACGGAGACGACGCGGTCCAACTCCTGCGCCTCGGTCACCTCCGGCCCCGGTCCGGCTTTGACGCCGCCCACGTCGAGAATGTCCGCCCCGTCGGCCACGAGTGCCTCGGCCCGGAAGTAGAACGCATCGAGCCCGAACGTGGCGCCCTTGTCGTAGAACGAGTCGGGCGTGCGGTTGAGGATGCCCATCACGAGGCCCCTGTGCGTGAGATCGTGCCGCTGACCACCGAGGTCGAGGACGTTCACCGCTGCTGGGCGGTCATCAGTAAAGGCGGGTGGCCAAGGATCGGCGGAACGTCCGCGTGCGTGGATCCTCGGGTCCGAGCGTCTCGAGCAGGTCGACGAATTCCTGCCGGGCCGCGTCGTCCTCCCGGACCCGCTCGAGCAGCGCATTCAGCCGCGATTCCACCTCGGCATCGTCGGTGGTCGAGACGTTCACACCGCTCTCGATCAGCCGGGCCCGGGCGGACAGCGTGCGGACCCTCGGCGTCTCGGGGACGCGCGCCAACAGGGCCAACGCCTCGGCGGCCTCGCCCCGGTCGAGGAACACCTCGGCGAGCGCCTCCGTCGCACCTTGATGGCCGGGCTCGAGCTCGAGGGCCTGGCGCAATGAGGCCTCGTCGCCGTTGGCCACCAGCATGTCCGCCTCGCTGACGGCGGGGAGGAGCTTCTGGACGAAGGCGTTCACCTGGGGTTCGGGCAAGGCGCCGATGAACTGGTCGACCACCTTGCCCTCCGAGATGGCGAAGACGGCCGGGATGGATTGCACGCCGAACGATTGCGCGATGCGCGGATTTTCGTCCACGTTGACTTTGGCCAGCTCAACGGCGCCATTTGTGGCGGCTACGGCCCGCTCGAGCATCGGCCCCAATGTCGTGCAGGGCCCACACCAGGGAGCCCAGAGGTCGACGACGACCGGGACTTCCGCGCTGCGGGCCACTACGTCTGTCTGAAAGGTGCTGTCGGTGACGTCCATCGCCTTTTGAGGTTAATGGCTGCGTGACGCTCCTCTCCCCTGCTGCGCCACCGATTAGCGTCATGAGGCGTGTCAGACCCGGTCGAAGGCATTCATGCGGACGGCGTGACCAAATGGTTCTTGGACCATGTGCCCGAGATCACGGTCCCCCTGAGCTTCACCCTGATCGCCGGCGGGCGCTCGAACCTGACCTACCGGGTCGAAGACGCCGGAGGGCGGGCGTGGGTGCTCCGACGGCCCCCGGTCCATCACGTCCTGCCCACGGCACACGACATGGTGCGCGAGCACCGGCTCATGAGCGCGCTCGGGCCCTCGGGCATTCCGGTCCCCCGGACCATCGGCCTGTGCACCGACGAGTCCGTGAACGACCGGCCCTTCTTCGTCATGGAATTCGTCGAAGGCCACATCGTGCGTGATGCCCCCGACGCCGAGCGAGCCTTCGACATCCCCACGCGGCGCGGCGTCGGCGACCACATGGCCGAGACGCTCTCGGCCCTGCACGTCGTCGAGCCCGAGTCGGTGGGGCTCGGCGACCTCGGGCGCCACGACGGGTACATCGAGCGCCAACTCAAGCGGTGGCGCGAGCAGTACGACAAGATGCGTGTGGAGGGCGTCGATCACAAAGGGGTGATCGAGCGCGTCGGCGACGAGCTGGCGCGCCGTGTCCCGCCGCAGCAACGCACGTCGATCGTGCACGGCGACTACCGCATGGACAACGTCGTCCTCGATGACAACGGCGCGGTGCGGGCCATCCTCGATTGGGAGCTGTGCACGCTGGGCGACCCACTGGCAGACCTCGGCCTCTTGATGGACTACTGGACCGACAGCGACGACACCATGTCGGTGCTCGGGCACTCACCCACCACGGCTCCGGGATTCTCCACCCGCGCCGAGGTGATGGAGCACTACGGCAGCGTGTCCGAGCTCGATCTGACGCAGATCGGGTACTACTGCGCCTTCGGCTACTGGAAGTTGGCCTGCATCCTCCAGGGCGTCTACGCCCGCTACGTCGCCGGTGCCGGCGCCGGCGACCCGAGCAGTGTCGATGCGTTGCCGGCGCAGGTCGTCCGGCTCGCCGATCTGGCCTCCGAGGCATTGGCGGCCACCCCGTGAGCCCGGACGGTCTGACGGAGATCTTCTCGGTCCACGAGGAGCCTGTGCTCAACCGCCCTGTCCTGGTTGTCGCACTCGAAGGGTGGGTCGACGCCGGACTGGGCGCCACGACGGCCATCGCCGCGCTGTTGGGGCAGGGCGAGACGTCGCCGGTGATCACCTTCAACGGCGAGCACTTCCTCGATCAGCGGGCGCGTCGACCGGTGGCCCACATCGTCAACGGCGTGACCACGGAGCTGACGTGGCCGCAGACGGTGGTACGGCACGGCCACGACGCGGCGGGTGCCGATCTGCTGTATCTCGTCGGACCCGAGCCCGACTTCCACTGGAAGGCCTTCACGGAGGCCGTCGTGGGATTGTCCCGGTCCTGGCGGGTGCGGATGGTGGTGGGTCTCGGCGCGTTCCCGGCGCCGGCACCCCACACCCGTCCGGTGAAATTGGCCGCCACCGCTCCCCAGGCCTCGGCCGAGCTCGTCGAACGGATCGGGATCGTGCAGGGCGAGCTCGAAGTGCCGGCCGGCGTGATGTCCGCCCTGGAGCTTGCGTTCGCCGACGTCGGCATCCCCGTCGTCACCTTGTGGGCGCGCGTGCCGCACTACGTGGCCGGCATGCCATTTCCCGAGGCGAGCGCGGCGCTGGTCGAAGGGCTGGCCGGTGTGGCCGACCTGAGCCTTGACTCGTCGGCTCTGCGCCACGCCGCGGACAGTTCCCGGCGCCAGGTCGACCAGCTCATCGCCGACAACAACGAGCACCGGGCCATGGTGCGCAAGCTCGAAGAGAACATCGACGCCTCCGAGGGAAATGCGATGGGAGTCGACGAGGTCCCCTCCGGGGATGAGATCGCGGCGGAACTCGAGAAGTTCTTGCGGGGCGAGGAGCAGTGAGGCCACAGTGACGAGCGGAGAGGTGCGGGACACGTGAAGATTGACGGCGGCATTGGGTTCGACCCCACGGGGATCGCGGAGGCGGCGCGACAGGCAGAGGCCAACGGGTATGACGGCGTGTGGACCGCGGAGACCTCGCACGATCCGTTCCTCCCTATCGCCATTGGCGCCGGAGCCACCGAGAAGCTCGAGTTCGGGACCGGGATCGCCGTCGCCTTCGCGCGCAATCCCATGAACCTCGCCGTGCTGGCCAACGACCTGGCGCATCTGACCAAGGGGCGCTTCATGCTCGGTCTGGGAAGCCAGGTCAAGCCGCACATCACCAAGCGCTTCTCCATGCCCTGGTCGCACCCGGCGCCGCGGATGCGCGAGCTCATTCTGGCCATCCGGGCCATTTGGGCCACGTGGGACACCGGAGAGAAGCTCGACTTTCGGGGCGAGTTCTATACCCACACGCTGATGACCCCGTTCTTCGTGCCCGAGAAGAACCCGTACGGGCATCCCAAGATCTTGCTGGCGGCCGTGGGCGAGCTCATGACCGAGGTGGCCGGTGAGGTCGGGGATGGGCTGCTCGTCCACGGCTTCTCCACGGAGCGCTACATCCGCGAGGTGACGCTGCCCGCGCTCGAGCGCGGGGCGGCCAAGGCAGGCAAGTCCCGGGCCGACCTGACGGTGTCGTATCCAGGATTCGTGGTCACCGGGGCCACCGAGGCGGACGTTGCGGCCGCCACCCAGGCCGTCCGCCAACAGATCGCCTTCTACGGCTCTACGCCGGCCTACCGCCCCGTCCTCGCACTCCATGGCTGGGGCGACTTGCAGACCGAGCTCAACACGCTCTCGAAGCGGGGCGAGTGGGTCAAGATGGGCGAGCTCATCGACGACGACGTCCTCGACGCCTTCGCCGTGGTCTGCCCCATCGGTGACGTGGCCACGCAGGTCAAGGCTCGCTTCGGCGATGTCATCGACCGCTTCAGCTTCTATACGCCGTACAAGATGGATCCCGGCGAATGGAAGACCCTGCTGGCGAGTTTCCGCTAGACGACGACGTTGACGAGCCGGGGTGGTCGTACGACCACCCGTTGCGGGTCGCGCCCGGCCAGAGCCTCCACCACCTTGGGTGAGGCCAAGGCCACCCGCTCCGCCTCGGCTTCCGTGATCTCGGGGTTCACCTCGATCTTGTCGCGCAGCTTGCCGTTGACCTGGATCACCATGGTCACCGTCTCTTCGCGCACGAGATCGGGGTCGAAGGTCGGCCACCGTTGGAGGTGCACCGACGGCTCGCCGGGATGGCGCCGCTCCCAGATCTCCGCCGTGAGATGGGGTGTCAGGGGAGCCAGGAGGGAGAGCAGCGCATCTGCCGCCTCTTCCCAGACGACCCGATGGGGGCCGCCCTCGTTCCGGGCGTACTTCTGCAGGAGATTGAGCTGCTCCATGCCGTGGGCCACCGCCGTGTTGTACGACCAACGCTCGAGGTCTTCGGTCACCGCGGCGATGGTGCGATGCGTCGCTTTGCGCACCTGGCGGTCCTCTTCGGTCTCCTCCCCGGTGCGCAACGTCAGGGCGACCTCGCTCTGGCCCGGTGAGAACGTGCGCCACAGGCGGTCGAGGAAACGACCGCACCCTTCGATGACCTGCTCCGTCTGCTCGGTCCAGTCCATGTCGTCAAAGGGCGGCCCGACGAAGAGATGGAACAATCGCAACCCGTCGGCTCCGACCGTGTCGTAGTAATGCTCGGGCGCGATGAGGTTGCCCTTCGACTTTGACATCTTGGTGCCGTCCATGCGGATCATGCCCTGCGCCAGATACCGGGTGAACGGCTCGCGCGCCAGGCCGGGCGCAAGACCCACGTCGATGAGGGCGCGGGTGAAGAACCGGGCATAGAGCAGGTGCAAGATGGCGTGCTCGATACCTCCGATGTACTGATCGACCGGCATCCAGCGGCGCGCCGCGGCGGGATCGAATGGCCTGTCGGTGCTCCATGGGTCACAGAAGCGCAAGAAGTACCAGGAGGAGTCGACGAACGTGTCCATGGTGTCCGTCTCGCGGCGGGCCGGGCCGCCACAGATGGGGCAGGTCGTGTGGAGGAATCCCTCGTGGAGCGCCAAGGGCGATTGGCCGGTCGGCAGGAATTCGACATCGTCGGGTGCGACCACCGGTAGCTGATCCTCGGGCACCGGCACCACGCCGTGATCGGGACAGTAGACCGCCGGGATCGGGCAACCCCAGAACCGTTGCCGCGAGACCAGCCAATCGCGCAGGCGGTAGTTGACCTTGCGCTCGCCGATGCCCGCTTCTTCGAGAAACTCGATGGCCCGGGCCTTGGCGGTGGCGATGTCGAGGCCGTTCAAGAAGTCACTGTTGATCTTCTCCCCGTCACCGGTGTAGGCCTCCCCGCCCTGTGCCTCCCACTCGGCCGGCGGCTGCACGGTGCGCACGATCGGAAGTCCGTGCACCTGGGCGAAGTCCCAGTCCCGCTGGTCCTCGGCCGGGACGGCCATGATGGCGCCCGTCCCGTAGCCCATGAGGACGTAGTCGGCGACATAGACCGGCACCGGCTTCCCGGTGAACGGGTTCTGCACGCTGCTCCCGGTGAAAGCCCCGCGCTTGTCGAGCGCGTCCGCGTCGCCGGTGGCGGTGCGCTCGATCTCGCTCTCGGCGGCGGCCCGCTTGACGAGCGTGTCGACCGCGCCCCGCTGGGCGTCCGTCGTCAACGCATCGAGCAACGGGTGCTCGGGGGCGACGACGGCATAGGTCATGCCGAAGCTGGTGTCCGGGCGCGTCGTGAACACGCGCAGGCCCAGATGCTCTCTGCCCACGACGGGGAGATCGAACTCGGCCCCCTCCGAGCGGCCGATCCAATGGCGCTGCATGGTCTTGACGCGCTCGGGCCACTCCAGGCCGTCCAGGCCGTCCAGGAGCTCGTCGGCATACGCCGTGATGCGGAAGAACCACTGCTCGAGGTCGCGCGTGGTCACGAGATCCCCGGAGCGGTCGCAGGTGCCGTCGGCAAGGACCTGCTCGTTGGCCAGCACGGTCTGGCATCCGGGGCACCAGTTGACGAGGGCGGTCGCCCTGTAGGCCAGCCCGGCCTCCCACAGCTTGAGGAAGATCAGCTGCGTCCAGTGCATGTAGGAGGGGTCGTGGCTCCGCACCTCACGCCGCCAGTCGTAGACGGCGCCCAATCGCACCAGGGAGGACTTGAGCTCCTTGATCCGGGCCTCGGTGAACGTACGGGGATGGGTGCCCGTCTTGATGGCGGCGTTCTCCGCCGGGAGGCCGAACGAGTCGAACCCGAACGGGCTGAGCACGCCCCGGCCGAGCATGGTCTGGTAGCGAACGGCCAGGTCACCGAAGGTGTAGTTGCGCACATGGCCCTGGTGTGCCGGCCCCGACGGGTAGGGGTACATGCACAGGGCGTAGAACTTTTCCCGCGGGTCGTCGTTGTCGATCTGGTAAGTCCCAGCTTCCTCCCAATGCCGTTGCCACTTCTGTTCAATTCCGACGACGTCGTACGCCCGAGCCATCCCACCAGGGTAGGCGAGGGCGAGTCGTACGTTCGTGTGCGAGGCCCGTGTGCCGTGGCGGGAGGGCGTCGGTGAGGCGGCTGATGTCCCGGTCGGGTCGGTCAGACGCCGGTGATCGGCGCCGACTCAAAGGACACCGCCGTCTTGGTCTTCGTCGCCCGCAACAAAGAGAGGCGCACCGCGGTGGCGCCGCCGGCCAGCGACATCATGAGAATGCCCATCGGAAGCGCATCGTGGTTGCCCCCTATCCCCGCCAGGGGCGCAAGCCCTGCCCCGACCAAGAATTGCGCGCTCCCGAGGAGTGCGGATGCCGCCCCGGCTGATTGCGGATGGTTCTGAAGCGCGAGGGCCGTGGCATTGGGCGTGACGAAACCCAACCCGAACAGCACGAGGAAGAGCGACGGCAGTATGACGCCGAGCCCGCCCCAATTGGTGGAGACCGCCAGCAGGAAGAGGAGACTTCCGCTGGTCATGCACGTGAGGCCGATGCTCAGGAGCGGGCCACTCCCAAGCCGGTGGACAAAGTGCCCGTTGATCTGGGCGCCCACCACCATCCCGGCCGCGTTGATGCCGAAGATCGTGCCGAAGAGCTGGGGGGAGATCCCGTAAATCCCCTGAAGGATGAACGAGGATCCCGCGATGTAGGCCAGGATCGCACCGAACCCGAGCGTGACGACGATGGCGTAGCCCACGAAGGTGGGGTCCCGGCCGACCTCCGCCATCGTGCCCACGATCGAGCGCAGGCCGCCGGCGTGCCGTCGTTCGAGCGGAAGGGTCTCGGGGACCTTGGCGAAGGCGACAACGAGGAGCACCGAGCCCGCGATGGCCAGCGCGACGAAGATGCCGCGCCAGGACGTGACACGAAGGATCAATGCACCGATCTGCGGCGCGATGATCGGCCCGAGCCCGGTCACCAGCATGAGCGTCGAGAAGAAGCGCGCCGCCGTGGGGCCTTCGAACAAGTCGCGCACGATGGCCCGCGAGATCACCACACCGGCGGCGCCGCCGACACCCTGCACGAAGCGGCAGCCGTCGAGCACGAACACCGAGGAGGCCGCGCTGCAGGCCACGGAGGAGACGATGAAGAGGCCGAGCCCGAGAAAGAGAGGTCCACGGCGCCCCTTGCGGTCACTGATGGGTCCGATGACCAACTGGCCGAGGGCGATGCCGACCAGGCAACCCGTCACCGAGAGCTGGACCGCCGACGTGCCGGCGTGAAGGTCGGCGCTGATCCGGGGCAGCGCCGGGAGATACATGTCGATGCAGAGCGGCCCGAAAATGGTCAACCCGCCGACAATGAGAACCAGCCGCCATCCGCGCGGGATGCGCGACCTGTCGACAGATTTCCCCGCCTCCCTGTCGCCTCGATGCATGCGATTCGTAAGGCTGGTCATAGGGGAACGGTCATCTCTGGAGGCGCCGGGCACCGGGCGTCCGGCAGGTCGGGAACGGGAATGACCCTACTGGCTGGGGGGACACGCGAGGCGAACGGCGGGTGGGGCTCTCGGGCGGAGAAAGGGCGCGGCCGGTTTGGGGATGCCCCTCGCCACAGAAGCTAAGGTCTAGCTCCGGACCTGACGGGGGCGCCGCGGCGTGCGTGCATCATGCGTGGCTCCCCAGATGATCCGGCCCGGGGTGCGGCAGCCGAACTACACACCCGTTACCTGGGAAGTCTCGCTACGGGGGCGTAGCTCAGCTGGTAGAGCGCCTGACTGGCAGTCAGGAGGTTCGTGGGTTCGAGTCCCATCGCCTCCACCATAAAGTACCAGTTCAAGTGGTATATTTCGTGGGAACTTTCGAGTCCTCGACATCCCGTGAAAGCAACGATGTAAGCAACCGGGACATGACACGACGGCCAGTCGACAAACGGATTGTTCCTTCGTCGGCAGGACTGACACATACAGGAACCTCTTGATTGCGCTGGTTCCAACCAGAGACAAGATCACTTCGATCGACATGCAGTTCGGACATGGGTGCGAGAGCCCTGAGAAGTGCCACCGACTCGACGAAATTTAGGTGACTTCCGCAATCGGATGGCAATCGGAGCGCACCTACGGTGACGAAGCATGGGATCTGTAAGAGTTGGGCGGCCCGCTTGGACATCGGCGGCTCGGCGGGCCGGCAATGTAGACACCGTAGACGCGGATTTGTAGACTGTGTAGACTCCATTCAGGAGGTTTACGAATGGTCACAACACTGGCTGACGCCATCAGGGTTCTCGAAAAACAGACAAGTGAGGACCCGGGCCTCGCCGAAGCCGTTCTCTTCATAGCGCAGGATGCCGAGGGCACAGATGACCCATTCGGAGACGTGCCTGTAGGAGCGCTCCGAGCGGCGCGGCTTGTCAATGAACGGCGTCTGCGAGAACGTCGCGAGACTGCTTCCGCCTCGGCACTCGACACAGCCGAGGTCGTTGCACTCTTGCACTCAGTAAATGACCGCAAGGGAGTCGACCGGCGCCGCCGCCGGGGTCAGCTTCTTGCCTGGAGATCGGGTGCCCATGCACTCCACCCGGCGTGGCAGTTTGACAAGCGACGCGGCGAAACACGGCTGGGGCTTCCACTTGTACTCAATGCCCTTTCACAGGTCGCTCCTGATCCCCGGGCGGCGGACGCTCTGATGAGGGCTCCTCGTGAGGATCTGGGTGGTCGAAGCCTGGCCGACCTGCTCGCCAGTGAACGGCCCGAAACAGTGATTCGTCTCATACTTGCCTCCGTGGATCAGTCCTGACGGTTTTCCCGGAGAAGCGACCAGCGGGGCTACGGACATCCTCCACCGGTGGTCCTTGGTGGAGGATTGAAGCCACCCCTCCCGGTGACTGGGACTGGAGTCCGTACCCGAGCCCCAGAGGTCGATTCGACCCGCTGTCCGGACGATTCCGAGTCAGATACGCAGCCAACAGCCCGATGGTGGCGGCCCGTGAGCGCTTCCCGTCTCGCACCATTACAGAGGCCGATGGTGATCACTGGCTCATGGCGTTAGGCCCCATCCCGCCCGCGCTTCATCTCACCCATCAGAGGAACCTCGACGTCTTAGGCCTAGACGACCGCGTGAGCACCGGAAGAATTGTCACCAGTGGTCGCGTGGATCCCGATCTATTGCTCGAAACTTGCGGGTTTCTGGCCGATGCCATCTACGACTGGTGGCACGGACAGCCCCCACCGTTGCTCTACCGAAGCCGGACGATGCCCGCCGTTGGGCGGAGCGTTGCGTTCACCGGCTCGTCCTCAGTCCCCACCGACTCGATCGGTCGTCTGCGCGACGCCCGCGCCCTACATGCACATCTCGTGTTGCGGGCCCGCTTCACGGTTCCGCCGGACTGGATTGCCTGAGAAGCTGACGCTGGAGGAGACGAGGTTTGTTCACCGGTAGCATCGTTGCCGGTGGGCGGCTTGAGGGATTCATCAGATTTAGGCGATGTCCGGCTGGCCCTGGATAAGGCGTTTTCCACTGGCAGCTATGCGGTCACCTTCGAGCCAGGTGATCCGCCCCGGCTGGGCGGGCTCGTCATCTACGACTGCTCTCGATCACCGGCCACTGCGGATCCTCGGTTGTTCCCCAATAAGATTGAGGTCGTTCTGCCGACTGTGACCGGCACTGGCGTCCGGCGACGAACCGTCTCGGCCAGACGCGTACCCGTTCTTCAGGCGATCACGCTGGTCCGCCACCTCAATGACGTGCCGGGCGCCGAGGCCTGGTCGAGAGCGTTCGCGATGGGACTGGGACTCATTGCCCGCGGTCGTCTCTATCCTTCGGTCACCGCCTTGGGTTGGGACGCGTGGCGTGCCGGTCCCCTCGATCCCGGCGACCGGAGGCTGCTCAGTGAACTCGGCGCCGCGTTTCCCCCGGCCGCGCACGCTCTGGCACTTGACCGGTCGTCGCCGCTGCGACTTCGCTCACCCGAGTACCTGATCCGGGCGGCATGGGATGCCCTAGCCGACACCCTTCCTCGAACAGCAGCCGCACCCGTCGTCGGTGGTGGCATGTCGACCAAGACCGAGAGCGGCGCCAAACGTGGCGTGCCGTTTGCCACCGCTGAGCCCATTCGTGCGGCGGACCTCCGTCCCTGGCTGGTGGACGCGGCCGGTGGATTTGCCGGTCAACGAGGCGCCGACGTCGCTCTTCGGATCGAGCTCGACCCGCCCGCCGGCGCGCACGCGAGCGCAACGACGGTCGGTGACGCTGCACCGGATCCGGGAAGGAGGCGAAGGAAGGGTCACGGGCAGACGGATCGTCCAGCTCCGTCTGCCCGTGCCGTACTGCAGCTCACCAGCCGGGCCGAGACGAGCCTGATCGTCGATGCTGCTGATCTGTACGTCTCGCCAGTCGCGGTGGTCTCACGCTTCGGTGATGACGCCGAGACGGACCTGTTGCGCGCGCTGCGTCGGGGCGCCCGTGCCTGGGCGCCGCTCGAGCCACTGCTGCACGAGCGGGCCCCAACGGGCCTCGATCTCGACGACGATCTGCTGGCCGAGCTGCTGGCGGACGGAGCCACACTCTTACAGGGCACCGGGTTGGAGGTGCTCTGGCCCTCGGAGATCCTGGCTGATGGCATTGAGCTCCGTGCCTCGATCGTGCCCACTCCCGGCGTGGTCATGGAGGCCGGCTTCAGCTTGGACACCCTGGTGGAATTCCGCTGGCAGGCCACTTTGCACGGCGAGCTGCTGTCCGAAGAGGAGGTCGATCAGCTCGCTGAGGCCAAGCGGGGCCTCGTGCGGTTGCGCGGTCGCTGGGTCGCCGCCGACCCGGCCCTCCTCGAGCGCCTCAAGGCGCGTCGGCAGCAGCGGTTGACGGCGGCCGAGGCCCTCGGCGCGCTTCTGGCCGGGACGGTTGATCTCGACGGCGAAGCCGTCGCCGTGGTCGCCGAAGGGCCACTGGCCGACCTGGCCGAGCGTCTCTCGGCGTTGACCGAAACCGGGCACGACCAGCTTGGCGTGCCACCGGGATTGGCCACCAATGTCGAGCTCCGTCCTTATCAGCTCCGCGGTGTGACGTGGCTGCACGCCATGACCGATGCCGGACTTGGCGGCTGTCTGGCCGACGACATGGGTCTCGGCAAGACGGTGCAGACGCTCGCGCTGCTGCTCGCCGTGAAGAACGAGGACGCGAAGATCGAGGGCAAGCGCAAGCCCTTCAAGGTCCTCATCGTCGCCCCCACGAGCGTGGTCACCAACTGGCTGCGCGAGATGGACAAGTTCGCGCCCTCGCTGAGGCACGCCCTGTGGCACGGCGCCGAGCGCAAGGAGCGCCAGGACGAGTTCGAGGACGCCGAGGTCGTGGTGACGAGCTACGCGCTACTGCGCCGCGACGAGGAGCTGCTCAAGGAAATCGACTGGCGCTACGTGATCGTCGACGAGGCGCAGCAGATCAAGAACCCGCTGAGCGCCACCGCCCGCGCGGCCAAGCGGCTGCGGGCCGACCGGCGGCTGGCCCTGAGCGGCACGCCCATCGAGAACCGCCTGAGCGAGATCTGGTCGATCTTCGACTTCGTCTCCCCGGGCCTGCTCGGCCCGCTCGACAAGTTCGAGGAGCGCTACTCCCGCCCGATCGACGCGGGCGACAAGAACGCTGCCGCGCGCCTGCGCGCAGCGATCCACCCATTCATCCTGCGCCGCACCAAGTCCGAGGTCGCCAAGGATCTGCCCGAGAAGATCGAGACCGACCAGTTCTGCGAGCTGACCGGCGAGCAGGCCGCGCTCTACGCCGCCGTGCTCAAGGAGGTCCGCCAGCAGGTGCTCGGCGAGGTCGAGCGGCACGGGCTGGCGCGAAGCCACATCATGATCCTCGCGGGCCTCACGCGGCTGAGGCAGGCGGCCTGCGACCCTCGGCTGCTGGGGCTGCCGCGCGAGTTCGGCGACGAGGACTCGGGCAAGCTCGTCGCGCTGCGTGATCTGGTGGAGACGTCGATCGAGGGCGGCCACAAGGTGCTGGTGTTCAGCCAGTTCGTCAGCATGCTGCAGATCGTCAAGCGGGCGATGGACGAGGACGGGGTGGCCTACGAGTACCTCGACGGGTCCACGAAGGACCGCATCGAGCGGGTGGACCACTTCCAGAGGGACGACGGGCCCCCGGTCTTTCTCATCTCGCTCAAGGCGGGCGGCAGCGGTCTCAATCTCACCGCCGCCGATACGGTCATCCATTTCGACCCCTGGTGGAATCCGGCGGTCGAGGACCAGGCCACCGACCGCGCCCACCGCATCGGCCAGACCAAGGTCGTCACGACCTACCGGCTCATCGCCAAGGGCACGATCGAGGAGAAGATCCTCGAGCTCGCCGAGAAGAAGCGGGAGCTCGTGGGGGCGGTCCTGTCCGAGGACGTGGGTGGGGCCAAGAAGCTCACCAAGAACGACCTCGAAGACCTGTTCAAGGCGGACGACTGAGATAGGCTCGGGCTCATGATCTGGCTCTCGAACTCCACGATTGCTCGCCTCCGCGACCAGCTCCGCACGCGAGGGCAGCGACCCTCCGTCGCCATCGGCGCCGCGCCGCTCACCCCCGACCAGGCAGAGCAGGCCACGGTCGCCGCCGAGTACGGGCCGATCTGCGAGGCGATGTACCTCATGATGTCTGCCGACGGGAAGATCACCGACGACGAGCGCGAGGTGCTCAAGGGCGCCCTGCGCAACCTGTCGGGCGACACGATCCGCGGCGTGCACATCGAGTCGATGCTGGCCACGTCCGCGAAGAACGTCGAGACCGACGGGCGCGACGCGCGCCTGCAAGAGGTCATCTCGATGCTCCACGAAGATGCTGCCCGCGCCGAGGTCGCGTTCGTGCTCGCGGCCGCGGTCGCCTTCGCCGACAACGCGATCGCCGACGAGGAGAACGAGACGCTCAACGCCCTGGCCGAGGGTCTGGGAATCGACGAGGGGCGCGCGAACGAGCTGCTCGACACCGTCGAGGCCGACCTGGCCGAACGCCCCGCCTGAACCGTAGCCGCTGAGGTCTCGCGCCTGGTTGGCGCGAGCCGACAGCCCGAAGGGCGCACCAGACGATGGAGTCCGACGGCAGCCTCCCCGCGCGCATCGGCACCTATCGGGTGCTGAGCCGCATCGCGACGGGGGGCACGAGCGACGTCCTGCTCGCGCAGAGCGAGGGCCCGAAGGCCAAGGGGCGGACGGTGGTGCTCAAGCTCCTCTTGCAGGAGTTCCGCGAGGACGAGCAGTTCGAGCGCATGTTCGCCGCCGAGGCCGCGGCCTACGCCCGCCTGTCGCACCCGGCCATCGTCGAGCTGTACGACTTCTTCTCGGACGCCGAGCAGCTCGTGATGGTGCTCGAGTACGTCGACGGGATGCCGCTGCACAAGCTTCGCGCGCTGGTCAAGCGGGGCAAGTTCCTCGACGACGCGGCGGCGCTCTACGTGGGGTGGCGCGTCTTCGGGGCGCTGTCGGCCGCACACAACGCGCGCGATCCGGAGACGGGAGCGCTGGCGCCGGTCATCCACCGCGACGTCAACCCGTCCAACGTGCTCATACCCTGGGACGGGCAGGTCAAGATCGCCGACTTCGGGATCGCCAAGGTCGCGGGCGTCGACAACGACAAGACCCAGGCGGGCTTCATCAAGGGCACTTACGGGTACATGGCTCCCGAGCAGGTGCGCGGCGAGACCGTGACGGACCGCGCGGACGTGTACGCGGCGAGCCTGCTGCTCTGGGAGCTGCTCGTGGGGCGCAAGGCCATCGTGCGCGGGGGCGCGTCGGACATGGACGTGCTGCGGTCGATGGCCGAGCCGGCATTCCCCTCGCTCGGCGCGCTGCGGCCCGAGCTGCCGCTCGAGGTGCTCGACGCGGTCGACCGCGGGCTCGAGAAGGACCCGGCGAAGCGGACGATCACGGCGGAGGAGGTGGCCGCTGCGCTGCGGCTCTCTTTCAACCTGGAGGACGGGACGCAGCGACTGGTCGATGCGATGACCGGAGTGAGGCCGCCGGCCGCACCGGAGGATCTCGCGGCGACGGTGTCGCGGCGGCCCATGCAGACGATCCCCGATTCGTCGGCGGACATGACGATCCCCAACATGCTGGCCATTGCGCCGGATGCCACCGAGGTGATGCCGCGGGCCCCGGCGGGGTCGCATGTTCGTACCGCGCCGCCGCGTCCCGTGGCGCAATCGCCGACCCTCAAGATCAGCGGCGCGCCACCGCCGAAGCATCCGACCGTGAAGATGAGCGGTGGGGCGCCGCCCTCCTCGCAGCAGCCGACCCTCATGGGGATCTCACCGGTGCGTGTGCCCCCCGCGGTCGCGGCCCCTCCGCCTCCTCCTCCACCNNCGCAGCCCCCGCCGCCCTTCGCCCCCGCTCCCGCGCCGATTCCGAAGACGCTCGTGATCTCGTCGTTCCCGCCGCCTCCTGCGGCCCAGTCGGTGCCCGTGCCGTGGATTCCTCCGCCCCCGCAGCCGCCGGTCTTTGCGCCGGTTGCGACTCCAGCCCCGCCGCCCGTGGCGTCGTCGCAATCGCCGACCATGCCGAGGATCTCGGCAGCTCCGCCTCCGCATCACCACACCGGGCGCATCGTGGGGGCGATCTCCGTCCTCGGCGTGATCGCGGTGCTCACCGTGGTGCTGCTGCTGCTGGGGCGAGCGCCGAGCGCGTACGTGCCTCCTCCGCACGACGTTCCGTCGTCCCGTCCGAGCGCCTCCGCGGTCGCTGCAACCCCGACTCCGACCCCG
>PMLV01000218.1 GCA_003160635.1 Acidimicrobiaceae bacterium | reverse complement strand
CAACGAGCAGCGCCCGCACCGAGGTATCGAGCTCAGCGTGCCCGTGCCCGACAGAGTAGTCACCGCGCCCCTTTCGTTGCACGTCCGTCGTCACGACGTGCTTGGTGGCCTCATTCACGAGTATTTCCCGGTGGCCGCGTAGCCAGACCAGTGTTGAGGAGCGACGGCGCTCCCCGTGCCGCCGAAAATGCGATTGTCGCACTGAACGGGGTCAGCGCTCCGGACCCCTTGTGAATACTCCTCCGTGGCCTGGAACATTAGGGCGCTCCCGATCAGGGATCATCCAGCGCAAGCATCGGCAACGCAGGAGACGGGTAGAGGCTTCGAATCACGACTGATCGGTGCGATCGGGTTTTTGGAGCCCTTCACCTCTGGACCTGTCCGCTCTGCTTGCGAAGGGAAAAGAAGACTCCGGCCGCTTAGAGAGCGATAACCATCCGGCCTGACATACCTATCTGCAACACTGGAATCGATAAGCCGGTCCACGACGGGCGCCCTTCGGGGCGCCTTTCGTCGTTTCAGGTGGCTGGCCGAAGGGCGCCGATGTAAACGAGACTCCCGCCGTACTTCGCTCCGATCGTCGCCGTCATTGAGCGCGATGATGGCGTCGTACGCGGCGGTACAGGCCGTCCCGGGCGTCGCTGAGGGTCACCGTTCGCCTGCGTCGGCGAAAGATCGGGCGGCGCTTGGCTCGGTGCCCAGCGGCCATCAGACCGCCTCAATAGAGCTCGCCGACGACACGGGAGGAAACCCGGGTCATCGCAAACGGGGAAGGACCCGTGCCGCCGGCAGCCGAGTGCTCCGCTGCGACGAGGACACGAGGACACGGAGCACAGCGATTGGTCCGGCCGACGACGGTGATTGGCGGCCGTCGTCGGCCGGCGTAATGGAACGACGATCGGCCCCGACGACCTCGTCGTTCCAAACCTTTAGAAGTTGCCAGCGGCACGAGAGAAAGGCCTCAGACAAGGCGAAAGCCCGCACCGCCGGCAGAAAGGAACGCTACCATCAGAGGGCCACTAATCCCCTGAGCCAGCTCGGTCACGTTCCAGAACATGAGATCAGCCCCAGGCCGCGGCGAGGGCTTCGAGGTCTTGAATCGTCCAGTCTTCAGCTGGCTTCGTCTGTGCCTTTTCGACATGGGCTGCCAGGTCGGTGGCCAAACGGCGCTGGCGATCGGTGGTGACCGGACTCATCTCGTTGTCGTCATCCATGGCCATTTCCCTCAGCCGAATCGAAGCGCGGCCAGGGCTTCGAGGTCTTGGAGGCTGGCCCCAGTGATGTCTTCCTCGGCTCGCTGGGCTGACTCGAGGAGTTCGGTGGCCATGCGCTGGCGTCGTGCCTCCCAGTGCGTCGGTTGCGGCTGTGCGTTTGTCTCGGTCATGACGATGTCCTCCAGCGATTCGTAAATGAAGCCGGCCTTTGCCGATTCAGCGAGTGAGGCCGAATGAATCTGGGCGCCTGGGACGCCCGGATTATGTGTGAAGTCGATTCCCTTGAGGCTGAATCCGTCGTCGGCCGTTTCAGCGACTCCTCCGTCGGGGGCACGCTGCCTCGGCATCGTCCCCGAGTGCGTTGCCTCGGTGATCTGCTGGACTGCCAACACAAGTGCCGCCTCCGTCCCCCTGGCCCTCATTGATGCGGCCGATCACAGTCGCATCGATTCGGGAGACCTCGTGGTCGTGGCTTGGTTCGGTGCAGACATGACGTGGGCCTCCGCCGTCTGGCAATAGCCAAGTTTGATGGGAGCTGCAAAGCGTTCGGGTTCTGCTGCCTACGTTGCTTGCATTTGGTCAAAAATGCCTTCAAGGATCATTTGCCATCTGGCGGAGCCCGTGATCCTGCTGCGCTGCTCTGAGTTTTTCGAAATGGGCGGGGAAGCCGATCGACTGTCCGCTCTCGGGAATTCCTGGAATTCGACGTCTCCAGCACGGCGTTCGGAGGTCTTCGGGACAGACACAGAAGAGATAGAAGCCTCCGTCAGTGCTCTTTGTCCTGAGGAGCAGGAGACCTAACTGGATCCCGATCTGGTTGTCATTGGCCCCGGCGAGGCGAGCAAGCCGCTCAGGGTCGTGATTCCAAAGACGTATGACCTGGCCCTGAGCATCTTCGACGACCACGGTGCCGTCGTCATAAACCTCTTGGATGTGCCCGGGTACCGGAGCCCGATCGGGGTCTTCCCACGACAGACGGGCCTGGATGAAATGCACGTCGTGCCCGCTGCGGCACGAATAGCACGAGTACACCCTGCCTGATGGCGATAACCGCTTCATCTGCTCCCCCATCGTCGTGGCGTTCGCACCTTGCCAAGGCAGGTTGCGGCGGTGTCAACGGGCCATGTCCCTCTACCGCTCTTGATGGTGAGGTCATCCTAGGGACGCACCAGGGATGGTGGGAGCATTCCGACAGTCCAGGTCAAGGCCGATTTGGAGTCCACCCCTTTTGTTTTCTATCTCCTACCCTGGGCGGTGCGCAACTGACATACCGAGATGGGAAGAACCCATCACGGGACTTGAGGTAACGAGGATTCGGCACCGCCGACGGAAAGTAATGGTGTGAAATGACGGTCAACGTTGAGCACGAGCAGGGTGGCGAGACGCCAGCTCCCAGGAACCAGGTCGACCCCTCGACCACGTCCTCGCGTCCCCGAGGCGGTGGACCTCGCACGCCCGACGGTAAGCGCCGGTCGTCTCAAAATGCCACCAAGCACGGGATCTACGCCAAAAGCCAGATCATCAAAGACGAGCAAGATGACGACTGGCTGGAGCACATGGCAGGGATGCGCGAGTCGTTCCAGCCTCAGGACTACTACCAGGACACTGTCGTGGAGCAGCTCGCCTTCAACCGCTGGCAAAGACACCGGGAGGACCGCTGGTTGACCGAGACCCTTCAGCACCAGGCCGACGCCGTCGAGCACTACACCCGTGCGTCATTTGATCCCGAGCTCATGGGCCTGCCCGAGGACGAGGCGGCTTGGTGGTCGAGCGACCCCTTCGATGCCCACCAAGCGATGGAACTTTTGAGGCTCGGGAGCCCTGCCGACACCATTCCCCCGCTGTTGGTGGCCTCGTTCCTCACCGCCTTCAAGAGGGCAACGAACATGGAGCACCCGAGAAACTGGCCCGCTTCAGCCAATGACCCGACCGTGCCCGATCTCGAGGCCGTCACCGTCCGTCATGTCCTCGAAGGCGTCGAGGTGGCGGCCACGGCAATGAAAACCGACGTCTTCCACGTCCTCGCCCGTATTGACTCCGAGATCGATGACGCCTTAGTACACCAAATGGTGCGTCGGGCCGACGATCAGCGCAATAAAGCGATCATGCGGACCAACGCACTCGTCCTAAATGATGCGGACTTCGCCAGTCACGAACGACGGATCGCCCACCTCGATAAGGAGTACGACCGGCTGCTCCATCGGCTGGAGGTTGCGCAACGGGCTCGGGGCGGGGCGCTCCCGCCTCCTATCCGCGTGAAGATCGACGAGAGCTGAAACTACATGACATACTTTATAGAAACCCGAATTCGCGAAACGAACTGACGGTCGACCTGGCCAGGACATTGTGGAGACTCCTGTCCTTAATCTGTGGAGATCTCCCTGTCAGTCCCCCCCAACCCCTGGTCAGAAGGGTTTCATGAACACCCCACTATATTTTGATGCATCTGACCTGGGCATTTGCTCGGGTCTGTCCGTGGCCACGAGAAAGTCCG
>PMLV01000091.1 GCA_003160635.1 Acidimicrobiaceae bacterium | reverse complement strand
GTCACCTATCCGCTGAGCGTCTAAGAGCATCGCGGAAAGGAACAAGGTCCAGTGCTTCTGCATTCTAAGACCTAGGAATCATCCGCAGAAGGAGGCCTCGGCCGCGCCAGAACAGAACACATAACGTCAAGGACCAGATACTAATCGTTGACAATCGCGCCCGAGATAGCGCAGGACGTAGTCATGGGGCCCAATGACGGGGCGTGTTTGGGCCTGATCAAGGAGCGTGCCGTCCCCTAGGGGGTCACGAGACGCAGTGGCAGGTCTCCTTGTTCCATTGTCTACTGGCCTACAAATGGTCGCAGTCCGAAGCCACCGAGTGTCCCGCTTTGAGGTACGGGTGTACTGGAGCTTTCCACTGGGTGCTGGATTGAGGACCTTCGGCTCTACTGGCCGGGCCGAAATCACCAAAGGATTAAACCATGGGTATCTTTCTCACGGTCCTTGTCATCGCAGTAGTCCTTGCCTTACTTGTCTTGGCATTGGCGCTCAGGATCGTGAAACAGTACGAGCAGGGCGTCCTGTTCCGGTTGGGCCGAGTGATTGGGACTCGTGATCCCGGGTTGCGGGCGATCATTCCCTTCGTGGACAATCTACGGCGCGTATCGCTGCGGATCGTGACGATGCCGATTCAGTCGCAAGGCATCATCACCAGGGACAACGTTAGCGTGGACGTGTCCGCGGTGGCGTATTTCCGCGTCGTGGACGCGGTGAAGTCGGTGGTCGCTATTGAAAGCGTCGATGCCGCCATTGATCAGATTGCCCAGACCACTTTGAGAAAGGTCGTCGGTCAGCACACACTGGACGAGACGCTGTCGGAGACCGACAGCATCAATCTCGACATCCGAGAGATTCTCGATCAGACCACCACCGACTGGGGTGTCGAAGTGACCCTGGTGGAGCTCAAGGACATTCAGTTGCCCGACAGCATGAAGCGGGCAATGGCTCGACAGGCCGAAGCAGAGCGGGAGAAGCGAGCCAAAATCATCAATGCCGAAGGGGAGTCCCTGGCTGCAGCGGCATTGGGTGATGCCTCGGACATCATGATGGCTCATCCCTTGGCCCTGCAGTTACGAAACTTGCAAAGTCTCGTTGAGATAGCCGTCGACAAGAACAGCACGGTTGTGTTTCCAGCGCCGTTGATGAGCACTATCTCTGAACTGGGAACGTTTCTTGCTCGCGAAGCGGCCGCGTCAGGTGAAGCAATGGCTCCAAAGATTGACGTGACACC
Organism: Acidimicrobiaceae bacterium; assembly: GCA_003160635.1. GTDB lineage: Bacteria > Actinomycetota > Acidimicrobiia > Acidimicrobiales > RAAP-2 > Bog-473. Next base: position 104,853 of record PMLV01000091.1, on the reverse strand, counting down.
GATTCGGGCTACAGGAGCGGAGAGGTCCTCCGAATCAGCGTGACGATAAGTCTCGTCGGCGGCGTCGGGTTGCGTGATTCGAGCAGCGACGTGAGGGCTGTCTTATCCCTCGGGTGGTGAGTCAGGGACCTCGAGGTAGTTCGAAATTGGAAAGGGAACAGGGTGATGAACTCATGAGCGTCTTCGCGGTGGAGTTAGACCTATCCTTTACTTGGCACGGTCATCGACTTGTCTACGACGTTTATGGCCCGAGCGCGGGTCCACTCGTTGTGTATCTGCATGGCCTGCTCCTCGATGCGGAACTGAACCGGGGAATCGCCAGTGCCCTCGCCGAGCGCGGCTATCGGGTCGCGTTGTTGGACCTGCTAGGGCACGGGCGCAGTGACAAACCGATCCACGCGTCGGAGTATCGCATCGACAGCTATGCAGATCAGGTTGTCGCCCTGCTCGACCATCTCGGAGCGCATGAGGCGGTGCTCGGGGGTATCTCGCTCGGCGCGAACGTGAGCCTGTTCGCTGCCACTCGCTACCCCGAGCGCGTCCGGGCTTTGGTGCTCGAGATGCCCGTTCTTGAGCGGGCAGTTCCGGCCGCGGCGATGGTATTCGTGCCCGCTGTCTTCGCGGCCCATTACGGCCGTAGGGTGATGAACGTCACCTCTGGCTTGGTGCGCCGGATCCCTCGGACGAGATTCGGGCCCTTCAACAGCTTGATGAACGCGGCCTCGCTGCCCCCTGATGCGATGGCGGCGGTGCTCCACGGTGTGCTGGTCGGCCCCGTGGCTCCTACGCAAGAGCAGCGCCGGGCGATCTTGGTCCCGACCGTCGTGCTCGCGCACCGCAATGACCTCATCCATCCGTTTGACGACGCGGTCAGCCTGGTGGAGCGAATGCCCAACGCCGCGTTGGTCCGGGCCCGCTCGCCTCTCGAGTTGAGGTTCCGGCCGCAACGGCTCACCGATGAAATCGTGTCGTTCCTGTCGGGGGTCGATCACGCACCGTTGCGGTCCCACGAGACATGCGCCAATCCCGCAGGCAATTCTCCATAGCGAAGATCGGAAAGTATCTCGGTCCAGCCCCATCAGCGCATGTGGACCGATCTATGAGGTCCGGTCTGACCCTCGACGAGTTGGAATTGGATGACACACAGGCACATTTCCGTGCATGTTGGACGGTTCGACCCGGTCTGCCTTGCGCCGGTCGGCAGTGGCCAGACAGAGCCAAGGCGAGGCATGGCTCAAAAAAAGTCCTCATCGGCGAAGTCTGCCAAGCGCCGACCGGTCACCGTCTTCGCTGTAATAACCACCCAGATTCTGTGGATCCCCTTCTTCCAGGGTAGCGGTACGTAGCCGGTGACCCGGCTCAACAGTTCGTGAAGGTGCTCGAATTCGACCTCTTCGCTGGTGCCACGAACGAGAACGCTCCATCCGGAATGGCTGGCTTCGTCGATTCGGTCGACCTCGAAGGCAACATCGTGTTCGCGCAAGGCGGAGATCTTGGATCCTTCCTCAGAACGGAAGACGATGCCTTGACCAGCGAGGGCATAGTTGACCGGAACTGCAGCTGGTCCCAGATCGTCCACATAGACAAGCCGTCCGACGGTCTCTTGCCCGAGCAGCGCAAAACATTCGTCCGAAGACAACTCTTCGAGGGATCGCCTAGGCACAGGAGAAGTATATCCACTTCGAAGGAATGGCCTCTGAGACAGTCGTGTGACACCGGGCATGTCGCGCAGATCTTTGTGCCGCCGACACGCCCACCCCATCACCTGGGAAGAAGACATCCCAGGGAAGGTCCCTGCACTTCCCCTGGGTCATCCGTTCGGTCTTCATCGTGTGGCTCCGTTTCCTCCATGAACCGGGCAGTGGGGATATCCGAACGCGTGGCCGCCTCATCCTTCCTTCTGCGCCGAAGGATCGATGACGAGGAGATCGTCGTCAACCGCCGAGATTCCAGGCGCGGACCAAGCGGCATTCTTCGCGATTTGTGCCTCATCAAACGAGTGGACATGACCACTCAGGATCGCTTTTGTGCCCGATGTCGTCACATGGATGTGACGGGAATCGAGCGCCGCGTGTCGCGCGAGGGCGTTCATGATCTGTCGTTCCACTTCTTTTGCCGTGACCTGTGGTTTTACCGTGATTTGGTTGGTCACCGACGTGACTCCGACGAGATGATTCGCTGCTCGCTCTGCGACTTCACGCTGGTAGTTCCAGTCGACCTCGCCTGTGAGCGTGACACGTCCGTTGGACACCGTGGCCCGGATGTCTTGATCCGAGAGCGCCGAGGTCCACTCCAATATGTGCACTACCGAATCGGCGATATCGGAATCTTGCTTGGCATTCGTCTGGTGAACGTGTATCTCAAGTTCGTCGGCGATTGCCTTCACTCCGTGGACATTTTCGGCGGCGGCTACCGCTTGCAACCTGTCGAAGTAGGTCGGAACGAACCCGCTCAGCGTGACCGCTCCGTCGTGAGCCGTGACCACGATATGGCGTGCATCCACTTTCGGATCCCACTTGAGTTCCTCTTGCACATCCGTCTGTAGCCGGCGACTTGTCATAACGTGGAGACCTTTCCGACCTGAGTCAATGGCCCTATCCCCATCGGGATCCGGAATTCATCTTGCGTCGACCAGTTCGGTGCCGTTAGGGCCAAAGGTCCCCGGCGCGCTGCCAGATACCTCGCAATTGCGGTGCATCCACCGACGAGACCGAGTCACTTCGAGCTGAAAGTTCACCGTTGGCGCGCCACGCGAGCCAAGTGGCGGAGGAACCACTCGCTGGCCAGCCTCGCCACTTCTTCAAGGGCACCGGGCTCCTCGAAAAGATGTGTGGCATGAGGGACGACGGTCATGCGGCTCTCGCCACCAATGAGTTCCCGTGCCTCTCGGTTCAGGTCGAGCACCATCCCGTCGCGTTCACCCACGATCAGCAATGTGGGTGCCCGTACCCGGTGAAGCACCGAAGATGCCAAGTCGGGTCGCCCTCCGCGCGAGACGATGGCGGCAACAGACGCGTCCGGTTCAGCAGCCGCCCAGAGGGCCGCCGCCGCCCCGGTGCTCGCGCCGAAGTAGCCGATCTTTGATCCCATCGCTTCCGGCTGCGCCTCGAGCCACTTAGTGACCTCTCCCAACCTGTTGGCGAGCAGCGGGATATCGAAGACCTGGGTGCGATCGAGTTCCTCGTCCGGACTCAGGAGATCGAAGAGGAGGGTACCAAGGCCCGAAGCGTTGAGGGCAGAAGCGACGAAACGGTTGCGCGGGCTGTGGCGGCTGCTTCCGCTGCCGTGGGCGAAAACGACCATCCCCCGGAGGACTTCGGGCACGGTGAGATGTCCCGCGAGCCCAACGCGCCCTACACGCACTTCTACATCCTCGTCTCGAACCGGGGGGTCGTCTCCACTTCTTGCCGTCGCGGACGGTGTGGTGGCTCCTCGGGCCGCCCGCTGGAGGAGAGCGATCACCTCCTCATCGGATGTGGGTGAGAAGTCCCAGTACCACTCGCCGACGGCGTAGAAAGGTTCAGGGGCTTCGAGGGACACCACTTGGTCGCAGACATCGGCAAGGTCGGTGAGAGAGGATCGTGACGCAACCGGGACCGCCACCATCACCCGCGTTGCACCCAAGGCTCGAGCCACCTGGCAGGCCGCACGCGCGGTCGAGCCGGTGGCGATCCCGTCGTCGACCACCACGGCCGTACGCCCCAAGAGAACAACGGGAGGACGGCCGCCCCGATAGAGGCGACTCCGGCGCTCGAGTTCGGCTCGTTCTCGCCGCTCCACAGCCTCGAACTCACCTTCGGTGACCCGGGCCGTCCGCAGCACCTCACGATTGAGGATGCGTACGCCGGCCTCACCGATCGCACCCATAGCCAACTCAGGCTGGAAGGGCACGCCGAGCTTCCGTACCATGATGATGTCGAGGGGCTTACCGAGCGATTGGGCCACCTCGAAAGCTACCGGCACCCCACCTCTGGGTAATCCCAGGACCACCACATCATCGTTCTCGATCTGGCGCCGTTCGAGCTCTGCGCCCAGCTGCCGGCCGGCATCGACTCGGTTACGGAACATGACGACCACCTTCTGGAGGACTCCTCCCAGCCTCTGCCGGTATCAGGTGATGGGGGTAGGGCCAATGGTCCCAGATGAGCACCGGGAAAGGGACCTTCGACCCTGTTGAGGGGGTGGCCTCGGGGCCAAGATCGCTTTAGGAAGAATGGAATCCATCATAAAGGTCAAAGCGGGAGATCGCATCGTGATCGAAGGCCCCAGATTCAGTGAACCCGAACCCGATGGCGAAGTGACCGGCGTACTCGGCACTGCTTCCCGGGCTCTGACTCCACCGCTCAGCGGTACGAGCGGGCGAGTTGACGGAGGGGTGATATCGCGTTGAGCACTTCTATGCTGACTTCGCCCGACATTAGGAAATACTGCCAACCCGTCACCGGGGAGTACGGGGACTACGATTCGTTGCTCGACTGCATAGGCGATCGACGCTTCGTGTTGATTGGCGAGGCTTCGCACGGCACGCACGAGTTTTACCGGGAACGGGCTCGAATCACTCGACGCCTCATTGATGAGCGTGGCTTCACCGCCGTAGCGGTCGAAGCAGACTGGCCCGATGCCTACAGGGTCAACCGCTATGTCATGGGGCTGTCCGAGGATAGGGACGCCAATGTCGCGTTGTCCGATTTTCGACGATTTCCAGCATGGATGTGGCGAAACCGCGATGTTCTGGCGTTCATCGAATGGCTCCGAGCCCGCAACGACGCCCATGCCAATGCGGCCACCAAGGCCCGTTTCTACGGGCTGGACCTCTACAGCCTCCGGGCCTCGATGGAGGCTGTCGTGAGCTACCTCGACCGCGTCGATCCGCAAGAGGCGAATCGTGCACGCCAGCGATATTCATGCTTTGACCATGTCGGTGGTGAGGGACAAGCCTATGGTTATGCGCTGGCCCACTTGGGTACCATCCCTTGTCAAGACGAGGTGGTGACCCAGCTGGTCGAGCTGCGGCGAAAAGCCGACGCCTATCTCCGCCGTGACGGCTGGGTGGCCGACGACGAATTCTTCTTCGCCGAGCAGAACGCACTCTTGGTACGCGATGCCGAGGAGTACTACCAACAGATGTATCGGGCCGAGGTGTCATCGTGGAACCTACGGGATCGGCATATGGCGGGCACGCTCGAGGCACTCATTGCGCACCTCGACCGTCAGCATCCGCGTACCAAAGTCGTCATCTGGGAGCACAATTCGCACGTGGGCGACGCCCGGTCCACCGAGATGGGACAGCGGGGCGAGCTCAATGTGGGCCAGTTGGCACGTCAGCGCTTCGGGATGGAGTCGTTCTTGGTCGGCTTCACCACATACGACGGCACGGTCACCGCGGCCAGCGAATGGGGCGCCCCCGCCCAACGAAAGCGAGTCCGAGCTGCCTCTGCTGAAAGTCACGAGGCGTACCTCCACCAAACCGGTGGCAAGAGTTTCTGGCTCGACACGGCGAATCCGGCTGTGCATAGCGCCCTCAGCATCCCGCGGCTCGAACGGGCCATCGGTGTGATCTACCGGCCGCAGACCGAACGTGGCAGTCACTACTTTCATGCGCGTCTGGGCGAGCAGTTCGATGCCGTGATCCACCTTGATCGCACCCGAGCTGTCGAGCCGCTCGAACGCACTTCCCTCTGGGATCAAGGGGAACCTCCGGAGACCTATCCGAGTGGCATCTGAAGTCATGCCATGGTTCCCCAACCAAAGTCGTCGGATCGGATCACGTGACGGCTTGGCTCCCACCCGAGTCCGAGGTCATCCTCGATATTGACTGAGGGGATCCGATCGAAGAGCCCTTGACGACCAATGTGATGTCGGCATTGTCTCGATAATCTTCCCGTGAGCGAGATACGAACAGATCGAACCACGCTGCCGGACGTCACTCCGGCGAACCCGGATGGTGCTGCGGTCGACTTCCCGGAGCGCCCCGGATCGTGAAAGGGTGGCAGGCGTGGAGGTGAGTTCCGGCGAGGCGGCAATCGAGACTCTGCCTGACGTAGGAACGTCGAGGCCCGTCGGTGCGCATGTTGCGCCGGCGCGCCACCGCAAACGGGCTGTGTCGCGCAAGGCCGACCTGGTCGCGCTACCGGTGGTCGTGTTCCAGATCGTTGCGGTCATCGTGTTCTCCGTTATCACGATCATGCACTACCCCTTGTGGTCCCCGGTCGACGAGGGGGCTCATTTCGACAACATCGTCTACATCGCCGAACACGGGTCGTATCCCATCCTGGGTAAGGCACTTGCAAGCGAGCAGGAACTCGCCATTGGCAAAGGCGTGTATCCNNGTGTCCATCGCGCTCTTTGCCCGTCTCAGTCGGCATGTGCTCAGGGAGCGTTGGCTGCTGGGACTGGCGGGTGGGCTCGTGGTCTTCCTCATGCCGGGGATCATCGTCCGGATGGTCACGATCTCAAACCTGAATTTGGCGGTGCCGTTGTCCATCCTCACTGTTACCGAACTGTGGATCGCCTGGCAACGCCGGTCCTCACTGCGACTCCTGGGCTGCGGCTTTCTGGTGGGGTGCGATGTGCTGACCAATCTTTACCTCGTCGAGTTGGTTCCCGTGCTGGCACTCGTGGTGATAGCGGTCCTCCGGCAGAACCGACGAACGCGAGACCTCCTCAATGCGATCTCAGCAGCCGTGATCGCAGGCCTGACCGTGCTCCCCTGGCTGATTTTCAACGAGATCAAGTATCACTCGCTGACCGCCAGCGCCATCGCCAAACGGGAGCAAGTATCGATCGTCAACCCGAACCACGTCCATGACACAATTGGTCAGATCCCTGGCCTGACGGTGCAGAGCCTGTTCCAGCCGTTACTGCCCCAGGAGTGGGACGTCCGATTCATCGGCCATAGTCCGTGGGCATACTTGGCTTCAATTTTTCAGATCCTCCTCATTCCCGGAGCGGTGGTGTTGACGATCGCACTGGGCCGGCGCTTGGCCCTCACCGGATATTGGCTCCTCATCGTCCCCTGGGTGTGCAACCTCGGGGTCTGCTGGTATATCGATATAGGCCAGCAATGGGGGACGGGCTCGATGGTCGCTCGCTACACGTACCCCACACTGCCCTTCATCGGTCTCTTTATCGTGGCCGCGCTACTCGTCATCTTTCGTGCCGTACGCCCATTGGTGACCTCGATATGCGTATCGTCAGCCTTCCTGGTTGGTTTGTGGATTTTCTTGGTTCCGAACATCCACGCCACATGAGAGATCTTCATCCCGCGGAGCGGTCGCGGGCACGGGATGTGTATTGCGATCCTGTTACGGCGTAAGTGGTCCGTATAGCCTGACGGACCACGTCGCTTGTCGGGGTCAGATCAAGGAGCGCGACCGTGCCCTGGGGGATCAGAAGACGCAGTTTGGCAATGGAGATGGGTGAGCGCCATGGCGCGTCCCGGCGTCAGAGCGCGCCCAGCGATCTGTTGCACGCCCCAGAACCCGCACCGATCGCGGAGGGTCTCGAGAGCGTCGCTCGAAACCACGGCTGGGCGTGGCCGATCGGACTGGCCGCGGTCGGAGTGACGGTCGCCACCGTTGTTGCCGCAGTTCACCGACAGCTCGATCTCAACACCTATCTCTTGGGGGGCCGACATGCCTTCAGCACCGATCTCTATCGCGTCGTCTATCCACCCACTCACCTCGGTTTCACCTACCCCCCTTTTGCCGCGTTGTGGTTCGTGCCGTTCACGCACCTGCCCAGTCGTGTGGACCAAGTCCTCTTCACATGGTTGAGCCTGGCGGCGCTGTTCGCTTTGTTGGCCGTCTGCCTGCGAGTTACCTGTCCTCGCCTTGAGCGACGGACCGTGGCGTGGTGGGCACTTCTCCTCTTGACTCCGGCGGGTCTGCTCGATCCGACTCGCGAAACCCTCATCCTTGGTCAGATAAACATTCTCCTGGCAGTCGCGGTCACGGCGGACATGACGCTCATACGACCTCAGCGCAGAGGCGTCCTCGTGGGGTTGGCGGCAGCAATCAAGATGACGCCGATTCTCTTGATCCCGTACCTCGTGTTGACACGCCAGACGGGGGCTTGGCGGCGCGCGCTCGGGGCCTTCGTGGCCGCCGGCGCAATCGCCGCCGCTGCCTCGCCTGGGGCGTCATGGATCTACTGGACTCGTGACGCGTGGGGTCCCAATCGAGCGGGATGGCTCCCGTGGATCGGCAATCAGGGAGCCGTCGCAATCGTCGAGCGCCTCTTTCACCACACGCTCTCCACCGTTCCACTGTTCGCACTTTGTGCCGGGATCGTCGGGGTTGGCTTATTTCTCGCTGTGAAGCTCTACCAGCCGTCTTTGCCGATGCTCGGCTTTCTTGTGATGGAAGTCACCGAGTCGCTGGCCTCTCCCGTTTCATGGGCACATCACATGATCTGGGTCATCCCTCTGATCGCCTGGTTGGCGTTGGCCGTCGATCGACCGAAGCATGGTGCGAGGTGGGCGATCGCCGTGAGCGCCGTCTTCTTCGCGGCGCCGATCTGGTGGGTACCGCACGGTGCCCACGTGAAGTACGCCGGGCACGGATGGTCCATGCTTCTGGCGGGCTCCTTCTTCATCGTCCTGGTCGCGATCCTGGTCGCATCGTCGGCGCGCGTTGCTGCCCGCCGGAGAGCGGCCGGTCGGTTTCTTCAATCCGGCTGATCCGTGACACCTCCGGACCCGGTTACCGGAGGGGCTGGGCCACTCTCGGCCCGGATGCTGCACCCGATCGCCGGCATCTGGCACGCACCGCTGACCCTCGAGGCTTTGCAATGGCCGGTGAGAGTCGCCCGGCGCCACGGGGGATGGGTGGTGTAATAGGGGGTGGCAGAGCGACTGCCTCTGCAACGAGCCCCTCTCGGAGGAGAATTGCGCTCATGACGTCACCGCACAGCGAGCTTCTGGCCCGACACAAGGCAGTCATGCCCAAATGGCTGATGCTCTACTACGACGAGCCGCTCGAGCTGGTGAGCGGCCAGGGTCGTTACGTCTTCGATGGAGAGGGCAATCGCTACCTCGACTTCTTCGGCGGCATCTTGACCACCAGCGCGGGTTACAACGTGCCCGAAGTGGTCGATGCCATTCGAGAGCAGGCGGGCCGCATGCTCCACTCCTCCACGCTGTACCTGATCCGTCCGATGGTCGAGCTGGCCGAGAGGATCGCTCGACTTTCGACCATTCCCGACGCCAAGGTCTTCTTCGTGAACTCGGGCACCGAAGCAGTCGAGACGGCCCTGCTCCTCTCGTGCACCGCCCGTGCTTCGAACCAGGTGCTGGCGGTGCGGCACAGCTACCACGGTCGATCGTTCGCGGCCCTGTCGGTCACTGGTAACCGGGCCTGGTCGGCATCGAGCCTGAGTCCTCTGGCGGTCAGCTACGTGCAGAGCGGCTACCGCCTCAGAAGTCCGTTTGGTCCGTTGGCGGACGAGGACCTCACGCGGGCATGTGTGCGCGACCTGCGGGAGGTGATCGAGACCACCACGACCGGCGATGTGGCATGCCTGATCGCGGAGCCGATCCAAGGCGTCGGGGGCTTTGTCGTGCCGCCCGACGGATTTTTCGGAGCCATGAAAGAGGTGCTCGACGACTACGGCATCCTCTTTGTCTCAGATGAGGTGCAGACGGGCTGGGGACGCACAGGCGAGCACTTTTGGGGATTCCAAGCGCACGACCTCGTGCCGGATCTGGTGACCTTCGCCAAGGGCTTGGGGAATGGACTTGCCATCGGCGGGGTGGTCGGGCGCGGCGATCTCATTGATTCGGTCGAAGGCAACTCCATATCCACATTCGGCGGCAATCCGCTGGCCTCCGCTGGTGCGCTGGCCAACCTCGAGTATCTACTGAGCCATGACCTCCAGGGAAACGCCCTCAAGGTGGGCAGCTTCCTTCTCCACGAGCTCGAAGCCCGCATCGGGCACCTCGGCGTGGTGGCTGATGTCCGGGGTAAGGGACTCATGATCGGCATAGAGCTGGTCGAGCCGGGAGGAATCGTACCAAGTCGGGCCCGGGCGAAAGAGGTTCTCGAAATGTGCCGCCACCAGGGATTGCTCGTCGGTCAAGGGGGACTCCACGGTAACGTGCTGCGGATCGCTCCACCGATGAGCGTGACCCTCGATGAGGCGAGGGACGCAGTGGGGATCCTGACCGACGCCTTGGAATCGGTTGAACGGGCGGCCCCCTAAGCAAAGGGGCTTCCTCGCCGGCCGTCACATTGTCCCGGGCTTCGCACGTCGTCTGGCACGTCGGCTGACTCTTCGTATCCCCAGCCCGCCGGCCACGACAAGTACCCCGGCTACGGTCGCCCAGGTAGGCCACGTGGATTGTCCATTCGGGTGACCGGGGTAACCCAGATCGGCGGTGAACGCCTTGAGGCTTTCGGGGAACTTCCCGTCGGTGATGGCATCTACCTGACCAGGAACGTCAAAGTTGAAGTAGCTCTCGTACACCACATCGTTGGCGGGGGCCTTCATCCAGTCGAGGAACTTGTTGATGTACACCGGGTCGTCGCCCAGACCTTCACCACTGCTGGTCAAGGCGACACCCCACTCCGGGATGGCCAAGGGCTTTCCCTCGGTGGCAGCGAACTTCTGCGCCAATTTCAGGTCAGGGAGAGTGGTCTCGCGCCACGCCTGGTATCCGGTTCGCGGCGTGATCGTGGACTCGTCGTAGGCATCGAGCCCGATGTAGTCGACGTACGCGTTACCAGGGTAGGCGGCCGTCACGTCGTACGGCCCGTCATTGAAGGCAGCGGCATCAGGGTTCCATACAAACTTGAAGCGCTCACCCGCTACTGACTTCATCGACGTGACGATCCGCCTGAAGTACGTGGCGTAGCTGGCCTCGGCACCCGGTGTCGTCGCGCTCCATGCGAAGATGCCACCATCAAACTCCCATCCAAGTCGCAGGATGGCGTTCTCTTCGTGGGCGGCCACCAATGTTCTGGCCAGCGTGACGAAGTGACTGTCGTATGCACCCGAGGCTCCGGCCGCCAGCGTCCCCAGGGCTACCCCGGCGCTGTTCTTCGGGATCATGGGCACACCGAGTGACAGGGTGTATTTCGAGCCGGTCCAGCCGCCGGCGAACATCCAATCGAGGCTGCCGTGTGATCCGTCTATGGCGGCCCAACCGCTGCTCGAAGGAAGAAAATCGGTGGCAATAACGGGTGATGAACTCGTTGCCGTGCGAAACGAAGCCACCCCGGCAGGATCGGCCGCTCCGACGTAGACGCCTTCTTGCAATGGACTCACCGAGATGGCGTTGGCATCGCCCACCCCGAGGCTTGCCGCGACGATGAACCCAGAGGTGCCGGCGATGAGGAGGCTCACGTGCCCCATTCTTCGCTTCAGCTTCTTTAGGTGGGGAACTGGCCGCATCGTTTCCTCAGTGTCAGAGAGCGGCAGAGCGAAGGGAGGGCTATGTGGCCGCCTGGTCTGTCGACCAATTTAGAGGCGCAAGTACCTGAGAACTCCTCACGCGGTCAGCTGGGCGGACATGTGCCTGTTGGCCCACCTGGGCTGAGGGGACGTGTCACCCGACAGTGATTCCCACGCCCCAGACTTCGTCCCCGCCCAGGAAGATCTTGAGGCCGCGCGTTGAACCTCAGGGGCCGGTTTGTCGCCCGGTGGGGCTCGGAGATCGTCAAAATCTAGCGTCACCAGGGACTTTCCCCTTGGAAGGAGGCATTCCTTCAGAGCAACGTGTTGCGAATCGCCCCGCCAATGACCATCCGACCAGATACAGCGACTGACACCCCCTGGATGCTGACCGGCACGCCGGCGCAGTCGAACGGATCGACACCTAAAAGGAGGCAGAATGGGATGGTCGAAACCCGCGACCTACGGAGCCAGGGGAGTCATGAATCAGATCACACATTGGATTGACGGCAAGCCATGGGTGGGCGACGCCGAGCGGCGGGGGAAGGTCTTCGATCCGGCCACGGGCCGCCAGACCGGCGAGGTCGACTTCGCCACACTCGGCGAAGTGGACGCTGCTGTGGCGGCCGCTCGCCGGGCGTTTGACGGGTGGCGGGCAACGTCCCTTTCGAAGCGGACGACGGCACTGTTCTCACTACGGGCGCTGCTGGCGAGCCACGTTGACGAGCTGGCCACTTTGGTGACAGCGGAGCACGGAAAGGTCCATGCCGACGCCGCTGGCGAGGTCGCACGAGGGCTCGAGGTCGTCGAGTTCGCCTGCGGCATCACGCAACTCCTCAAAGGGGAATTCACCGAAGGCGCCTCCACCGGTATCAACGTGCACTCGCTGCGTCAGCCGCTGGGGGTCGTGGCGGGCATCACGCCGTTCAATTTCCCGGCCATGGTCCCGTTGTGGATGTTTCCCCTGGCGATTGCCTGTGGGAACACGTTTGTGCTCAAGCCGTCCGAGAAAGACCCCTCCGCGTCTGTGTTCTTGGCTGAATTGGTGGCGGAAGCGGGCTTTCCCGAAGGCGTGTTCAACGTGCTACAGGGCGACAAGGTGGCAGTAGACGGGATCCTGGCCCACCCCGATATTGCGGCGGTGAGCTTCGTGGGCTCGACTCCCGTGGCCCGCTACATCTATGAGACAGCGGCACAGGTCGGCAAGCGGGTCCAGGCCCTCGGTGGGGCCAAGAACCATATGGTCGTGCTTCCCGATGCCGACATGACGGAGGCGGCTGAGGCGGCCGTGAGCGCCGGGTACGGCTCGGCTGGCGAGCGCTGCATGGCGGCGTCTGTACTCGTCGCCGTAGGAGGGTGCGGAGACCAGTTGGTGGAGGGAATCCGCCGACGAGTCGAGGGGTTGTCCGTGGGTCCCGGCACGGACCCTGCCTCCGAGATGGGCCCTCTCATCACGTTGGAGCACCGGGATCGGGTCGCGTCCTACCTCGATATCGGGCAGGCCGAAGGGGCACACATCGCTATCGACGGGCGTCAACACCACACCAACGGCGAAGAAGGCGGCTACTGGTTGGGCCCCAGTCTCGTAGACGATGTCACCCCGGGTATGCAGGTCTATCGGGATGAGATCTTCGGTCCGGTGTTGTCCGTCGTGCGGGTGGAGACCCTGGACGACGCCCTGCAACTGATCAGGACCAATGGCTACGGGAATGGTGCGGCAATCTTCACCGGCAACGGCGGGGCGGCACAACGTTTCGAGACCGAGGTGGAAGCGGGCATGGTCGGCATCAATGTCGCCATCCCGGTCCCTGTTGCTTACTATTCCTTCGGAGGCTGGCAGGGTTCGCTCTTTGGGGATCTGCACGTGTACGGGCCTGACGGCGTCCGCTTCTATACGCGGGGCAAGGCGGTCACCAGTCGTTGGAGCCGCATCGGCGAGCATCACGCCACACTGGCTTTCCCCAATGCGGCAGCCAGTGAAGCCACCTAGGTAGAAGGCCGTGGCGGTTGGATCGGATCGGTGTCACCCCGGCGCCCGGTACGACCGCGAGGCGTGGCTCGAGATTTGGGCCAACGGCCGGAACACTCGGCGAAAACTACGTCCGCCGCAATGGTCGGTCGCCCTGGGTTTGGGATGCGTTGCGAGCCGGTGGCAGCTTGGTTGGAAATGGCTCTCGGACCTCCTATTTGACCGGGTCGCCGGTATGCTGGCAACGCCGTCCATGGGGATGTGGCGGCGCGAAAAGCGGGATATACGACCGCTTGCGATCGAGGAGTGTGTGGAGATGACGTCAATGAGCGCCGGGACGGCGATCCGAGTTGGTGCGGACGTTGCCGCTGTGCACCAGGTCGCCGACAGCGTCGCTCGGTTTGGAGATCGTTATCTCCGACGGGTGTACACCGAGCACGAGATCGCCTCCTGTGCCGGTACGCCCTCGGTCGTGGCCGCCGGGTTGGCGGCACGTTTCGCGGCAAAGGAAGCGGCGATAAAGGTCCTACGGCCCTCCACTCACCAACCCGATTGGCGGTCCATCGAGGTGCGCCGTAGTCCCGAGGGCTGGTGCAGCATGTCGCTGTCCGGTCACGCCGCGAAACTGGCGGACGATGCGGGCATTGCCGAAATGGAAGTGAGCCTCACCCACGACGAGGACGTCGCCGCTGCGGTCGTGGTGGCGTTATGCCACTCGCAGAGTGAACGCAACAATGAATCGGGCGCACACCTGCGCGATCTCCTCTTGAACGGAGCCCTCTAGTGGACGAGAAAATTCGCGACATTTTGGCCGAGCACGGCCGCTTCCCTGTCGACGTGTCGAATATCGACGAGAAGGATGACTTGTTCCGGGCGGGTATGACATCGCACGCAAGCGTCAATGTGATGCTCGCGCTAGAGGATGAGTTCGATGTCGAGTTCCCGGAGAGCATGCTACGCAAGAGCACCTTCGAGTCGGTCCACGCCATCCGGTCGGCGCTCTGCGAGCTCGCAGGTGTGTCGTAGAGGGGCGCCCGTCCTCCCTCTCGTGCCCTCAGCCTCGTGCGAGCCGTTCACCTGCGACTCCAGGGGCCGACGACGATTGCGTCAGGAGCGTCACCGCGCCATGCTGTTGCACGTATGAGGACTGACTGTGACCGGACCGGATAGCGTCGAGGTTCAACAGAGCTCCTCTATGGAGCCTGCGCCCGAGCCCGACCGGAAATTGTTCCGTGACGAGCTGGTGGCCGCTGGTCTCCTCGTGCTCACGGGCACCGATGGCATCTATGGACGGTCGGCCGTGTACGAGGACATCGCGGCGGCCGTCGACGGGCTCGCCGTGCACACGGCAGCTTCCGAGGGAACAGTCTCGTACCGCTTTCCTCCCGTGATGCCTCGCGCCGTGCTCGAGGAGACGGGCTATCTTTCCTCGTTTCCCGACATGATCGGCGCCGTCTCGACGTTCAAGGGTGACAATCGCGACCATATGAAGCTGCTTGATCTGGTGGAGTCGGGAGGCGAGTGGACGACCATGCTCGAACCCGCCACAGTGACCCTCTGCCCCGCAGTGTGCCATCCGTTGTACCCGACTCTCGCTGGCACCATGCCGGACGGTGGCGGACGGTTCGACGTCTACGGTTGGTGCTTCCGGCACGAGCCCAGCGTGGATCCGGCGCGCATGCAGGCTTTCCGCCAGCATGATCTCGTCTACGTAGGTGATGCCGCGAGCGCGCGTGAGTTTCGCAACCGTTGGCTCCAACTCGGTCTTGAGGTGTTGGGTTCACTCGGGTTAGCGGTCGAACCCGTCGTGGCCAACGATCCGTTCTTCGGGAGGGCAGGACGGATTCTGGCCAATAACCAGGTCGAAGAGACGCTCAAGTACGAGATTGTCTGCCCCATTCATTCGCCCGAGTATCCGACGGCGATCGCGTCGGCCAACTGCCACCTCGATCACTTCGGTCAGCCCTTTGGAATCGAAACAGTCTCCGGGGAGGTGGCGCATTCTTGCTGCTTCGGGTTTGGCGTAGACCGGATCACGCTGGCATTGTTGCGGACCCATGGCTTCGCTCCGGCGAACTGGCCGGCGGCGACGCGCCAATGCCTCTGGCCCTGAGGCCGCCCGCTCCCTTCAGCGCTCAGACCCAGCGTCACGGCGTGCCGCACTCTCCCGAACCAACGGCAGGAGGCGCTTGCCGAAGTCGATCGCGTCGGCGAGGGGATCGAATCCTTTGAGGAGCAGTGTTGTGATGCCGAGGTCGTAGTAACGGAGCATTGCCTCTGCCACTTGCTCAGGCGTGCCGACGAGGGCCGTCGAGTTGCCGGCGGCGCCCGTCAGGTTCGCCACTTTCATCCAGAGCCTCTCGTCGTAGACATCTTGGTCGGCCGACATCGCTATGAGGCGTTTGCGACCGACTGACGTTGTTCCTCCTGTATCGCGGTCGACGGAAAACGTGGCGTTACGGTCTCCTCCGAGACCCTCGTAGGTGTCCTTGTGTCCCGCCATTCGCTGTTTGGCCAGCTCAATCCGCTCCGCCGTCTTCTCGGCGATCCACTCTGCCTTCTCCCATGCCTCGGCTTCTGTCTCCCCGATGATGGGACGCAGCGAGATGCTGTAACGAAGGGTCCGGCCGAGCTTGGCAGCCGCCTTTCCGATGTCCTCCATGCGGGCGGCCACGGCTACTCGTGGCTCGCCCCAAAAGGCGTACACGTCGGCTTGAGCCGCTCCGACCGCGATGGCCGGAGGAGAGGCTCCGGCGAAGTAGAGGGGAATGCCTCCGGGTGTCACTGGTTTCACCGAGCTGAATGCACCCTCGTAGCGGAAGAACTCGCCCTCGAAGTCGAAAGGGGTGTCCTCGGACCAGATGCGGCGAGCGATCGCCATCACCTCTTCGGTTCGCCGATACCGGGTGTCGTGAGGCACGAAATCGCCCTCTCGACGTTGGTCAGCCTCGTCGCCACCCGTGATAAAGTGGATGGCGATCCTCCCACCCCCGGTCAGGTGATCGAGCGTGGCCGCCATCCGGGCCAGCACCACCGGTTGGACGAAACCAGGTCGGTGGGCTACCAGCACTTTCAGCTTCTTGGTGCTGTGCAGGACCGTCGCGGCGACGGCCCAGCCCTCGGGTGCGACGGCACCATAGCCCACCAGAACTCGATCAAAGCCCCCTTCGTCGTGGGCCCGCGAGATGTCCACCAGGTAGTCCGGATCGATGACCGGCCCATCCATCCAATCGACGACGGGACCGTCGACCAGCGGCCCCTTTATCTCTGAGGCGTCCCTTGTTCCCACCATACCGATGATCTCGACTGACATCCCTGTTGAGCCCTCCGTCCCTACCGTCAACGATGAAGTTCTGTCAATCTCCCTGGACTATCGGTCAACATCCAGGCGAACGACCAGTTCAACGCTAACATCCGTACGGTGGTTACCAGCGCGATCGATTCCGCGTCACATGAGAAGCGGCCACTGGTGGCTGTTGGCTACGGGCCGCGTTGTGTGCCCGTCATGCAGCTCACAGAGGCCGCCGCGAGCATTTGTGATCTTCTCTGGTTGATAGACGGGTCCATTCCCGAGATGCGACAGATGAAGGGCCTCCTCGATCGTTTCGGTCCCGTGGTCGATGTCGCCGGACGGGGGCTCGAGGAACTCCTCAAGGAGCTTTCGGCGCCCTACGCACCGGATGGGCTTGTCACGTACCTCGACGCGAACATGGCTCTCTACGCCCAGGTGGCCACGGCCCTGCACTTGCCGTTCCATTCCTATGAAACCGCCCTCGCGCTTACCGACAAATCTCAACAGCGACGCGTTCTCGGCATGGGCGGATTGATCATGCCGACCACTCACGTCATCGGCCGTGACCAATCCACGTCGGATCTGACCTGGGTCGAGACCGAGGTGGAGTGGCCGGCCGTTCTCAAGCCGCGATCCGCGCAGGGGAGCCGCTATACGTTCTTGGTCAACGACGCCAAGCACTTGGACCATCTTTTGGGCTCCTTGGGACCGGCCCGCCCGGAAATGGTTCTCGAGGGGTATATCCCGGACGATCCAGCGCGGGTTGACGGTCCCTATGCCGCCTATGTGTCCGTCGAGAGCATCGCCTCGGCGGGTGTCATCACGCACCTGGCCCTGACCGGCCGCTTCCCTCTGGCCGAGAACTTTCGCGAGACCGGATTCTTCATTCCCGCTTCGTTGGAGGAAGCCGACCGGGAGGCGGCGCTCCGCCTCGCTACCTCTGCCATCGAGACGCTTGGTGTTTCCACCGGCTGCCTCCACACGGAAATCAAGTTCACTCCCGATGGTCCCCGCGTCATTGAGGTCAACGGTCGCGTCGGAGGCGGTGTCCCCGAAATGCTCAATCGCGCCGCCGGTCTCCGTTTGTTGGAGTTGACCTTGCGCCTGTCACTCGGAGAAACGGTGCGCATGGACGGCCCCGTCGCCACGGAGCGCATCGGCTACCGCTTCTTCCTCCAGCCACCCGATGTTTCTGCGACGGTTGCGGCCATCACCGGTATCGACACGGTCAGCGACCACCCGGGCGTGGATGCCATCACCGTGCACCAGGGGCCGGGTGCGGATCTCGATTGGAAAGACGGGTCTCGGAACCACATTTTGGCGGTGGTGGGTTCCGCCGATGATTACACCGAGCTGCAAGCCGTCAACCGTCTGCTCCACAAAGAGGTGACGGTCACGTACGCCGATGTGAGCCACTACTAGTGACGGTGCGGTTGATGCAGCCCGCGGCGACGCCCGTGGCTGTCTCTCCCGGGAAGAACGAAGATCGGCCGAGACTGACCTGCGCCTTCGTCAACAACATGCCCGATGGGGCGTTCGACGCCACCGAGCGCCAATTTCTCGATCTCCTCGACGGGGCGGGAACCGACGTCATCGACGTTCGCCGCTACACCATGCCCCGCGTGCCCAGGGGGGGAGCGGTGGCGGCCAAGATCGCCGCGCAGTATTCACCCACCGCGGCCATCCGTCAGGACCCGCCGGACCTCCTTATCGTCACCGGCTCGAATCCGGTTGAACCGCGCCTTGAAGATGAGCCCTACTGGGACGACATGGTGGACCTTCTCACCTGGAGCAGTGAGCACGTCCCCTCCATGCTGCTGTCATGCCTGTCGGCCCACGCCGCGTTGACAATCTTCGACGGCGTCGAGCGGGAGCGGCTGCCTTCCAAGTGTACCGGCGTCTTTCCTCAGCTCGTCGATGTCACACATCCGCTCGGCGCGGGGTTGGAGCCGGAGATCATCCTCCCGCATTCACGAACGAGCACGGTGCCGCAGGAAGCGCTGCGCCAGGCGGGTTATCAGATCGTCATACAATCCGAGGGCGTTGGGTGGAGCGTGGCTGCCCGCGAAGTGGCGCGGTCGAATGTGATACTCGTGCAGGGTCATCCCGAGTACGATCCCTCCAGCCTGCTCCGCGAGTATCACCGTGACGCCCGGCGTTATGTATGCCGCGAGCGGGACGACATCCCCCGCTTGCCGCTTCACTGCGTGGCTCCGGGGGACTGGGGGGGTCTCGAGAAACTCCATCGGGCGATCATCGGTGATCAGCGCGACCCGGCGCTTCTCGAGGCGTACCCGTTCGACGAGGTGGGCGCCCGGGCGACGTGGCCGTGGCATGAAGTGGCCAAGACCTTGTACACCAACTGGCTGGTTGACATCACCAAGAGGAGTGACAGATCCGATGCACGATGAGACGATCGCCATTCACGGCGGTTATCAAGCCGATGGCACACGAGCAGTCGCCGTTCCCATTTATCAGACCATTGCGCACGATTTCATCGACGCCGAACACGCGGGCGCGGTCCTGGATCTCGAAATACCGGGATTTCACTACAACCGGATCAACAATCCCACGAACGATGTCCTGGAGAAGCGCATTGCCGCGCTTGAGGGTGGCACGGCTGCGCTTGTCGTCGCGTCCGGGATGGCCGCTGTCAGCTACGCCATCCTCACTGTGGCACTCGCCGGTTCGAACTTCGTCGTCGCGCCACAGCTCTACGGTGCCACCTTTACGTATTTCGCCCATGTGCTTCCGACCCTGGGTATCGAAGCGAGGTTCGCCGTTGACGATCAGGCCGCATCCATCGGGGCGTTGATCGACGATCGAACATGCGCCGTCTTCTGCGAGACCATCGGAAATCCCGCTGGCAACGTCGTGGACCTTGAAGCAGTGGCTGGTGTGGCGCACGGAGCCGGAGTGCCCCTGATCGTCGACAACACGGTTGCCACCCCTCTTATGCTGAAGCCGATTCAGCATGGCGCAGACGTCGTCGTGCACTCATTGACCAAGTTCGTCGGGGGCCACGGCACAACGCTGGGCGGGGCCATCGTCGACAGCGGGAACTTTCCGTGGTCTGAGCACGCTGAGCGGTTCGCCATGTTCAATCAGCCCGAGAAGGCATTTCACAACGTGGTCTTCGCGCGGGATTTTCCCGACCGGGCCTTTATCGTGCGGGCGCGAGCGATACAACTTCGCAACACCGGGGCCACCCTGTCACCCTTCAGCGCATTTCANNGCGCGGGCGGTGGCCGCGTATCTGGCGGCGGACCCCCGTGTCGAGTGGGTGAGCTTCGCCGGATTCCCCGATCACCCGTATCACCACCTCGTGCAGCGCTACCTGAACGGGCGCGTCCCGTCGATCATCACGTTTGGTGCGGCCGGGGGCTACGAGGCAGGGTTGGCGTTCTTCGACGCCTTGCAACTCTTCAAGCGGCTCCTCAACCTCGGAGATGCAAAATCGTTGGCTATCCACCCCGCGTCGACGACGCACCGCCAGCTCAGCCAGACTGAGCTCGTCGCGGCGGGAATTCGCCCCGAGACCATCCGCCTGTCCATCGGTCTCGAACACATCGACGATCTCATCGCGGACATCGACCAGGCTCTGGACAAGGCAACCGGTTGAGACCCGTTCCTGGGCCGTCTCGGTGGGTGATCAGCGCAGTCAGCTGATGATGCTCTCCACGCAGTGTTGGGCATCGAGGACCGCCCGCAAGCGGCTGCGCGGCGACGGGAGGTAATGGGTGAAGTACCGCACCCCCTCTGTGAGAACGCCCAGGATGGAGAGGTGCGGTTGTAGCCGGCCCTCGGCATCGTAGGGGTGGAAGTCCTCGCTGATCGCAACACTTCCGACCTCCGTACTCCCGTATGTCATCTGAGTCAGACGGCCCTTCGCGTACAGGCGGTTCAGCAACGGCGAACTGGACCGGGCCAGCGAGGGCAGATCGAGGTGGCCCCTCACGACTCCGTTCACGGTCGCCTGCGCCGGCTCGTCGAGATGGGTGGAACGCAGTATCACGCCACCATCGGCGGCCGCCGACACT
Source organism: Acidimicrobiaceae bacterium (assembly GCA_003160635.1). Taxonomy (GTDB): domain Bacteria; phylum Actinomycetota; class Acidimicrobiia; order Acidimicrobiales; family RAAP-2; genus Bog-473. Next base: position 84,161 of record PMLV01000091.1, on the reverse strand, counting down.
TCAGGGTGCGGGCCAAAGCGGATTTGGACCACGCCGGCGTCGAGCAGTCCAAGGAGCTGTTGCGAGCGCAACGGCGGAGGACCAGCTTCCAGGCGATTGATCCGGCCTCGGACATTGGACTGAAAGTCAATGTACGACTCGAGGGAGAGTCCCCCGAACTCGATCACCGCCCGCATCTGGTCCCGCAGGATGCGGGTGACTTCTTGGGCAGCCTTGACGGGGCTTCCCCCAACGGCCAGCGCCTGGTCCAGGTCCGTTTCGACCATGTCGTAGACGTGGGCCTGGTAGTCGCTGCTCGACGCGTATCTCATGCCGGCATCCGCAAAGACGTAACTTCCAGGGTCGAAGCTGCCGTATATCGGCTCGAGGCGAGCGACGGCACGGTCGAAAGCTCCGACGGCCCAGCCTGCCTGAAGTTGCTCCCGGGCCGACGCTGACGCCCGGCTGCCCCCCTTCAAATAAGCGGCATGCGTGTAGTAACGCCCCTGCATCTCCGCGAACAACAACGGCATCAGATCATTGCGAAAGTCCACCCGACGCCGCAAGGGCGAGCCCGCAGGGTTGATGAGTTCGCTGAAGACCTGTGGTGTACACACGACAGGCTGATAGTCGCCGTAGGGATCCACACCATGCGCCGATTTGGCACAGTACGGCACCCCGGATCGTGAGTACAGATAGATGTCCGGTTCATTGCCACTTCGGATGTACCGCTTGCGGTTTCCGGCGTCATGATAGGTGCCACCCCGCCCGATGGTCAGGGCAGTCAGGATGTCGAAGCCGACCAGGCCCATGCCTGCAATGGCTATCGGGGCCCTGGCCGGCAGTGGGATGTCGAAGTACTCGACAGGGTAGGGGCGCAGATAACGGACCTTTGTGGAGTCACCGACGGGCTCATCGTTGAACGTGTGCCCTGACGTCAGCACGACATGGTCGACGCTGATCGCCGTGCCGTTGTCGAGGAGCACGGTCTCGCGGCCGCCAATCTCCGGCGAGATGTCGCTGGCGGCGGCATAGTGACGCACGACCTCTAGGTTCGGCGGAGCATCGGCAAGGAGTGTGTCGTAGAACCAGGCCAGATATTCGCCCATGAGTCGACGGGGCAGGTAGTCGGTCGCCAGGATCGGAGTCCCTGAAGAGTCGATGCGGCATTCGTGCCCCACCCAGTGGTAACCCCGCTTGACGGCCCACTCGTGGAGCCCGACCGCGTAGGGGCGGTCCACTTCGCTGCCCGGTGCAGCGTACAACGAGAGTTGCCCACATGGATTGTTAAGGACGAGATAGTCGGGTTGTTCCATGGCGTAGACCCCACCGCCGAGTTGGCCAGGCTCCACAACGTGAATTCGGATGGAGGAAGAGGAGTCTCTGGCGCAGTTGACGGCCCGTTCCAGGACGCACAAGCCCCACGATCCAAGACCCACGATCGCGAATTCGATCATCGCAAGCCGCGCAAAGCCACCACGGCAGAGTTCCAGCTTTGACTCGCCGTGCGCGACACTCCCAACCGACATCGCATGTTCATGGTTACGGCGACCCCTTCTTTTTCTCCGTTGCCGCAGACCCAGGCTACGCCGTGGGAGAGACGCGGACAACGATGCCTGTTGGCAGCCGCCCGCCGCCCGGTAGGATTGAGGGGGCTCAAACGAGCGGCTCTCGTATGCCCGCGTGGCGCGGGAGCCATTCATGGAGAAGGAGGGACATGGGGGAGGACGCCGGCACACTACAACTCGGCTCGCTGACGGCCCATCGCCTGGGTTTCGGTTCGATGCAACTGACCGGCCCCGGTGTGTGGGGGCCGCCCCGGGATCACGATGGTGCCATCGCGGTGCTGCGGCACGCCGTGGAGTTGGGAATCGACCTTATCGACACCGCCGACTCCTACGGTCCCAATGTGGCAGAAGAGCTCATTCGAGAGGCGCTCCATCCGTATCAGGCGCCTCTCCGGATCGCCACGAAGGCCGGTCTCACCCGTCCCGGGCCGGACCGGTGGGAGGACTGTGGGCGACCGGAGTACCTGCGCCAGCAGTGCGAGGGCAGCCTGCGGCGGCTGGGCGTAGACCAGATCGACCTCTTTCAGCTTCACCGGGTTGACCCGGCGGTGCCGGCCGAGGACCAGTTCGGCCTGCTCAAGGAGTTGCGCGACGAGGGCAAGGTGGCCGAAGTCGGACTCTCCGAAGTCAGCGTGGCGCAGATCGAGGCGGCCCGGCGTATCGTGCCCATCGTCAGCGTGCAGAACCAGTACAACATCGCCCAACGGAGTTCCGAAGACGCCCTCGATTTCTGTGCGCAACACCAGATCGCCTTCATCCCATGGTTCCCGCTCGGCAATGGAAAGCTCGCCGAGTCGGGTGGGCCCATCGACCAGATTGCCCAGGAATTGGGCGTGACCGTCTCTCAGGTCAGCCTGGCATGGCTCCTGCGTCGCTCACCGATGATGGTGCCGATACCGGGCACGTCCTCGCTTGCCCATCTCGAGGAGAATTGCGCTGCCGCGGCGATCTCCCTGACGGATGCCCAGTACGAACAGCTCGCCGACGATCGCAAGAAGTTACGCCGGTGGGCGTTGAAGGGCTGAGCGGCTGACCGGGGTGGATGCACCATGACAGCAGATCTCGTTATCAGAAACGGCTCCATCGTCGATGGCAGCGGTGGCGCCGTCAGGCGAGCCGACATTGCAATCGAGGGTGATCGCATCGTGGATGTCGGCGAGGAGATCGCTCGGGGTCGGCGCGAGCTCAATGCCGAGGGCCTGCTCGTGACGCCGGGATTCGTCGATCCCCATACGCACTACGACGGGCAGGCAACGTGGGACCCGCTATTGGCGCCGTCCTCCCATCACGGCGTCACATCGGTGGTCATGGGAAATTGCGGGGTCGGATTCGCTCCCGTGGCACCTGACCGTCACGACTGGTTGATCGCCATGATGGAAGGGGTCGAGGACATTCCGGGGACGGCCCTGCACGAAGGATTGCGCTGGGACTGGGAGTCGTTCCCCGAGTATCTCGACGCCTTGGGTCGCCAGGCCCGGACGATCGATGTAGGGACCCACGTTCCTCATGCGGCGCTGCGTGCGTTCGTGATGGGGGAGCGGGGCGCGGATCCGGCCGAGCATCCAGACGAGCGGGAGCTCGCCGAGATCGGCCGGTTGCTCGAACAGGGGCTCGACGCGGGGGGACTCGGGGTGACGACCTCGCGCACGAACCGTCACCACACCAGCGCCGGCCAAAATTTGGGAACCCTTCGCGCCAGGGAGCCGGAACTACTGGCGCTGGCCGAAGTGCTGCGTGCCACCGGCAAGGGTGTCTTTCAATTCATTTCGGACAGCTATCGCACGACGTACGACGATGTCGCCCAGGCGGAATATCACCTTATCCGTGAGTTTGCCCGCACCAGTCGCCGCCCGGTGAGCTATACCGTGCAGCAAGACCTCGAAGCTCCGGAAAGGTGGCGTGAGCTCATCGCCCTGGCGCATTCGCTGCAGGCGGAGGGTCTCGATGTCAAGGCGCAGGTGGCGCCACGACCGATCGGGGTGCTTTTGGGGCTTCAAGCATCAACCAGCGTCTTCACCCCGAGCCGTTCCTACGGCAAGATCGCAGGTCTCCCGCTCGAAGAGCGGGTGGCCGCGCTGAAAGAACCGGACAGGCGCCAGCAGATACTCAAGGGCCATGCCGCGTTGACGACGGGTGAGGATGCCTTCACCGGGAACGCCTTCTTCGGCCGCTTCGACTCGATGTACGTCCTCGGGGATCCCGCAAACTACAACCTCGACCGCAGCCAGTCGATCGGGGAAACGGCTCGGCGAATGGGAATCGATCCGCGTGTCCATGCCTATGACGTGCAACTCGAGCGCGACGGCAGGCAGCTCATCTATGCGCCGCTATTCAATTTCGCCTATGGCAACTTTGATGCGATCCACGAAATGATCACGTCCCCGGTTGCGATGTTCGGCCTGTCGGACGCTGGCGCGCACTGCGGCCAAATCTGTGACGGGAGCATGACGACCAGCTTCATGACGTTGTGGGCTCGTGATCGATCTGGTGAGCAGGGAATGCCGCTCGAATCGGTCGTGCATCAGATAACCCGGCGCCCGGCGGTGCATTTCGGTTGGCTCGACCGCGGCCTGTTGGCCCCGGGTTTCCTGGCCGATCTCAATGTCATCGACCTCGCGAGGCTGGAGTGCGGAGCTCCGGGGATCGTGAGCGACCTTCCTGCCGGTGGACGCCGTCTCTTGCAGAGCGCAACCGGGTACCGGTGGACAATTAAGCGTGGCGTCGTGACGTTCGCCGATGGCGTTCCGACCGGCGAGCTACCCGGCAAGCTGGTTCGTGGCGTCCAACCCGCACCACGCTGAAGCGATGGAACTGACCATGCCGGACGTCCTGCAAGGGATCATCGATCAGGCCCGCACGGGTCCTGACCAACCTGCGGTCAAGGACCAGGACCGCGATCTGACCTATGCCGAGCTTCTCGATGAAGTGGCTCGGTGCGCGACCGGCCTGGCGGATCACGATGTCGTCGAGGGTGATCGGGTCGCACTTCACCTGCCAAACTCGGTCGACTTCGTGGTGGCCGCATTGTCCTGCCTGTGGATCGGAGCCATCTTCGTGCCGCTGGCCATGACTGACCCCGAGGCGCGGCTGGCGACAATGCTCTCCGACTGCACACCGACCATTGTGGTGACCACGGACGCACACGCGGAAGAGCAGCCGGAGCCGCCGTGGCTGGGCCAGATCCCACTTGTGCCGACCTCGGCTCTGCGTAGCTTGGCAGCGGAGCTTCGTCCGTGCGTGGAGGCATCGTCGCGAGGAGCGTACGCAATGTACACCTCGGGGACGACAGGTACTCCGAAGGGTGTGCTGATCGGCACCAGTGCATTCGGCGCGGCGGTCGACGCGACGTCCAAGGCCCTTGACCTCACCCGGGCGACCCGCACGCTGTGTGTGTCGCCCTTCTATTTCGATGGTTCGTTCGCCACCCTCTTCCCCACGTTGGTCTGCGGTGGAGCAGTTGTCATCCGCCCGTTCTCGCTGTTGTTCTCCCGAACGTTCTTCACCACCGTCATCAAAGAGAACATCACCTACACGGGGTTCTCGCCCAGCTTTCTTCGCTTGCTGCTGGCCAGCCCACAATGGCCGAAGTTCGCCGAGTCGTCGCTCGACGTCATCGCACTTGGGGGTGAGGCCAGTTCCATCGCTGATCTGCGGGCACTCTGGTCGATCGCACCGAACATCCGGGTCTTCAACCGCTACGGGCCCACCGAGACGACGATCGTCGTGACACACCAGCACGTCACCCCCGAACTGGTCGCCGGTGGAACCGTGCCGATAGGGTTCCCGCATCCATTCGTGACATTCCACCTCGTCGCCGAGAGCGGGGAGATCATCGAGGACTCGGACAGGGTGGGCGAACTCTACATCGGTGGGGTGCAGCTGATGACCGGCTATTGGGGCGCACCGGAGCTCACGAAGGAAGTCCTCCGCACCGACATCGTGTCCGGGGAGACCGTGTACCGCACGGGCGATCTTGTCTATAGGGACAAGAACGGCAACTACGTCTACGTCGACCGGGCCGATCGGGTCATCAATCGAAATGGACTGCGGATTTCCCTTATCGAGTTGAGCGAAGCGATTCGCAATCTCGCCCACGTCTCGGCTGCCGCATGCGTGACGTTCGATGACGAGGGCGAAGTCGGGATCGTTGCCTTCGTCGTGTCTGACCAACCGCTCTCGCCAGTCGATCTACGCGATGGCACGCTGCTACGGATTCCGGAGGCAATGCTGCCCAATCGATACGAACAGGTCGAGGTGCTCCCCGTGAACAAGTCGAACAAGCTTGATGAGCGCCTCTTGCTCTCTGGTGTCGGATTGCGGCCCGCGTCTGCATCTGCAGGAATCGGGACGGGCCCGAAGTTAATTGATTCCGCCTTCCCCGCCACGTTCCGCTGAGGTCGCGCTCCCGAATCGAGCCTGGCTCGCCTCGGAGGGTGATTTCTATGGGCGATGACTACTCTGAGCTGAGGTTGAGTAATATTGCATGGCATGGGGAAGAAGGGGTTGCGAATTGCCGTTCTGTCGAACATCCCCGAGGTGGTCAATTCCCTTGCTTGTCTCTTCGAGAAGTTGGGGCACGAACTCACGATCTCGGTCGCCGCTGATCGGAAGCGATCAGTCACCCGCCCGACAGACGCGAACACCATCGCGGCCCCATTGGTGCCCAAGTCGATTGTTGCTCCGGACAAGGAGTCGCTGGAATCGATATTGAAGTGCTCGGGTCCTGACCTCATGCTTAGTTGGGGATTTCCCTGGCGCATTCCGGACGGCGCCCTTGCCGTGCCCACGTTCGGATCGGTCAACTATCACCCGTCGCTCCTGCCGCGTCACCGGGGTCCACACCCCGAAGGCTGGACGATCCGGATGGGCGATGAGAATTTCGGGGTGACCTGGCACCGGATGGAGGCCGAGTTCGACAGAGGCCCCATCATGGCCCAGCGGTCAACGCCGGCTTTCCCCGATGACACCGGCCAGGACGTTATTCTGCAGCTGACCAGTCTCGGACTGCGAATGCTCGGCGACGTCATTGAGCGAACCGCCGCGGGCGAACCCGGTGACCCTCAACCCACGGAAGGGGCAACCGAAGAGGGATTTTTCGGCCGTGACTATGCCGCGATCGACTGGTCAATGCCGGTAAAAGCGGTGCACGATCAGGTTCGCGCCTGGGGATGCATACCGAGGCCTTATTCGGTCATCGGTCCGATCGGGAAGGTGAACGGGCGATCGGTCCGGGTTATCCGCACATCGCGGACTCAGCCTGACGGAGACGCGCAACGGGTTGAGTGTGGTGATGGCCCGATATGGGTAACTCAAACTGAATCGGTCGACTAAGCGCTTTGCTCGTCGTCGAGGGCGGCGTGCGACTCGACGAGTCCGTCGAACCTCACGACATGGCCAAGTTGAGTAGGAGACTGAGCGTTCAGCCCGTCACCGGGTTGGCGATTCACTCGCACTTCGTCAATACCGATCACGTCCACAACTTCGGTGGCTCACAGCGGGGCGAGGATCAAGCCGTAGAAGGAGACCGGAGACTCTCTGAGTGGGGTGATGGGATCCTGCCCCACGCGGCTCGGCGAAATGAACTCCGAAGGCTATACGGCGGGAGGCTGGTAGCGCTCCGATTTCCGGAGCAGCCGGCGCGCTGAACGCCGGTAGACGACAGAATCTGCATGAATCGACCGATTGCCGTAGAGCCAGTCCAGCGGCTCCATGAAGTCGTCGACGTAGCCGAGGGCGAAGGCGCCGCGTTGGTAGCCCATCAGCCTCAGGAGGCCTTCGGGGAGTTCACGGGCAATCTCCTGGGGGCAGGCGAGATACTGGTTCTCCTCCTGGCGCAACCAGCCCAGCGTGTAGCCCACGTTCATGCCGACCCGGTGCACCTCGGTCGTGTTCGCCCCGCCGCCGTGGTAAATCGAGCCGGAATAGAGCAGGACCGAGCCCTTGGGCATCTCCGCTGCGCTTGCGAGCGCCGGATCAACTTCGGGAGGGTTCTCTTCCCACATATGGCTACCGACCACGACGCGCGTCGCGCCCATGGCTTGGGTGAAGTCGCTCACCGCCCACATCATGTTTATCTCGGCTTCGAAGCCGGGAGGGAACGGGTAGTTGTCGAAGGTCCACCTGTCCCGGTGTATCGCCTGAGCGGTCTCGCCGGGTCCGAGGTCTATCATCTGCGTGAGGTCGACCTGGTAGGTGCTGGCATGATCGGCGAGTGCGAGATCGAGCACACTAAGGATGGTCGGATCGGTGATGAGTGTTCGAGCGGTCGGCGATCTCGCGATGAGAGCTCCGGTGCGCCTGGTGGCGTGGCCGACGAAATCCGAATGGCCCGGCGCGGCCGCCGAGAGCCAAGGTTCCAGTTCTTCGGCGATCCGATCCATCGTTGCGCTTGGTGCGAGACCCGTCACTACTACGCAGCCGTCCTCCCGCAGGGCAGCTGCAATGTCCTTCGGCGCAGTGTCACCTGCGACCGTCCTTACTCCACTTGGCATGCCCTAGAATACCCCAGGTGCCAATACCTTTCCGATTCGGGATCCTTAGCGGCGGCGCCCCAACGATGGCCGAGTGGCGGGCGAGCGCGCGAGAAGCCGAGGCGCTTGGTTACTCGGCTCTTTATATTCACGATCACCTCGATCCCCAATACGGGCCGCTGGTCGCCGCCGCTGTGGCTGCCGAGGCAACTACCAGTCTTCACGTGGGCACGCTCGTGCTCAATAACGATCTCCGCAACAGTGTCGTGCTTGCGAGGGAGATAGCAACACTCGGTCTCGCCGCGGAGGGGCGGATAGAGGTTGGCTTTGGCGCGGGTTACCAGGAGAGCGACTATGCGGCGGCGGGGATCGCTCTCGACGATCCGCCAACGCGAGTCGATCGACTCGAAGAGAGCGTGTTGGTGATGACGGCTCTGTGGAGAGAGGGGGCTGTCACGTTTGAGGGAAAGCACCTCAAGGTGCGGGACGCTCTCTGCGAACCCCGGCCAACGGTTCCCCCTCGGGTCATCATCGGTGGGGCAAGTAGACGTATCTTCGCAGTCGCTGCCCGGCATGCAGACATTGTGGGCGTCAACCGGCTGGCCTCGTCCAAAGTGGGCGGCGACCTCGTCCAGATGTACGCCGTCGACCACTATGACCGCTGCCTGGATTTGATCCGCCAGGAGGCAGGCGACCGCTTCGACTCGCTTGAGCTGCAGATTGCAGCTGCTTCGGTCATGGTTCTAAAGAGCGGCCGGACCGCTGGGCGGGCCGCGGCCATGCTCGGGTTCACTTCCGACGCCGCTCTCGACTCGCCGGCGGTTCTCATCGGAACCGTGGACCACCTCTGCGAACGCCTATGGCAGAGACGGGAGAGGTGGGGCTTTAGCAACGTCGTGGTGCCCGGAGAGGCGATGGGGGACTTCGCCCCCGTCGTCGCCCAGATGGCCGGAAAGTAAAGTTCAGCGCACGAGCGTCGGAACCGAGTGTATTCCCAACACGTTCCCTGTCGCTAAGGGTGGCTCCGTCCGAACGGTGAGCTGTGTCGAGGAAAGCAATGCCTGTCTATAACCGGTGATCCCGGGATGTGCCAGGTAGTTACGACGGCGAGGGATTGCACGGCGCTGCCAGTTGATCGTTCGTGGCGTGTGCGTTGAGGAAAAGTTGACCTCTCGTTGCTGAGGAACAGTCAGCTCGGAGTAGAAAACCGTATGCGTTGCCCTCTCTTCTCGTTGACGTAACCGTTCTCCACGAACCAACGTGCCGAATCGATCAGAGCTTCCGACGCGGGTCGAGGGGAGTGACCGAGTTCGTCACGGGCTCTTTGGTCACTGAACATCATGTTGGTGGTTGACATGCGTGCCGATTCGAGGGCGACGTTTGGTTCGCGACGAAGGAGCCCCCCCTCGACAAGCTGGGAGAGCACGCCGACGGTCAGGGCGATACCACGTGGGACTTGGATCCGAGGAGTCGGTAGATCTGTGCATCGGGCCAGGGCGGAAAGGAACGATCCCATTGCCATGTTCTCCCCCCCGATGATGTAGCTCCGCCCGACGACCCCCCGCTCGAGCGCCAAGAGGTGTCCTGTCGCCAGATCGTCCACGTGGACCACGTTCAGAGTGGTATCGACGAATGCGGGGACCCTGCCATTGAGGAATTCAAGGACGAGCTTCCCAGTCGGGGTCGGTCTCCTGTCGCCTGGACCCAGTGGAAATGTCGGGAGCACGAGGCTGACGGGGGCACCTTGAGCGACAGCGCGGAGCACTTCGTGTTCGGCCACGTACTTGGTCCGTTTATAGAGCCCGAACAGGTGGGCGACGTCGGCGTAACACGTCTCGTCCGCTGGCCGACCGCGAGCTGCTCCGTCCAGACCGAGCACCCCGACGGTGCTCGTGTAGATGACTCGCTCGCATGAGCCCCGGCGTGCGGCCTCGAGGACATTGAGGGTACCGCCGACATTGATGTCGTAGAAGTCCCGGGGCCTCTTGGCCCAGAAGCGATAGAGCGCGGCGAGGTGAAAGATGAAGCGCGCGTCAGCACATGCCGCCATGAGGCCCTCGGCGTCTCGCACATCGAGTGCGGCACGCTCGAGATCGAGCCCGCTGAGATTGCGCTCGTCGCCTCCCGGCTCGACCAGGGCCAGCACCTCCGCCCCGCGTGCCAGGAGGCTGCGCACGACAGCTGAGCCGATGAACCCGGCCGCTCCTGTGACGACGATGCGATCCCCCTGACGAATGGAGAGCCCGAATGTTGCCTGATCCGTCGGGCTGACAGGGGAGGTCACAGGGGCGCAGTAGGCGCCGTCAGCGCCGTCAGCGTGTCTGACATGGTCGCAGTCCCCTCGGCGGCAGTGACGAGGCCGTTGCCGTTATGGATCCCGTGGCCGTTGCCGATGCCGGCGTTTCCGTTCAGGCCGCGATTCTCGGGTGACGAGGGTGGGGTATACGGAGCATCAGGGCGTAGCTTTCCGGATTTCCGGAAAGCGCCTTTGGCCATTGTCCGTCCGAATTCGAACAGGAGCCCAGATCCTTTGTGCGCATCCTGGAGGACGTCGTCGAGGGCGGCAACAAAATAGTCGATCTCTTCCTGGCCGCTGATGAGGGCTGGGAGAAGCTTGACGATGTTGACATTGTCCGCGGCCACCTGCGTCAAGATCCGATGCCGATGGTAGAGGGGTACCACCATCATCTGGGAGAAGATCGCCGGTCTCAGGCGTTCGAGCGTGGTGAAGCGTCGTCGCAGGTGCTTCGATGTGGGGGCACCGAATTGGAGCCCGATCATGAGCCCTTTGCCCCTGACCTCGTGGAACATCTCGTAGCGTTCGACGAGGGGCTGCAGCGCCTCCACGAAGGCCTCACCCGTGACGCGGGCCCGCTCAATGATGTTCTCGTCGTCGAACGCGGCCAGGGTGGCCAGGCCGGCCACCATCGCCAGCTGGTTGCGGCCGAACGTCGTTGAGTGCTTGAGAGCCTTCTCGAGAGAGCTATAGACCGAAGAGAAGATGCGGTCGGACGTGAGAATGGCGCCAACAGGGACATAGCCCCCGGACAACGCCTTGGAGATGGTGATGATGTCCGGCGCCAAGCCGTAGTGCTCGAAACAGAAGAACTTTCCGGTCCGTCCGAGACCTGTCTGCACCTCGTCGAGAACCAACAGTGTCTTGTGTTGCCGGCAGAGCTCCTGCGCCTCATGCCAGTATTCGGGCGCTGCCATATAGACGCCCTTACCCTGAATCGGCTCCACAATGAATGCGGCGACATCGCCGCGACGCAGCTCTCGGCGAAGTGCTTCGATGTCGCCGAAGGGGACCGGGCTACAGCCCGGGAGCAGCTGGCCGAATCCCTCGCGAAAGTCGGCACCTCCGTTGAGCGCGAGCGCGCCGGTGCTCAATCCATGGAATGCATGGTCGGCGAAGAGGATTCGAGGGCGACGCGTCGCTTGCCGGGAGAACTTGATGGCCGACTCGATTGCTTCCGCACCCGAATTGCAGAAGAACACACGGTTGATGTCTCCGCCACTGCGAGCAACCAGTTGCTCCGCCAGCAGTCCAGGCAAGAGTGCGCAATCCATCTGGACCATGTTGGGAAGGTCGAGATCGATCGCCTGGTGTAGTGCCGCCTTGAGCGCGGGATGGCTGCGACCGAGGGCATACACGCCGAAGCCGGAGAGAAAGTCCAGATACCGCTTCCCCTCCGCGTCAAAAAGGTATGAACCTTCGCCTCGAACGTAGAACTGATCGAATCCGATCGTCTTTAGGACCCGCGCCAGCTGGTGGTTCAGATGCTTGTCGTGAAGTTCGTAGTTCTCGCCATGACGCGTACGCAGTGCCTCTGCGACATCAAATGGCATGATTCTCCTTTCACGGCTCGCTTGCAGGACGGATCACACGGTAGTGGGACGACCCCGACCGACGGCGGAATGGTTGGCTCGAGGGCGATTTCCCTCACAATCGACGTCAACGTTACGACATCCATCTGACCATCCTTTCATCGGCGCTTTTTCGCCACGGTGGATCGACGGCGAATCCTGGGCGAACGCTCGATCGATTCCGGCGCCACCCGGATTGGTAGCTGGCTGGGAGCGAGCTGAGGATTTAGCTGGGTGAGCCACCCCCGTCGCTCTTTTTCGAGCCCATTGGGATATCGCTTCCGGACATCGGTTGGCCGGTCTGGATTGCCCTGTCAGCCACGGACGTCGGCATTCGACGGCCCATGGGCAGCGGGCGGCGCTGAGGGCCCCGCTCCGTCCCCTTTCAGCCGGGGTCACCCCAATAAAAGGACAGGGTCCGGCCGGTCAGGTCCGAGAGGTGCGCCAAGGCCCAGCGCGCCCACCAAGGAGCAGTGCACTATGCCGGCCGCTCCCACACGGCGACATCTTCCACCTCTCCGCTTTCAACGTCGTAGATGAATCCGGCGATCATCTTCAGCGGAGAGAGGTATGACTTCTCGGCCAGAAGCGCAATGTCCTCGCGCAGTGCCGCCGCGTGATCGTCGATGGGGAAGAATCCCAGATCGGCGCCAGTGAGCGTTCGCAGCTCCTCATCGGTGACGCCCGCGAGGCCGCACTTGGTGTGCTGCATGACGACGACGGTGTCGACGCCGAGCACCTGGCTCGACAGTGCCAGACTGCGGAGGACATCGTCGGTGACCCGCCCGCCTGCGTTGCGGATGACGTGCGCCTCGCCCAAGTGCAATCCGAGCGCTGCAAACACATCAATGCGCGCGTCCATGCACGTGACGACGGCCATACGCCGCCATGGTCGGGCATCAGCCACGTTTGCACGCGCCGCCGCGTAGCCCTTGTTCGCGGCAAGGAGTTGAGCAATCCTGGTCATGGGCAACGAGACCGTAACAGGGCTACCTGGCCTTCTCAACGGCCGGGTTGAGGCTCCAATCCCAGGCCGGTCACATCCGGGTCACATCCGGGTCACATCCGGGTCACATGACGCCCCATCCCAGGCCCGGTCTGACCGCCAGTTCCACACCGGCCGGCCTCGATGTATCACCGAACGATGGGGGGGTCCACAACGGCCGGGATACGGGGCTGATCAGCCAGAAGGTCGCCAATAGGTGGGGATAGATCCCAATCGGGGGGAATGGTTCGCTAGATTGGCCGCACAATGACGAGTGGCACAGAATCCAAGGCACAACGACGGGCTGAATCGCAACGGAAAGTCGCCGAGCGACGAGCGGCAGAATTGCGTGCCAAAAGGGTCCGCATGACCGTCAGGTACGGCGGGGTCGCGGTGGTGATCCTGGTAGTGGTCCTGGTCATCGTGGTGCTCTCGGGCTCCACTCCGAGCACGCCGGCGGCCAAGACGGCCGCAGACGTCAAGACCGTGCCCATCCCCGCCTCCCTGCATTTGGTGGCGGATCCCCCGACGACCCCCGGCTATGAGGGTGTTTCGATACCCATCGGGCCCACGTTGGCAACGTTGGCCAATGCGGCCACGGGCCAGACGGTGGACGGCGTGCAGTGTCAGGCCGGCGAACAGCTGGTCTCGCACGTGCACACGCACCTCACGATCTTCGTCAACGGCAAGGCCCGGGTGATTCCGTACGGCGTCGGCGTTCCGGGCGCTCAGGCGGTGCAGACGCCCCACGGCGCATATGTCGAAACCGGAAGCTGCTTCTACTGGGTGCACACCCACCAGGCGGATGGCATCATCCACGTCGAATCCCCCAGCACGTCGTTGAGCTTCACCTTGGGTCAATTCTTCGCCGAATGGGGAGTCCCGCTGAATGCCACGCAGGTCGGGCCCGCCACCGGAAAGCTCACCGTCTTCTTCACCTCCCCAGGGAAGAAGGTGGGGATCTACAAAGGGAACCCGGCGGATCTGCCGCTGGGCGATCACTACCAGATCCAAATTGACGTCGGTACGCCAATCGTGAAACCTGTCGACGTCACCAACTGGGCCAATCTCTAACCCGGTGCACTGCGATGTAGTCGTCGTCGGCATGGGGCCCGGGGGCGAGGAGGTCGCCGAGAAGCTCGCCGAGGCCGGTCTCAACGTTGTCGGCATCGAGGCCGAGCTGGTCGGAGGAGAATGCCCGTATTGGGGCTGCATCCCGTCCAAGACGATGGTTCGGGCGGCCGACCTGTTGGCCGAGGGCCGGCGTATACCGGGCAACGCCGGGTCGTCAGTCATCACACCCGACTGGGTGCCGGTAGCCCGGCGCATTCGCGAAGTGACCGATTCGTGGGATGACACGGTGGCGGTCGATCGCTTTGTCGACAAGGGGGGGCGTTTCATTCGGGGCCGCGCCCGTGTGACAGGCCCCTCGACGGTAGACGTCGATGGCGAGGAGATCACGGCGGAAAAGGCGCTCGTACTGGCAACGGGCGCCCACGCGTGGATTCCCCCCGTGTTCGCCGACATCCCGCATTGGACCAATCGGGAGGCCATCGCCACCGAAACGGTGCCCGAATCGTTGCTCATCATCGGGGGGGGAGCGGTTGGTCTCGAGATCGGGCAGGTGATGTCGCGGTTCGGGGCCAAGGTGACGATCGTCGAAATGGGAGATCGCATCGCCGGGGCCGAAGAGCCCGAGGTCTCCGAGGCGATCACCGGCATCTTGCGGCGGGAAGGCCTCGACGTGCGCACCGGGGTGGAAATCGTCAGTGCGGCATCGTCGGGAGGGACGGGTTGCACGATTCGCCTAGGCGACGGTTCCTCTCTTTCCGCCGAGCGTCTCTTGGTGGCCACGGGCCGGCGCCCCGACCTGGCCGCGCTCGGTGCGGCCGCACTGGGGCTCGACGACACCGCGCACGCCCTCCCGGTCGACACGCGGATGCGCATCATGCCGGGCGTATGGGCGGTGGGCGATATCACCGGAAAGGGCGCATTCACGCACCTCGCCGTGTACCAGGCGAGAATCTGTGTGGCCGACATCCTTGGGCAGCCGATCGCAGAGGCGGACTACCGGGCCCTGCCGCGAGTGACGTTCACCGACCCCGAGATCGGGTCAGTCGGAATGACCGAAGCAGAGGCCCGCCAGTCTGGCGGCGACGTCCGCGTCATGAGCGAGCCCATCGCCGAGTCAGCGCGGGGATGGATCTACAAGAGCGAAGGCTTGATAAAGCTGGTCGAGATGGATGGCGTGCTCGTGGGCGCCACGTCGATGGCGCCGAGTGGGGGAGAGGTCCTCGGACTGCTCACGTTGGCGGTGCACGCTCGCATACCGGTGACCACATTGAAGGGCATGATCTACGCCTATCCCACCTTTCACCGGGCCATCGATTCGGCGTTGTGGTCCTAGGACACGGGGCGCTGCGCCCGTAAGGTCTCCAGGTTCGCCGTTACTACCTCGTCAAGTCAGCCAATATGGCGCCAGCTTGATGCTGCAGCAGGGAGAGGTGACCCTCCCCGGGGACCACGGAGAGCCGGGCGTCGGGGAGGTAGCGGAGCAACAGCTCGCGGTACGCCGGTGGGCCCGTGTGGTCCTCCGCACCCTCCCAGAGGTGGGCCGGTACGGTGACGTCGCCAAGATCGAACCCCCACGGGTCCCCGAAGATCCGGTAGTCCTGCAGGCACCCGGCGGTGCCTTGGCGCATCGACTCCTTGATGAACGCGACCGCATCGACAACCGGGCCTCTCTCTTCGAGGGCGGCCACGTCGATGGCGGGAAAGCTACGTCGAATCTCTCGAAAAAGCCGCGTCTCGCTGGCGTTGGCGATTGAGATGCGCAGGAGGGCGGAAGCCAGCCACGGGGCCCACTTGACGAGGAGGAGGAGAACCCGGTCGTCGCGTGAAAGCCCCTTCGTCGTACCGACGAGCTCGAACGGCACCGCGCTGGAGAGTAACCCGACCGCCGTGACCCGATCGGGCATTTTGGCGGCGCAGACGGCGGCGTAGGGGCCACCGCACGACCAACCCATGACGGCAAATCGGTCGATGTCGAGGGCGTCGGCCAATGCCGCCACGTCAGGCGGCCAGTCGAGCAGGCGCCGCCCGGGTTGAAACGTCGACCGCCCCATGCCCGGCCGGTCCGGAGAGACGATGCGAACACCCAGTGCACGCGCCGCGACGTGCGCCGGCGCCGCATCGAGCCGCGAGCTCAGACCACCGTGAAAGCTCAGAACGGGATTCCCCTCCGGATCGCCGTACTCCTCGTATGCGAGTTCCCGCCCGTCCCCCAGGGTGATGGTGCGGGTCACGCCGGTCGCACCCGCCGCCCGGCCCGCTCGACATGTCGGATGGCCGTGGCGCACGAGGCCGCGTGCCGAGGGACGGCCGGAATCGAGCCGGGAGTAATTGCGCCCACGCAGGCACGCTATAGGGTGCTCCTGTGAGCACGAACGTGGAAGAGCTTGTCGATCAACTTTTGGCAGATATGCCGCCGGCCACGACGCCCGCCAAAGAGTTCCTGGGGGCGCAATTCGATCGGGGACTGGCCTGGCTGCACTATCCAAAGGGCTACGGTGGTCTGGGGCTGACCCTCAAGGATCAGCAGCTGGCGCAGTCCCGGCTGGTGGCCGCCGGCGCGCCGATCAGTGGCGTGAAGAACCCGATCGGGTATGGCATGTGTGCGCCAACCATCATCTCCCATGGCACTGACGAACAGAAGGAGCGCTACTTGCGCCCGCTGTTCACCGCAGAAGAGATCTGGTGTCAGCTCTTCAGCGAGCCTGGTTCAGGGTCCGATGTCGCCAGCCTCTCGACCCGCGCGGTACCCGACGGTGATGAGTGGGTCCTCAACGGGCAGAAGGTCTGGACGACCTTGGCCCACTTGTCGAGGTTCGGGTTGCTGCTGGCCCGGACCAATCCTGATGTGCCGAAGCACAAGGGCATCACCGCGTTCCTCGTCGATATGAAGAGTCCCGGCGTCGAGGTGCGTCCTCTCTATCAGATCACCGGTGAAGCGGAGTTCAACGAGGTCTTCTTCACCGATGTCCACATGCCCGACACGGCGCGGCTTGGCGCCGACGGCGATGGGTGGCGTGTCGCGGTCACGACCCTGATGAATGAGCGCGTGTCGATCGGTGGGGGAATCGGGCGTCGGGGCGCCGGTCCCATCGGCGACGCACTGCGGATCTGGAAGGAGAGGTGGAGCGGTGACACCTCCCCGCACGCGCTGGTCCTCCGGGACCGTCTGGTCTCGAGCTGGATCCGCAGCGAGGTGATCAACATGACCAACCAGCGCGCCGCCCAGGTCCGCCGGGCCGGCACTCCGGGTCCGGAAGGATCGGTGGGGAAGTTGGCGTACGCCGAACAGAACCAAGCTGTCTACGAGCTCTGCCTGGATCTGCTGGGGAATGAAGGGATGCTGTATCCCGCCGGCTACCCGATGATCCGCCCGCAGTCCCTGGGAATGGGCACCACGGACGTCCACAAGTCGTTCCTGAGGGCGCGTGCCAATTCGATCGAGGGCGGCACGTCGGAGGTCATGCGCAATATTTTGGGGGAGCGGGTGCTTGGACTTCCCGGTGACGTGCGCAACGACAAGGATCTCGCCTGGAAGGACGTCCCGCGCAGCTGAGTCGCAAGTGCTGATGGCCGCTGAAGCAGGCCGGTTAGACCCGGGCGGGGAGCCCGGCGACCGTGGCTCCGGCGAGCGTCGGGCCCTCGGTGTGCAGGTGGCAACGCACCGTCGTGCCGCTTGGTGTGACGAAGGGCTCGGGATCGACGGTGGCGCAGATGTCCATGGCAAACGGGCAGCGCTGGCGGAAGCGGCACCCTGACGCGGCGCTCTGCCCCATCTCCACCTCGCCGGTCAGGACGATGCGCGGGCGCGATCGCTGGTGGTGGGGGTCCGGAACCGGGATGGCCGAGAGCAACGCCGCCGTGTAGGGGTGGGTCGGGCGGACGTAGACCTCGTTGGCGTCGCCCTCTTCGATGATCTGACCCAGGTACATGACCGCGATGCGGTCGCTCAGGTGACGGACGACCGACAGGTCGTGGGCGATGAACAGGTAGGCCAGGCCCAGCCTGTCCTGCAGGTCGCTCAAGAGGTTGATCACCTGGGACTGGGTCGAGACGTCCAGGGCGGAGACGGGCTCGTCGCACACGAGCAGGCCGGGCTCGAGCGCCAGCGCTCGGGCGATGGCCACGCGTTGGCGTTGTCCGCCCGAGAACTCGTGGGGTTGGCGGCTGAGCACGTGGGGGCCGATCCCCACCTGACGCAGGAGTTCGATCACCCGACGCCGACGTTCGGAGCTGTTCATCGATGTGTGGATTCTCAAGGGTTCGCCCACGACTTCGAGAATGCTCTGGCGGGGATCGAGGGACGAGTAGGGGTCCTGGAAGACCATCTGCATCCCCTGCCGTTCCCGGCGCAGCTTGGGCCCGCGCAGGGCCGTGATGTCGGTGCCGTTGAGCACCACGCTGCCTGCAGTCGGCTCAATGAGCCGGGTGACCAGTCGGGCCAAGGTCGACTTGCCCGAGCCGCTCTCACCGACCAGACCCAGCGTCGTACCGGGCGCGATGCGTAGATCCACGTTGTCAACGGCGTTGACCATGCCGCCCACCCGCTGCAACAGTCCACTGCGCAAGGGGAACTGCTTGGAGAGACCCTTGACCACCAGGAGCGGTGCGCGCCCGTCCGCTGCGGTCGCCGCCCCGGCCGCCGCCGGCTCGGCGACCTCGCGGGCACCGACCAGGGTGAGCTCGTCCTGGCGGAGGCACCGGCTCAGGCCGACCGCCGCCCCGTCGCTCGATTGGCGGTCGGCCGACTCTCCCGGCCCACCGTCGAGACCGTGATCCGCCGGAGTGCGCAGCTCCACCGGAGTCGTGACGCACGCGTCGATGGCATAGCTACAGCGGGGGTTGAAGCGGCAGCCCCGGGGGAACTCGTCGGGGCGCGGGACGATGCCCGGTATGTAATGGAGGGGCTCCCCGGCCGGTGTCAACTGGGGGATGGAGTTCAAGAGCGCTTCGGTGTAGGGGTGGCGCGGCCGGGTGAACAGGGCGGTCGCCCCGGTGTGCTCGACGATCTGTCCGGCGTACATGACGACCACGTCGTCGGCCACGTCGGCGATCACTCCCAGGTCGTGGGTGACGAAGATCATCGCCATGTCCTCTTCGCGCCTCAGCGTGTGGAGGAGATCGACGATCTGGGCCTGGGTGGTCACGTCGAGCGCCGTGGTGGGNNAGCGCCATGGCGATCATCACCCGCTGGCGCATGCCTCCCGAGAATGCGTGAGGGTAGTCGCGCGCCCGGCGGGCGGCGTCGGGGATCTCCACCCGTTCGAGCATCTCGAGGGCGATCTTCCACGACTCGCCCTTGCTCAGATGGCGATGCGTCCGGACCTGCTCGGCGATCTGGTTACCGACGGTGTACGCCGGGTTGAGGCTGCTCATCGGCTCCTGGAAGATCATGGCGATCTCATTGCCGCGTAGGTGGCGGAAGTCGGCCGGAGAGATGCGCATCAGGTCCCGTCCCTCGAAGAGGGCGGCACCGCTCGCTCGGCAGCCGCGCGCCGGCAGCAGCCCCATCACGGCCAGGGCCGAGACGGTCTTGCCCGAACCGCTCTCGCCGACGAGTCCGAGGGTCTTGCCCTTCTCCAGGGTGAAGTTGGCGTCTTCCATCACCGGGAGCCATTGGCCGTTGGTGAGGAACTCGACGCGGAGGTTCTTCACCGAGAGCAACGGCCCCTCCTGATTCGCGGGTACCGCCGCGGTCGCCGTGAGCGAAGGCCGGTCCGACCGGGGCGCGATCCCTCGCAGCTGGGCCAGGCGGGACTTGCGTTGTTCGCTGTCGGTGCTGACCAGGCTCGAACTCTTGGGTCGTTCCCGGCCGAGCGAGTCGCGGAGCCCGTCGGCCAACAGGTTGAACGAGAGGACCGAGAGCATGATGGCGAGGCCGGGGAAGACGAGGGCCCAGGGCGTGGTGAAGATGAACGAGAAGCCCTCGTTCATCATCGAGCCCCAACTGGGTGTGGGTGGCTGCTCACCGATGCCGAGGTAGCTGAGCCCGGCCTCGACCAGCAGGGCGAAGCCCAGGGAGAGCGACACCTGAATGATGAGTGGCGAGGCCACATTGGGCACGACGTGACGGCGGATGAGGCGGCCCGACGTGGCACCCAGAGAGCGCGCCGCTTCGATGTAATTCTCCTCGCGCACCGCGATGACCTGTCCCCGTAGCAGGCGTACGAAGCTCGGGATGAAGACGATGGCGATGGCGATGGCGGTGTCGTTGATGCTCGAACCGAGCAGGGCGGCGACGGTCAGGGCAAGGATCAGCGGGGGGAAGGAGAACATGGCGTCCATCGCCCGCATGATCAATGAGTCGATGGCGCCCCGGAAGAAGCCGGCGATCAGGCCGAGGGGCGCCGCGAACAAGATGGCGATGCCGACGATCTCGAACGTGGCCCGCATGGAGATGCGGCCACCCCAGATCAACCGGCTGAGAATGTCACGGCCCAAATCGTCGGTGCCGAGCCAATGCGCCGCAGAGGGACCTCCGTTGACGAAGTTGAGGTCCTGCAGGTTCGGTGGGTAGGGGGCGATGAGGGGGGCGAAGATGGCCACCACAACGACGAGCAACAGGAACGCCAGGCCGCCGATGGCGAAGGGCTGGTGGCGGAAGCGGTGCCAGAAGCCCGAAGGCGGCCTCCCCGTCCCATGGTCGTCGGCGCTGTCCTCGACCGGAGCCGCGGGGTCGGCCAGCCCCACGAAGGGATCCTGGCTGGAAGGGGGGAGGGCCAGGCTCATGCGAGGCGGATCTTGGGGTTGAGGTAGCCGTAAATGATGTCGACGATCAGGTTGATCAGCACGAATGCCGTGGCGGTGACCAGCACGACACCCTGGATGACCGGAAGGTCCTTCTCTGCGATGGCGTTGAGGATGTACTGGCCGATACCGGGGAACGAGAAGATCTGCTCGATGATCAGCGTGCCACCGAGCAGGTAGCCGAACTGGATCCCGATGACGGTGACGGCAGGGCTCAATGCGTTCTTCAGGGCGTGTTTTCCGATGACCGCCCGCGTGCTGAGCCCCTTCGCCACGGCGGTACGCATGTAGTCCTGGTCCAGGGTGTCGATGAGCGCGCCCCGGACCTGGCGGGCGATGGTGGCCGAACCACCGAGCCCCAGGGCCACCCACGGCAGAATGAGGTGCTGGAACCACCCCCAGGGCGAGGCGGACCACTCCACATAGCCCAGCGCGGGCAGGATATGGGCGTCGACGGCGAACCAGATGACGAGGAGGAGCGCCAGCCAGAAGTCCGGGATGGCCACTCCGAGACTGGAGCCCACCGTGACCAGCCGGTCGCGTGCGCTGCCGCTGCGCACCCCGGCGACGATGCCCGCTGGAATGCCGATGAGCACCGAGAGGAGCATGCCCCCGACGGCCAGGGTCAGGGTGACGGGGAACCGGGTGGCGATTCCCGAGGCGACGCTCACGCCCGGGTTGAACAACGAGTCCCCGAGGTTGCCGTGGATGACCCCGTTGAGCCAACGCAGATATTGCCTCCAGAAGGGCTCGTTCAGGTGGAGCTGGCGGGTGATGACGGCGACCTCGTGCGGTGTGGAGTGGATCCCCCCGGCGAGCGTCAGGGCCGGGTTGCCCGGGAGGATCAGGACGAGGCTGAAGACACCGAAGGAGATCAGCAGCAGGAGCGGAATGGTGATCAGCAGACGACGCACGACGAAGGACAGAAGGGAACCACCCGATCCCACCTTCGCCTCAGCTCACAACTTCGGGCAGGGGCGCGCGGCGACTCACTTCTTGATGTAAATACCGGCTAGGTTCGATCGGCACTGCCCGATGGGAGCGACCACCTTGCCGCCGACCACCGACTTGTTGTAGGCGATGATGGAAGGCTCGAACTCAATGGGTGTCTCGAGTCCCTGGGCCATGACGGTGGCTCCGACCTTCTGCATGAGGGGGCCCTGCAGGCTCGCCGCGTCCGAGGCGTTGGCCTTCAGGATGTCCGGCGTGATGGCCAGGTCCTCTGT
This sequence comes from Acidimicrobiaceae bacterium, assembly GCA_003160635.1. Taxonomy (GTDB): domain Bacteria; phylum Actinomycetota; class Acidimicrobiia; order Acidimicrobiales; family RAAP-2; genus Bog-473. Next base: position 62,248 of record PMLV01000091.1, on the reverse strand, counting down.
CCCCAGGTACTGGGCCGGGAACCCGCCGGGCTCGTACTCGGCCTCGAAGGTGTTGGAGATGTCGGGCCCGTTGGTCAGGTCGGCGCTCAGTATGGCGTTCCCCTGCTTCTTGAGGTAGACGTTCTCGAGGAGGTCGGCGGGCACGACCAGCTGGATGCTGGCGTGGAACCCGGCGGCGGCCATTTCGCTCTGGATGATGGTGGCCACGCGCTGGAAGGTCGTGTTACCCGATGGGACCTCGATCTTGAACGACACTCCGTGCGGGAAGCCGGCGGCGGCCAGCATGGCCTTGGCCTTCTTGGGGTCATAGACGTACTTCTCGCCCACCTTCTTGTTGTAGCCCGGCGAGTTGGTGGGGAAGGGCTGGTAGGCCGGCCGGCCCACACCGGCGAAGGCCACCTTGTTGATCAGCGCCCGGTCGATGGAGTATTCCAGCGCCGCCCGGACCTTGACGTTGTTGAACGGGGCGGTGTTGTTGCGCGTGTTCAGCACGATGTAGTCGTAGGACTGGGTGATGGCGGTCCCGATATTGGAGTCGTGCTTGACCTGGGAGTACTGCTCGGGATCGAGAGAGATCATGTCGACCGCTCCCGAGGTGATGGCGCTGACCGCCTGCGGGCCGGTGCTCACCTCGACGAAATCCACGGCAGGCAACGGGTACGCCGCCGAATTCCAGTATTTCGGGTTCTTCACCAGGTCGATCGAGGATCCGGGCTGGTAGCTCTTCAACGTGTACGGCCCGGCCCCGATCGGGGTGGTGGCGGCAGTGGGGAAGGAGGAGGGGGGATAGACGGTGCCGTCGATGTAGGTCAAGGCCCACAGGAGGTCCCCGGCTGTCGGCTTGCTGAGCTGCACGACGGCCGTGAGCGGGTCGGGGGTGGCGATCGACGAAATGTTGAAGAGCGAGCTGCGCAGCGGGCTCTTCTTGGTGTTGAGCAGGCTGTCCGCCACGTCGGTGGACGTCACCGGCTCCCCGTTGGAGAAGACCATGTTGGGCCGGATGTGCAGCGTCACCGTCTCCGCGTTGTTCGAGATGGTCCAGCTCTTCGCCACACCACCGCTGATGGCGTACTGCCCCGGCGCGGTGACGGACTGGTAGATGTTGGACATCACGGCGTAGCCGCAGTCATTGAGCTCGGTCGCCGGGTCGAAGTTCCCGAATTGGTTGTTGATGTCGAAGCCGTACTTCAGGACACCGTTGGGGTTCGCGTTCGAGGCCGCGCCCGCTCCCGGACTGCTCAGTGCCGCCACGGCCAGGGGGCCGAGCAGGGCCGCGGCCGCCGTTCCGGCGAGCATCACACGCCGTCGTCCCGGGCGATGCCGCCGTGGCAACCGGCCCTCGGGTGTGCGGTGATCCTGCGATAATCCACGAGAACTCATCTTTGATTCCCCCCTTGCACCAAATTCGGACCTGCCGGCTTCCACGCGTTCGCCACGAGCGCCTCCCGGATGCAGGGACGAGTGATTGTGTCGAGCGGCCGACTATACCCAGTCGGCTCCAAGCCCTGCACGTCATGCGCCCGAAGCGGTCCTCGTCCGCGTCTCCTCACGCGGTGATCGCCCGCGAGTTGCGGATGGACAAGGCGACCAGTGTCAGGGTGGGGCCGTAGCCGGCTCCGGTCGGGAACGACGAGGAGTCGCAGACCACGACGTTGGGGACGTCGTGCAGGCGCCCCCAGTCGTCGCAGACCGAGGTCGCCGGATTGGTGCCCATGCGCGCGGTGCCCACGACATGGCGCGAGGCGGGAATGCTCGAGCTCTTGAAGGACCCCTGGCGGAACTCCTCGCCGACATGGGGAGACGTGGCCGTGCGGGCCCAGACGGCTCCGGCCTCATGGAGGATGCCCTCCAGTTTGGGGCCGTAATGGGCCGAGGCGACGATTTCGTGCCGGTGCGGCTTGTACGTGATTCGTGCGACCGGGAGCCCGTGGATGTCACGGATGTCGGGGTCGAGGTCGATCCGATTGGTGGCCTGCGGCATGTCCTCGCCCTGCATGGTGAACCCGACCATGTGATCGCGCATCGGCGAATCGCGCATCATGTTCTTGTGCTCGGGACCCCACGGGTAGAACTTGGACTCGAGCATGGGATGCGCGGCACCGCCATGCTCGACGAGGCCGCCTTTGAACCACGGCAGGCCGGCGTCTTTGGCCGCGGCCCGGGCCTCGTCGTCGACCAGAATGAAGTCGTCTTGGAGGTGGGTCACCGAGCGGCCCTTGTGCGCGTGGAGCCGCATCGGGAGCTGCCCGAAGGTGAGGGTCTGGAAGTGGTACATCAGGTTGCGCCCGATCTCGGGATGCTCGAGGCCGGAGAGGAGCAAGAGCCGCGGCGTCTCGGTCGCTCCGGCCGCCAGGACCACGTGGCCGGCGGTTTCGACGTGGCGCTCGCCTGCCGCATCGATCCACTCCACGCCGGTGGCCTTGCCGTTGGAGACCAGGATCTTCGAGACCATCGAGTCGGGACGCAGCTCCGCTCTTCTGGTCATGAGGGCGCGCCGTAGCGACGCCACCGGGTCGCCCTTGGCGTGGATCGGGCAGCCGAAGTATCCACAGAACCCGCAGTTGTTGCAGGCGGGGCGATCGTCGTAGGGAACCGAGTTGCAGGCCGTGGGCCCGGGATAGGGGTGGTACCCCAATCTTTCGGCGGCGGCCGAGGTGACGACGGCGCAGTACATCGGCGCGCCCGGCGGCATCGGATAGGGCTCCTTGCGAGGTGCGGCGAACGGGTTGGCCCCGGCCTCCCCGGCCACCCCGACCAGGCGCTCGGCCTCGGCATAGTACGGCTCGAGGTCTTCGTACCCGATGGGCCAGTCGACGAGTGTGGCGCCCTCAATCGGCCCCAGGTCGGAGAGCACCCGGAAGTCGTCCTCGCGGAAGCGTGGCACCTTGCCGTCGGCGTGGGTGCCGCCACCACCGACCGTGGCCGGGAGATTGTTCACCTCGCCCACGTGGATCCGTTCCCCGTCGGCCGTGCTCACACGGAAGGTCCTGGGCTCGAGCCAGGGGTCGGGGCCGAGGAAGTGGCGACTCCAGTACTTGATCTCGTCGTTGGAGAACTCGTAGAGCAACTCGGAGGGCTTCTCCGTGTCGACGAGATAGTTCTTTCCCCGCTCGAAGATCACCACCGACCAACCGGCGGCAGTGAGCACATCGGCGGCGGTGGATCCTCCCGGGCCCGAACCGACGATAATGGTGTCGAAATCACGACTCACGGTTGGCTGACCTCCTCATCGGTGTAGCCCCTGGGCTGGACGTCCCCGGCGAAATCGATGTAGCTCCATCCCAAAAGGTCGCGGTTGCCCAGGTATTCGGGTGCGCCGTACATCCCTTCGCACGCATGATCGTGGAGGACTTCTGTGAATGCCTCGTGTGCCTGCAATCTTCTGTCCTGTTCCTCCGGGGAGACGTCCACGAAGTCGTCGCCCAGTGCCGCGATGCCGTCTCGGTACTGCTGCTGGAGCCCGACCACCGGACCAAGGCGTTCACGCTCGGGGATGCCCTGCGATCCTTCGATACGAGTTCGCCAGGCCAACTCGTCCCGGGCGCTGAGTCGATGGAAGGTCGCAAAGCGTGGATCTCCGCCGAAACGCCCGGAGAACGGGCCTCCGGCCCATATGAGTGGCGGGTCACTGGCGAATGCGCCGAGGAATCCGTCGATGTAGTCCACCACGCCGGCTTCGGTTGCTCCGGGGTCCTGGTCGGTGGGGATCAAGCGGGCGCATGCCGCCCGCACGATCGCGTACTGGTGCTCGTCAAGGAATCGGGCCACGAGCGAGTGTAGGTCGAGACCAAGAGGATGGGGCAAGACGGGTCAGACCGCGGCCGGGTGGTCCGCTACCCGAACGCGTGCGTTCGCCTCACCCGATGCAGTCGGCGCGGCGCCGGGTATCGCGCGAGGGTGGGGGAGTGGACGGCGAACTGGCGGACCTCGAGCAAGAGAAGCGAGCGGCGGCGGTGGCTGCCGCCGATTTGGTCGAGGATGGAATGCTCGTCGGTTTGGGGACGGGGACGACCGTGGCGTACCTACTCCCGGAGCTGGGTCGTCGTCACCTCGACATCTCGTGTGTCGCCACGTCGCCGGCGACCGAGGTGCTGGCTCGCCGAGAGGGCATCGTGGTCGGCCCGTTCGAGGGCGTCGCCCGACTCGACATCGCCATCGACGGGGCCGATCAAGTGGATCCGTCGGGGTGGCTGATCAAAGGTGGCGGCGGCGCCCACACGAGGGAGAAGATCGTGGCGGCCGCGGCAGACCGGTTCGTCGTGATCGTGTCGTCGAACAAGCTGGTGCCGCGGCTGGCGCCCCCGGTCCCGCTCGAGCTCATGGCGTTCGGGCTCGACGCGACCCTGCGGTCACTCCCACACGTGGTGCTGCGCCAGGCTCCGGTCACCCCTGATGGGGGGGTGCTGGCCGACTACCACGGCGAGGTCGACGACCCGGGACAGCTCGCGGCGAGATTCAGCGACACCGTGGGGATCGTGGCGCACGGGCTCTTTCCTCCGGCCATGGTGTCCCGCGTGCTCGCCGGTCGCGCCGGGCACGTCGACACATTGGAATTCTGAGCCGGGCCCCCGGACGCCTAGGCCGCGGCGGTAAAGGTGACCGGCAGGGCGGTCGGTGAACGGAATACCTGACCGCGGATGTGTGGGTCGGTGTCGCCCGGGTTGAGGGCCAGTCCCGGGAGCCGGTCCAACACACGGTTGACAAGCGCGCGGGTCTCCAGGCGGGCCAGGTGCATGCCCAGGCACATGTGCGGTCCATGGGCGAATGCGATGTGGGGGATCGGAGTTCGGAAGATGTCGAAGACCTCGGGGTTCTCCCAACGGGTCTCATCGTGGTTGGCCGAACCGATGCTCGGCGAGATGCTCTCGCCGGCGGCCAGCGTCACGCCGCCGATCTCCACCTCGCACGTCGTCGTGCGGTTGATGGACAACAGTGGTGGTTCGAAGCGCAGGGCTTCCTCGATCGCCTGGGGCAGGAGGGAGCGGTCGCTGCGCACCGCCTCGAGCTGGTCACTATGGGTCAGGAGGAGATACAGCAGGTTGCCCGAGGAACGGTAGGTCGTCTCTGCTCCGGCCGGAAGGAGGAGGCGCAAGAACGAGTAGATCGCTTCGTCCGTCAGCCTCTCGCCGTCGACCTCCGCCATGACCAGATCGCTGATGACGTCTTCTTTGGGATCCGATCTGCGCAGTGCCACGAAGTCGGCNNGAAATCCTCCTCCGGCAGTCCGAGCAGACGGGCGATCACCCGCACCGGGAACTCGAACGTCAGTTGGCGGACGAGTTCGGCCTCGCCGTCATGAACGAAGCGATCGATCAATTCGTCGATGATCGGTCCGATGAATTCGGGCTCCCACCGGGCCAACGACTTCTCCCTGAACGCGTGGGCCACCAAGTTGCGGTGCCCACGGTGTTCGGGGTCGTCCATGCCCAGGATCATGTGACCCATGACCATCCCGATGGTCGAGTCGTAGCCCGTGGAGGTGAAGGTCTTGGCATCGCGGAGGATCCGTGAGCAGTCGTCGTAGCGGAAGGCATTCCAATCCGGTTCGGGCTCGAGCCCTTCGGGCAGGAAGTCCATCGACATGAGGCGACCCTTCCACACCGGACTGTTCCGCCGCTTCTCGGCGAAGTCGGGGTAGGGGTCCCGAGTGTCCCCTGACACGACGTCGACGAAAGCCGTGAAGGGGTCGTACTCCTGCTCTTGGGTCTCAGTCATGACACTTTTTACACCGAGAGTGCCCCGATGGTGCCGCGGTCGCCAGGCGGGGGCCGGATCCGGGCGGCGATGCGTAGGCTGCACCGTCGATGAAGACTCTGCGCACCCCCAGGGAGCGCATGCCCAGACCACCCCCGATGAAGAGGAAGACGACTGCGATGGAGGGGGCGAAGTAGTCGAGGACACCGCGACCGGCGTTGGCGAGGCTCTGGGAGGTCACGGAGATGGCGGCCGGGTGGGAAGCCGATCCGGGCCGGAGGTGCCCCGCGTACAGGCGGCTGGCGAGGCCGGCGGCAACCGACTCGGCCCACTCCTGGCCTACGAGAGAGGAGGCCCGACTGACCACGTCGAACCCTGGGGAGCGGTCGGCACCCGGGGCCACAATCGGGATGAGCAGGTTGGAGAGCACTCCATGGTCACCGCTCAGGATCACACCGCCCGCCAGTGTCCCGTCGGCCACCTCCTCCCTGACCGCCTTGGCGCGAGGGAGGACCCGCACAGCCACGTCGGATGGAAGCTGGGTGGCATGGGCGGCCGCCGCCACCACCCAGGGGGAGGCGCCGGCCACGCAGCCGCTCGCCCCCCATCGCGTAGAGCTGACCGAAGAACCGGAGGTTCTCCCGGGCGGAGAGGTCCGGATAGAGGGCGAGGTCCTGTGGGACGTAGCCGATGGCCGCCTTGGCTTCGAGCGATCGACCCGGCTTGCCATCGACGTGCACCTCGCCGCCGTCGGGCTCGAGGAGGCCGCAGACGATGGAAATGGTCGTCGTCTTGCCGGCGCCGTTGGGGCCCAGCAACCCGTAACACTCGTGGTCATCCACCGTGAAGGACACGTCATCGAGGGCGGTGCGTTCGCCGAATTGCTTTCGAAGGCCCCGGCAGGCAAGCACGGCTGGACACTAACTCCGATGCCCGCGACCACCCCGGCACGTGTGCGCGTGCCGGAAGGTCCGGGTGGTGATCAGCTCCTGATGGCGGCAGCCAGTCTCTCGAGTGATATCTCGCCAGTCGTGTGCTCGCCGCACTGGGCGCAGTCGGTGGCGTGCCGCCACGATGTGATCATCCGGGTACCGGCAAGATTGAGGTGCACGGTGAACGTCGCAGAGTCGGCGGGAGCATCAAGGCGGTAGTACGGCCGCCACCCTGTGGCCACGGGCTCGCCCCCCACCTCGGCGCCCTTCACGATGCGCCGGAACCGCAGACGATGTGCATCGAAGATCCAGGTGCTGTGACAGGACTCGATGACCGTCGGTTCACGTTCGGGTTCCATGGACCCAGTCTGCGGGGTGAGCCTGTCGTCGTTCATAGATCGAACTGTGCCCTCGCTTGGGAGTCCATTACAGATGGATGACGTTCTTCGTTGCGGGCAGGATCGGGCGGCCCCCGACCAGGCTCGCGGTCATGGAATTCCTCCGTCGACGCGTAGTATGGCGCCGGTCGTGTAACTCGAGGCCTCACTGGCGAAGTACAGCGCCGCACCGACGATCTCATCAGGTTGGCCGCCGCGCTGCAGGGCGAAGTCGGCCTTGGCGGCCCTCTCGAAGGCGGGGATGTCCCAGGCCGCGGTGACGTCGGTCATGAACGGGCCGGCCATGATGCAGTTCACGCGCACCGTGGGACCGAACGCATGGGCGAATCCGACGGTCAGGGCATTGAGCCCGGCCTTGGCCGCGTCGTAGGGCAGCATGCCTGGTGCGGGCCGGATGGAGCCGGTACTCGAGATATTGATGATGGAGCCACCACGCGGGTCGCTCTCCATGCGTGATCCGACCAGGGCCGTGAGCCGGAATGGCCCTTTCAGGTTGAGATCCACCACCTTGTCCCACATGGTCTCGGTGACCGAGGGGAGGGAGTCGTAGAGGAGCGACATCCCTGCGTTGTTGACCAGCACGTCCACGTGGCCAAAGGCCTCGTAGGACTGTTCCACCAGGCCCCCGAGCTCGTCCCAGTGCCCGACATGACATGCGACGGCCAGGGCGGACCGCCCCTTGGCCTCGACCTCCCGGGCCACGGCCTGGCAATTCTCGATCTTGCGGCTGGCCACGATCACGTCCGCTCCGGCGTCGGCAAAGCCCAGGGCCATGGATCTGCCAAGGCCGCGACTACCGCCAGTGACGAGCGCCACCTTCCCGGCGAGGACGCCTGCGGCGAGGTCAGGCATAGTGGGAACGTCCCCACGGCGCGTGCGGGCGTTGCTGGGTGGGCCTCCCGGTCATCTGGCGCAAGCTAGCGGAGCAACTCCGCCACTGCATGCGTCACTGCTTTGGCCATCGGGATGTGAAGGAACTCGTTGGGTCCGTGCGCATTGGAGTGCGGTCCGAGAACGCCGGTGGCCACGAACTGCGTGCGTGGAAAGCTCCGCTTGAGGTCGGCCAGGAAGGGGATGGTCCCGCCTTCGCCGTGAAAGCCCGCGGGATGGCCGAAGGACGCCTGCGAGATGCGGTCGAGCGCCGCCGCGTTGCGTGCATCGAGCGGAGGGGCGAGCCACCCGTCAGCCACGCCTTCGAGGTCGATGGTGATGTGCGCGCCCTCGTCCGTGGTGATGGCCGAGATCAACGCGTCGGCGGCTACTTGGGCGTCGACGTCGGGCGGGAGGCGCACCGAGATCTTCGCGGTGGTGAAGGGCCGCAGCACGTTGCCTCCGTCGCGCACCGCGGGCACGCCGTCCATACCGGTCACTTCGAGCGCGGCCGACCAGGCCCGGGCGATGAGCCGATCGGCTGCGGTCTCCCCGAGGAGCGCAAGCCCGTCGACGGTGGGCAGCGCGCTGTCCGCGAACTCCTGCGCCGCCGCGCTGAGGGAGGCGCGCCGTTCGTCGGGCACGCCGTGCCCCAACAGCTCGGGCAGCAGTATGCGTCCCGTGTCCTCGTCCTCAATGCGCGACAAGATCCGGCGCAGGATGCGGAACGACGACGGCACGACCCCTCCGCCGACGCCGCTGTGCACGCCTTCGGTGAGCACAGCGACGCGCACGCTCGCAACCAGGTTGCCCCGGAGGGACGACGTGAGCCAGAGCCGGTCGTAACTGAGGCATCCCGAGTCGAGACAGATCACCAGGGAGGGCGTGCCTATCCGGTCCGCCAGATGCTCGACGTAGGCCGAGAGGTCGGGGCTCCCGCTCTCTTCGCTGGCCTCGATCAGGATGACCACGCGCCCGCGACCCCCATCGGCCGCCAGCAATGCCGTGACGGCAGCGAAGAGCGCGTAGCCGTCGTCCGCCGTGCCCCGCCCGTAGAGGAGATCGTCCTGGCGCACCGGCTCGAACGGGGAGAGTCCCGGACGCCAGTCGCCCAACGGCGGCTGCTTGTCCATGTGCCCGTAGATCAAGACGGGGTCGCCGACCCCGCCGTTCTCGACGACGAGGACCGGCGTGCGCCCCGGGAGCTGCACGATCTCGGTCTGCAGGCTCCCATCCTGTTGCCGTGTCCAGTCCCCGAGCAGCTCCGCCGCCTCGAGGATGGCTCCATGATCGGCCCAGTCCGGATCGAACGCCGGTGACAGGCACTTGATGCGGGTGTACTCGGCCAGGGCGGGGAGCACGCGCTCTTCCCACGCGGCATCGATCAGCGCACGAGCGTCGGTCATCCGGCCGCCGGCGTCTCGACCAATGTGGCCAGGTTCGCCAATGTCTTCTCCATGCTCTCGGCCGTCATCGATGGCAGCTTTCCCCGCCTGAGAAACGTGCCCTGCTTGTCCTGGGATATGTCCCAGCTCTCCCGAACCAAGGTCCCACCTTCCACCGGCTCGAACTCGTAGCGCCAGATTCGGCCGCCCAGGAAACGGCCCAGAAATCCAGCAAACACCGTTTTCCACGCAATGCGACGGTCCTGCTCCAGCTCGATCACCGTGTTCGACATCACATAGGGCACGCCGAGCTTCATCGACATGCCGAATGTCGCGCCGAGGGTGAGGTGCCGGGGTGCGCCCTCCTTGAGCTTGACCACCGCTCCCGAGCCGTCGATCTCCGGGTGGCGGCTGGCGTCCGCCACGATCCCGAACAGCTCCGCGGCCGGTGCGGCAATGACCCGTTCCACGCTGACGACGTTTCCTTCCATCACGGCACCTCTCTGCTTCAGCCCGGTTCCTACACTTGATGGCATGGGCGACTTCACGGATACGGACGAACTTTCGATCTTTTTCAACGCGCGCTGCTCCAAGTGTCGCACGGCGCAGGGGCTCCTGGCCGAACGAGGCATCACCGCGCACATCGTCGACTACCTCAAGGATGCGCCGACGGTGCCGCAGCTCCGCGAGCTGATGGGACAGCTCGACATCACGGATCCCCGGGAGATGATGCGCACGGGCGAAGAGGTCTATGCCACCTCTGGACTGGCCGACCAGTCAGGGACGGCTCTGCTCGAGGCCATCGCCGCCCACCCCATCTTGTTGGAGCGCCCGATCGTGGTACGAGGCGGCCGGGCGGTCATCGCACGACCACCGGAGCGTCTCCTCGAACTTCTCGACTCGTGACGGCGTGCTACTCCATGACGGCGAACTGCGCCAGGTCGCTCAGCTCCACCCATTCCAGGGTCGAGGCGTGCGTCGAGGCCAGAATCACCGGGGGCGCCACACCTGCTTCGAACGCCTCTTGCCAACGACTGGCACACAGGCACCACTGATCACCGGCCACCAATCCGTCGAACCCGTATTCGGGGTGTGGCGTCGAGAGGTCGTTGCCGACAGAAGCCGAGAAGGCCAGGAACTCCTCACTGGCGCGGATGCAGACCGTGTGCACCCCGAGGTCTTCGGCGCCGGTGTTGCAGCAGCCGTCACGAAAGAAGCCGGTCAAGGGGTTGTAATTGCAGGGTTGGAGGTCGCCTCCAAGAACGTTTTGAGCCATGCCCCATTTCAGCACGGCTGGGGCATGCGGGGCGCCACCAGCACTAGGCGCCGTCGAATGTGGGGCCTTCGTAGCGATCCACCCAGGTGAATCCCTCGACCGGTTGCCGCCGCAGCCGGCGTGCTGCCGCAACAGGGCGGCCCAGCACGATGAGGGCAGCCACGGCGCAGGTGTCCGGGATCGAGAAGAGCCGGCGCAGGTCGCCCTCCCGGCGGATGGGCATGGTGGTGATGACCCCACCCAATCCTTCCGCGCGGGCCGCCAACAGGAGATTCCACGCGAACGGGTAGATGGAGGCGCCACCGGCAAGGGTGTAGCGGTCATGGTCGCGGTCGACGGCCGCGACCGCGGTCAGGTCGGCCAACAGCAACAAGAGGGCGGGCGCCGTATCGAGCGTCTCGGCCAAACCCGGCGTCGCTCCGGTTGCCGCGTGGGCCTCCGCCGCTTCGGCGAACTCGTGGGCCCGACCGGCGGCCTCCGCCTCGGCGGCCCGGTCGGTGCACGGAGCCCATGGGACCAACCCGGCACTGGCGATGGCAAGGTATTCGTACCAGCCGGTCAGGTACAGATCGCGCAGGGAACGGCGCTTCACCGGGTCCTTCACGACGATCACCCGCCAACCTTGGCGGTTGCCGCCGCTCGGGGCGAAGCGGGCCGTATCGAGGAGGCGATGGATCACTCCATCCTCGATGGGCTCGGGCAGGAACTCGCGCACCGCACCCGTGCTCCGCAGGGTCTCGATCAGGTCCAGGTCCATCGGCGCACGGTAGCGGGTCGTACTCCACTCGACAGGGCCCCTCGACGCGGACCCCCTCGACACGCCATTGTGGTGCGTGCCCTCTCACGATCGTCTGCGTGATCTCACCCGACTCCCTCTGGTCGTCGCCCCCATGGCCGGGGGGCCCACCACACCGGCGCTCGTGAACGCCGCGGCGGTTGCGGGAGCGATGGGGATACTCGCCGCGGGATACAAGACGGCAGCCGAGATGCAGGCCGAGATCGCCGCTGTCCGCTCCGCCACGTCGGCTGCGTTCGGAGTGAACGTCTTCGTCCCCGGGGAGGCCGCGCCCGATCCCGAGGCGCTGGCGGCCTACGTCGGCCTGCTGGAGGAGGAAGCAGCCGTGCTCGGGGTGACGCTCGGGGCACCACGCTGGGACGACGACGACTACGGCGCGAAGCTCGATGTCCTCCTCGCGGCACCGCCCCCCCTCGTCAGCTTCACCTTCGGCTGCCCGCCGAGCGACGTGGTGCGCACGCTCCAGGCCGCAGGGTCGCTTGTCGCCGTCACGGTCACCACACCTGCGGAGGCGGTGCTGGCGCAGCGGCTCGACGTCGACTGCCTCTGCGTGCAGGGCATCGAAGCAGGGGCACACCGCGGCACTTTCATCAACGACGACCGGCCCGCACAGGATCACCCGCTCTCGGCCCTTCTCGCCGACGTGCGGAGGAGTTGCGACCTGCCGCTCGTCGCAGCCGGAGGCATCGCCGACCGCGAAGGCGTGGCCGCCGTGCTGGCGGCGGGGGCGACACAGGTGCAGCTCGGGACCGCGTTCCTGCGGTGCACCGAGAGCGGCGCCCATCCCCTCTACAAGGCGGCACTGGCCGATCCCCGCTTCACCTCGAGCGCCGTTACCCGCGCCTTCAGCGGCCGCCGTGCCCGCAGCCTGGTGAACGGGTTCATGCGGGCCCACGAGGATGTGCCGCCTGCGTACCCGGAGATCAACCACGTCACACGACCCCTGCGTGCCGCGGCCGCGGCGGCGGGTGATCCTGATCGCATGAGTCTGTACGCCGGCGAGGGCTTTCGCCGGGCTGAGGAGCGGTCGGCGGGCGAAATCATCGAACGGCTCACGGCGGGTCTCGAACGGTCGACCTCGTAGTGTGGAGGCCCGTGTGCATGATGTCCCGGGTGCTCGACCCGAGGTGAGCTCCAAACGCGACGTCGATAGGTTCGAGTTCACGCCACCGGCCTTTGACCGCGTGACTGGCCACCTGCGTCATCTCACCGAGGCCGGGCAGGGGTGGATCAATCTCCTGCCGGGCGTAGAGCTGGACGAGGACGAGCGCCAGACGATGGCGCCCGGAATCTTCAGTCTGTTCAGCAACCGGCAGCCGCCGGTGACCATGTGCACGCTCATGCCGGCTCGGCCGAGCAGACGAGCCTTCGATGGCGTCACGGTCGGTGTGCAGCATCCGACGGGGGGCAAGGCGGTCGCTCGCCTGGCGGAGGCCGGGGTCGCCGTGCCCGAGGGGTGGCTCCTGCGGCAGGATCATCCTCGGCGCGGATTGGTCCTGCTGGCCCGACATAGCGCACCCGAGGTCGACGTCATCTCGTGGGCCCTTCGGGCCGGTACCGCGTTGTGCCGCAAGGAGATGACGGGGGATTGGCAGGCCGTGGTCTACCTCCCCTGAGGAGGGCCGGCCTCCCGAGAGGGCGACCCGGATCGCACGGGCCGGTGCAGGGCAGGGGTACACTAGTTATGTGCCGAAAGTAACTACTTTGCGCAGCGTCACCCCGCTCAAGGGCTCCGTCGACCAGATTCAAGCGGCCTTTCAGATCGTGGTGGGCTCCATCACCCAAATCCGTGTGCATGAGCGCCTGCTCGTGGCGGCAGGAGTCAGGCTGGACCGCGCCGGGTCGGCGCTCCTCTACAAGCTGTACCTCTACGGTGACGCGCTCCGCGTGACCGATCTGGCCGACTTGCTCGGGGTGGACGCGCCAACCGTCACCCGAAAGATCCAGCAGCTCGAACGCGAGCAACTCGTCTCGCGCCGTCCCGACCCCGATGACGGGCGGGCCAGCCGCATCGTGTTGACGCGTGCAGGGAGGCGGGCGATCGAACGGGTCCTGGACGCACGGCGCGAGTGGTACGAGCGGTTGGTGGCGGACTGGGACGAGGCCGACCGTGCGACATTTGCCTCCCTGCTCGACAGGTTCTCGGCCGCGCTCGAGCGCGACCTCGAAGATGCGCGTGTCGACTGACGTCTCGGCGACGCCTTCGACCGAACGTCCACTTTCGGCCGACACTCCCACGGCGGAGGAGCACCGTCGGATCGTCGTCGCACTGGGCGCACTCATGCTGGGCATGTTCCTGGCTGCGCTCGACCAGACGATCGTCTCGACCGCATTGCCCACCATCGCCGGCGATCTCCATGGGCTCAACCACCTCTCGTGGGTGGTGACGGCGTATCTCCTCACCTCCACCATCTCCACACCGTTGTGGGGCAAGCTCGGCGACCTCTACGGCCGGAAGAACCTTTTCCAGCTGGCCATCGTGATCTTCCTGATCGGGTCCATGCTCTCGGGCCTGTCGCGGAACATGGTCGAATTGATCGCGTTCCGGGCGGTGCAGGGCATCGGGGCGGGCGGGCTCTTGGTGGGGTCGCAGGCCATCATCGGCGACGTCATTCCGGCCCGGCAACGAGGCAAGTACATGGGCTACTTCGGCGTCGTCTTCGGTCTGACCAGCGTGGCCGGCCCCCTGGCCGGCGGCCTGTTCACCCAGCATCTGTCGTGGCGGTGGATCTTCTACATCAACGTCCCCATCGGTATCGTGGCCCTGTTCGCCATCGGCGCCGTCCTGCACCTGCCGACCCTGCGGGTGCCGCACAAGATCGATTGGGTCGGCACCTCGCTGCTGTCGGCGGGGGTGACTGCGATCATCTTGATGACCACCTGGGGTGGGACGCAGTACCGCTGGAGCTCGGCTCCCATCATCGGGCTGGCCGCGGTGGGGGCGACCGTGCTCGTGGCCTTCTGCATCGTCGAGACGAAGGTGCCAGAACCGATCATCCCGCTTGATCTCTTCCGGGACCGCACCTTCAGCTCGGCTTCGGGGGTGGGGTTCATCACCGGATTCGTGATGTTCGGCGCCATCATCTATCTGCCGCTCTATCTCCAGACCGTCCATGGGGCCACACCGACGGCGTCGGGCCTGGAAGTCCTGCCGATGGTGGGCGGCATGATGGTNNCTCTCACGCCTCGGTCCACACACGACCCTGCCGGTGGCCTCGGTCTACATGTTCGTCGTCGGGCTCGGTATCGGTCTGGTGATGCAGGTGCTCGTCGTGGCGGTGCAGAACGCGGTGCCCTACTCGCGGCTCGGCGTGGCCACCTCGACCGCAGCGTTCTCCCGCAGCATCGGTGGCGCGTTCGGGGTCTCGGCGCTCGGCGCCGTCTTCGACAACCGGTTGTTGCGCCAGTTGTCCGAGCATGCCTCCAAGGCCACGCTGTCGCTGCTCAAGGGCGGCAGCATCGTCGTGAACCCGGCGCAGATCAATCGCCTGCCGGCGGCGCAGCGCGCCGTGGTCGTCGACGCCTTCAGCCACGGGCTCCGAGATGTGTTCCTCGTCGCGGTGCCCTTCACCGTGCTGGCCTTCGTGCTCAGCCTGGTGATGACGGAGATCCCCTTGCGTACCACGTCGCAGATGTCGACCCCGGACGCCGGAGGGGGCAGTGTGACGGAGGCCGAAACCGTGGCGGCCGGGTTGATCGAGCGTTAGCGACGTACGGGAGCCTGCAGCGGCTATTCGCCGGCGGCCGTGACCCCGGCTCCGGCCCGAACGACGACGCCGCGCAATTCCTCGAGCAGGTTCTCGAGCGCGTCGGGGTCAGCACTGAGCCGAAGGCGCCCGTCCTGGCGCTCAGCCCGCACGAGGCCCGATTCGCGGAGTGACTTCGCATGCATGCTCACGGTCGGTTGGGCCAGGCCGAAGCTGGTTGCGAGGTCCCCCACCGTGCTCGGTGTCACCGCCAGGTAGTGCAGCAAAGCCAGGCGTGTGGGATCGGCGACCGTCTTGAGGCGGCGCGCCAACGCTTCGGTGCGCGCTCGTGCCTCGGCGTCGTTTCGCTCGAAGCCGGAGCCCACCAGCGTGAGTCCCGGGAATTCCAGATAGAGGCTCTTGCCGAAGAACAAGCACGGCGCGACGAGGAGGGGTTGGCCGGACTCGATGCGGGCGTTGATGTCCGGGAGCCACGACATGAAGGCCTCGCAATGGTCACCCACCAGTTCCCCCAAGCCGTGTCCCGCCTCGAGCTGCCGCACCACGTGCCGCCCGGCCTCCTCCAACCGGGGCCGCGCCGCCTGCCAGACGTCATCGACGAGATCCCATACCTGGCGCAGCAGGTCGAGATAGGAGCGGACCAGGGTCGGAGAGGACTTCAACCGCTCCAATCGCCGGAGGAAGACCGCTCGATCCTCGGCGCTCTCTGATTCCAATCCCAGGTCGGTCGGTACCGTGGGCACGGCCGACTCCAGGGCC
Organism: Acidimicrobiaceae bacterium; assembly: GCA_003160635.1. GTDB lineage: Bacteria > Actinomycetota > Acidimicrobiia > Acidimicrobiales > RAAP-2 > Bog-473. Next base: position 46,431 of record PMLV01000091.1, on the reverse strand, counting down.
GTCCACAGTGCGGTGGGGGAGGTCTCACCGAGCGCTCCGGCATGATGGGCCAGGATCTGCACTTCCGTGAAGCAAATGCCGGGTCCCGTATCGGCCCAGAACGCGCGGATGCGGTCCACCACATCGTCTCGTTGCTCGAGGATGTGAGAAGCGAGCGGGTGGTTGTCCCGCCATTCGGGCTCCAACGCGACCCACAGGATCCAGGTCAGGTCGCACGCCAACGACGGACCCGAGAGATACGTCCGGCTCGGTGGGCGGGTCGCCGCTTCGGCCATGGTCATAGGCATACACCTATACTAGAATATTGTTGATTATGTGTCAACTTCCGGCTAGAATGAACGCTGTGGTTCGGACGAGACGGAGGAGGTGAGCAGATGGGGTATTCGTGGCTCGGAGAACGAATGGCGGAGGAGCACCGGCGCGATCTGTCCATCCTCAGTGGCGCGGCGGATCAGGCCTCGGGGGACCCGGCGGCGGTCGCGTACCACGTGCTCCTGCCGGGGATCGGGTCCGGGACGCATCCCGCGGGAACCCTTGCGGAGCGGCACCCCATCGGGCAGCACGTGGGTACCTTGCTGATCCGGGTCGGGACGCGCCTCGGTGGCGCATCCATACGTTCCTCCTGAGATCTTTCAAGGGGGGTATTTCCCCGTAGGCAGTGCGGATCGACAAGAGTGAGACCGTGGCCACACCCCGCAATGTGCTGCTCATCACGGTCGACCAGTGGCGGGGGGACTGTTTGTCGGCGCTCGGCCATCCCGTTCTCGAGACACCGGCGTTGGATGCCTTGGCCCGACGAGGCGTGCTGTTCGCCAATCACTGGGCCAACGCCGCGCCATGCGGGCCCTCCCGGGCTTGCCTGTACACCGGCACCTACCAGCATCGCAACCGGTCGGTGCTCAACGGCACCCCCCTGGATGCCCGGTTCACCAACGTTGCGCTCGTGGCCCGGGAATCGGGCTACGACCCCGTCCTCTTTGGCCATACCGACACGGCAGTCGATCCCCGGACGGTCCCACCGGGAGATCCCCGGCTCTTTACGTACGAGGGCGTCCTACCCGGATTCCGCTCCGTTCTCAGCGACCCGTGGGAGCAGGGCAGTCCGGGTTGGGGCAGGTGGCTCGCCGGCCAGGGTTTCGACGTGCCGGCCCATCCCCATGCACTCTACGAGCCGATTGCCGGATTCCCCGGAACCGAGGAGCACGGGGCCACCTGGGCGCCGACCCGGTTCCCGGCCGAGCTCTCGCAGACGAGATTCGTCGGCCAGGCCGTGGTGGACTGGCTGGAGGAGTACGGCAACCAGCCGTTCTTCATCCATGCGTCGTTCATACGACCCCATCCGCCCCGCCGCAACCCGATCGGCTACCACGACCTCTACGACGTCGAACAGATCGGGCCTTTTGCCGGGTGTACGCGACCTGAGGACGAGGCGGCCATCCACCCTTTTGCCGGCATGCTGCTCGCTGTCCCCGAGGTCATGGCGCCCCGTCACGATCGGGATCGACGCCAGGTGCGGGCGACGTACTACGGGGCGCAGCGAGAAGTCGATGACGGCCTGGCACCACTCTTCGATTTCCTCGTCCAACGCGGTCTGGCGGCGTCGACGTTGGTCATCGTCACCAGTGACCACGGAGAAATGGGCGGCGACCATTGGCTCCTCGAGAAACTGGGCTATTGGGATGAGAGCTACCACGTTCCCTTGATCGTGGTCGACCCACGCCCAGAGGCTGACGCCGGCCGGGGGTCGGTGATCGGTGCAGTCACCGAATCTGTCGACGTGCTCCCCACCATCTGCGAGTTCATCGGCGCCGAGGTGCCGCTCCAGGCCGACGGGTGGTCGTTGTCGCCGTTCATTCGCGGTCATCCTGCCCCTGAGCACTGGCGGGACGTGGCCCACTTCGAATGGGACTTCTCCGATCCCTCGGCCCAGATGGTCGAACGGTTCCTGGACGTTCCGATGAGTCACTGCTCGTTGGCGGTCTCGCGCGGCACCACGCACAAGTACGTGCAGTTCGCCACTTCGGCCGACATCTTCCCGCCCCTGCTCTTCGATCTGCGTGAAGATCCTGACCAGATCCACAACCTGTGCAGCGAACCCGGGGACAGATGGAAGAACGCGGCATGGGAATGCACCCAGGAATTACTGCAATGGTGCATGCGTACCTCGGAGCGCACGCTGAGCGGGCATTTCCTCTCCCCCGAAACGGGGCTGGTCTCGGCTCGGGACAGCTGGCGCTGAACCACACGGGCGACGGGGGTCCCCGTGGCATGCTGAGTCCCGTGCGCGTGTTGGTCACCGGTGCCGGTCGTTCCATCGGCCGGTCCATCGCTGAAGTCCTGACCGAGCGGGGTCACGACGTGGTGGCCACGGCCCGAGACGTGGCGGCGCTGCAGGACCTCAAGGTCGAGCGGGTTCTGAGTCTCGATGTGCGGAGCACCGAGTCGGTGGCGGCCGCGGTCGGCGCGGCCGGAGAGCTCGATGCCGTTGTCAACAATGCGGGAGTCACCGGACGAGGTCCCTTGGAGAGCTTCCCGCTCGAGGAGTTTGCCCGTGTGCTCGATGTCAATACTCTTGGTCCCCTCCGGCTGTCCCAGGCGGTCGTACCCCGGTGGCGGGAGCGGGGGAGTGGCGTGCTGGTCAACGTCAGCTCGGTGCAGGGCCGCATCGGCACACCCCTCGAGGGCGTCTACGCGGCATCCAAGCATGCACTCGAGGCGCTTTCGGAGACCCTTCACTTCGAGCTCGGGCACTTCGGTATCCGGGTCGTCATCATTGAGCCCGGGTACATCGCTCCCGGCATGCGGCACACGGCCGATCATGCCGGGCCCGATGTGTATCGGGAGCTGTCCGCGCAGTGGGACGCCACCGTCGAGACGCTGACCGGTCCGGAGGGAAGGCCGGGTCCAGAAGTGGTCGCGCACGCGGTGGCCGATGCCCTGGAAGTCCCTTCGACACCTTTGCGGGTCGAGGTCGGGAAGGATGCCGCGCTGGTCCTCGGCCTTCGTCGCACGATGAGCGATGCCGAGCTGGAGGCGACCATGCGTCAGGCGCTCGGCCTGACGTGGTGACGCAGAAGCGGGCGGGCTATGCCGGCAGCCCGACCATCGGTCGACTCGTGCCCGGCCCAACCGAGCGGAGGGATGGACGGGTTCGACCGAACTGACCCAGCGGGACGATCACGATGGCCAAAAGAGCGGCCACGAGGATGAGGTCAGGCAGGATCCCGGCATGGAACACCGTGAGGACGAGGTTCTTGACCGAAGAGATGCCCACGAAGGCTTCAAAGGTGCTGATGGCGATGATGACGCGCCGGATGGTGGGCGTGAGAGCTGGAGCCAGGACGATCACGCCCCAGGTGGCGTACCAGCTCCAGAGGATCGGACCCAACAGCGCCACGACGAGCAGGGTCAGGCCGAGGTTACGGGGAACGGTGAGGTCGGACGAACCGAGAAGCAGCCAGATCCCGACCGCCGCGGCGCAGGCGAGCCCGAGGGCGCTGACAACGGTGCGGGCGCCGAGCTCGGAGAAGTGCACGTTCACCACGCTCGCCAGGGCCGACGCCGCCTTCGAGATAGCGTCCACCGGGGTGACGCCGGTGAACGATTTGTCGGCCGCCGTCGTGGTGCGGAGCCAACCCCAGCCGGTATCGGAGAGCCACGAGATCACTTCCAACGTGGAAAGCGCGATGAGCCCGGCTCCGACCACATGGGTGAGACGCCGCATCACCGACGCACCAGGTCCGGCCCAGGTCCAGCCCAAGAACAGCACACCCAGCAGGGCGGGTGACTTGACCCCGGCCGCGATCGCGCAGAGGACGATGCCCGGAACGGTGCCCCACCGCATGGCGACGGCGAGTCCCGCCATGAGCAGGCCCAGCATGAGCGCCTCGTTGTGCGCCCCGCCGATCATCGTCATCAGCACCAAGGGACACCCGGCGCCGATGAGCACGGCGTGCGCCGGATCCCGTCCCAGGCGGCGAGCCAGCGAGGGCGTGGCCCCGACGATCATCGCGAGCCCGGCCAGTTCGAGCAACCGGAGCAAGAGGATGTCCGGCAGGATCTTGTGCCCGGACGCCTTGTCGAGCACACCGTCAATTGACAAGTACGTCGGTCCATAGGGTGACGGTGTATTCGTCCATACCGAATCGGGCATTGTGCTGAACGGGGTCGACCCCAAGATTCCGGTGCCGTAGACGTAGGGATCGATGTGGTGACTGACCATCTCACCTTGCCCCGCGTAGCTGTAGACATCGCGGCTGAACAGCGGCGGGGCCAACAGGAGCGGCAAGGCCCACACGACGACCACGAGCACGACCCGGCGGACGGGCAGACCGCGGTGCGAGGAGAGGTGGCGCAAGAATCCGATCCACACGCGCACCAGGAGGATCATCCCTCCGTACACGGCGATGACGGCGTAGATCGGGGGATGCGCCTGCGAGGACCCGATCGAACCGAAAAGGCCGCCGGGCATGCCGAAGAACCATGCCCCGGGCACGTGCGTCTCGTACGCGGAACCCCCGAGCAAGGCCCCGGCAACAATGGCCAACGTGGCCGCGAACCCCAACACGGCGGTCGCCGTCAGGGGGTGCGGCGCCAGCGTGCCGCTCGATGTCTCGGGATCCATGTCGCTCTTCCTTATGACAGCTGTGCCCGTGGCGTCCTGCTTCCGGGCCGGATCCTCAGGGAAATCCCAGCAGTCCGAAGAAGAATGCGCGCTGTCACGGGGGTGAAATCTAGCTGTCATCAAACCGGAAGATGCACCATGCGGACCCGGGTCCTCGCCCGACCAGAGAACCAGGGGAGTAGCCCGGGGATGTGCAACGTTCTTGGTGGGGCTCGCTCGAGGTGAAGATGGTCGAGCTGTGAAGCGCGCGCGCACCCGGATCGGGCCCCTCTGGCCCTATGGCGTGTTGATCGGCCTTCCTGCGGCGGCGTTCATCCTTCCGGACATCTTCGGCGGCCATCTCCTCGTCACGGGCGACAACCTCCAGCAGAACTACCCGCTCCACGTGCTGGTCGGCTCCATGTATCGCCAGGGCGAACTGCCGTTTTGGGATCAATACATCTTCAGTGGCACTCCTCTTCTGGCGGGTTTCAACGCCGGGGCGTTCTACCCGCTCAGCGGGCTCTTCGCGATCCTTCCTGATCGCGCGGCATGGATCGCCACAGAGGTGATCCTCTTCTCGCTCATCGCCGTCGGCATGTACCTCTTCCTGCGGGCGCTCAAGCTTTCGACGACGGCCTGCGTGCTTGCGGCCGCCACGTTTTCGTTCTCGGGGGTGGTGCTGAGCCAGGTCAACCACGTGGACATGACCGAGGGATATGTATCCCTTCCCTTCATGCTCCTGGCGGTGCTCCACATCGTGCGTGACGGGCGCTGGCGCTGGTCGGTCCTCCTCGGTGTCGCGTTCGCCCTCGTCATCTTCGGCGGTGCGCCCGAGGCCATGCTGGACGAGGGCTTCTTGATCATCGCCTACGCCGCCCTCTCGGCCGGGTTCGATCGCCGGAGTTGGTGGCGGGTGCTGACGCGATGCGGCGTCAGCGCGGTGCTCGCCCTGTCCGTGTCCGCGGTGCAGTGGTTGCCCGGCATCGCCGCCATCTCCACCTCGCAGCGCTCGGCGCTCGGCGCGTCCTTTGCGGGCACGGGGAGCTTCCCGCCGGCCAACGGGCTGCTGTCGCTGGTGCCGTACCTCTTCGGAGGCTACGGCCACCTCGGCGAAGCGACGTTCTTCTCTCATTACAACTTGCCCGAGGTCGGCATCTACGTGGGTGTTCTGCCCCTCGTGGCCCTCCTCACGCTCTGGCGGCCTCGCTGGCCCTCATGCCTGTCGCCCCGCGAGCGGGGCACGTGGTACATCATCGGCGTTGTCGGCCTTTTGTTGGCCCTGGGGGCGAACACTCCGCTCGAGCACATCTTCAACGTCATCCCGCTGTACGGCCATCAGCGTCTGCAGAGCCGGAACATGATCGATGTCTCCACCGCCGTCTGCGTCCTCTTTGCCGGATGGCTCGACCGGGCCCCGGACCCCGGCCGCGCGGAAGTGAGATTCGATCGTTGGGTGGGATGCATCCCGGCGGCGACGGTGCTCGGGCTCCTGACGTGGGCCATCGTCGCCCCGCGGTCCTTGATCACGTCCCTGACCACCGCCTCGGGTTCGGCCGCCGAGGTGCACACCGTCCGCGAAGCCAGCCTCATCGCCTTGGGCTTCTGTCTGGTGGCGGCCGTCGTGACATGGCTGCGAGCAGCCACGCGTCGCCGACTCTGGCTCTGGGTGGTGGCCGTATTCATGGCGGCCGACCTCGGCCTGGTCGCCGGGACCAGCTCGCTGGTCACGACGCCCTCGAACGCGGTGCTGTCCGGTAACACCGTGGTAGAGGGCTACGTGGCGGGACATTTGGCCCCGGGTGGGCGCTTCGCCTTCTACGATCCGCAGGACTACTCCAGCGGGCTGACGACCGCGATCACGGGCCGGCCGGACGCGAATGTCCTGGCGCGGCTTCCGTCGGTCGGTGGCTATGCCTCCATTGTCAACGGGAACTACAACGCGGTCACGCTGACGCACTCCGAGGGCGACTTGAACGTCCCTCGCCTTGGAACGGGGTCGTTCCGGCAACTCGACCTCCAGGACATACTGACCGCGCCGGAGTACTTCTTGGTACCCCTGAGCGGCACGCCCCACGCCTTGGAAGAGGTCAAGCAGGCGTCCGAGGCGAAGGGACATGACTCGGTCCTGCCTCTCGGGAATCGGGGCAACTTCGCCGACGCCGGCTACTCGTACAATCCGCTGCCCCGCCAGCAGATAGCAGCGGGACAGTCCAGCAAGTGGTTCTTCGGGGAGTCGCTTTCCCCGGCGCGCGCCAACCTGCTCCTCGCCCCGGGAGCCACGCCGGCGCGGATCCGGTTCGGCACCTTGGCGTCCAGCGGGGTTACCAACTGGGGACCGCCCGTTTCCGTGGTCCGTGGCGCCCGGAGCGTCGGGAGCCTGTTGCCCCGGGGCACCGCCGTCGGCCTGGTCGTCCAGGTCGTCTCGGGCCGCCTTCCCCGACACCAATCGGACATCGTGATCGGGCAGAGGTCCTACGAGTTGGATGGCGCACTCTCGAGCGCCGTGCAACCAGGCCCATGGCGTCAACAGGGGTCGGTCGACCGGTACACCCTCTACGTCAGCACCCACGCCCCCACTCCCGTCTACGCCGTGGCGCGCCGCGACGCCCCGGCCCCACGCGTCGAGGTGCTCGCACAGAGCGACAATGCCGAATCGATCCGCGTGCGGGCGCGCGCACCGGTGCTTGTGGTGCGCGACGTGGCATGGGACGTGGGCTGGCAAGCGTCCATCTCGTCGAACGGGGGGCCGGCGGAGACCGTTCCTGTGGTCAAGCACGGCCTGGTCCAGCAGGTCGCGGCTCCCGCCGGCAGCGATGTCGTCACGTTCTCGTATCAACCTCGACACTGGCTGGTGGCAAGCGTGCTCAGCGAGGGGGCGGCACTGCTCTTGTTGTTGTTGCTCGTCGAGTGTGTGCTCCGTCGGTCGAGCCGTTGGGGCCGGTGGCGCCGTGGTCTCCGCGCGCCGGCCCACGGGGACGACGAGCACTCCGCACCGACAAATGACACCCGCGCGCCGAGCCGGGAGGCCGCCGCCGTCTAGCAGAAGGGATGGGCCAAGGTCAGGAGAAACTCTCCTTCATCGGCACCCCACATGCCGTCGATCACGAATCCCGCCGCGCCAAGTTCCTTTTCGATCATGTCCGGAGTGAACTTGGCGCTTATCTCGGTGAGGATGTCGTCACCTTGGTCGAATCGGACCGCGATGCCGGCCTCTCGAAGCGTGACCTCAGAGGGCCCGAGGGCTCGCAGGCGCATTTCGATCCACTGCTCCTCGTCGTTCCACAACGCGACATGCGCGAACAGGTCGGGATCGAAGTTCCCCCCTAGTTGCTCATTGAGCACATGGAGGACGTTCTTGTTGAACCGCGCGGTGACACCGGCCGCGTCGTCGTAGGCGGCCACCAGCCGCTGCCGCTCTTTGACGAGATCGGCCCCGAGGAGGAAGGAATCGTCGCTCGACATCGTGCAGTTCAGATCGAAGAGGAAACGCGCGCGCCGGGCCGGGTCGAGGTTGCCGATCGTTCCCCCCAAGAAAGCCACCAGGCGCCGGCCACCGGTGGGGATCTCGGCCAGGTGCTCGCTGAAATCACCGATCACCAGATGTACCGTGAGCGGGTCGTATTCCTTCGTGAGCGTCGAGGCGGCATCTCGGAGAAATTCATCGCTGATGTCAAAGGGCACGTACGTGGAAAGCGTGCCGAGCTGTTGGAGCGCGCGCAAGAGGACTCGGGTCTTTTCGCAGGAACCGGCGCCGAGCTCAACCAACGTGTCCGCTTTGGATAGCTGGGCGATCGCCGGTGCGAATGCCTCCAAGAGCCGCCGTTCGGAACGAGTGGGGTAGTACTCGGGCAGGCGCGTGATCTCTTCGAAGAGCTGGCTCCCGCGTTCGTCGTAGAACCAGACCGGAGGGATCGACTTCGCGTCGGCCTGGAGGCCGGCGATGGCATCGGCACGCATGCGTCGACGGACTTCGTCGGGCGAGATGTGTACATCTATGGTGTAGGTCATGCTCGATCAGGGATCCTGGGCCAACCGGACGCCGCTGAACGCCCAACGGGCTCGGGGCGGGAAGAAGTTGCGATAGGTGGTTCGGGCATGGCCCGGGGGGGTGGCGCAGCATCCGCCGCGCAGCACGTATTGACTCACCATGAATTTCCCGTTGTACTCGCCCACGGCGCCCGGAGCAGCCCGAAACCCCGGATACGGGGTGTAGGCGCTCGACGTCCACTCCCAGACATCGCCCAAGAGTGCGTTGGTAGTGAGGGCAGGGAGGGGATGTGGCACCTCGGGGCCCAGAAAGTTGGTTCCCTCTCCCGCCACGGTGGCGATCGCCTCCCACTCCGCCTCGGTGGGCAGGCGCTTCCCTGTCCAGTGCGCGAACGCGTCAGCCTCGTAGTAGCTGACGTGACAGACCGGTTCATCGGGATCGACGGGTCGGACGCCGGAGAGGGTGAACTGCTGCCACTGGTGGGGCTCGTCGGCAACATGGAACCAGTACAGAGGGGCCTTCCAGCCCTGAGCGATCACCTCCGACCAGCCGTCGGAGAGCCAGAACTCGGGCCGGCTGTAGCCGCCGTCCTCCATGAACCCCATCCATTCCCCGCACGTGACCGGACGGTCGGCCAAGGCGAACGGGGTGAGAAAAACCCGGTGACGCGGAAATTCGTTGTCAAACCCGAAGCCGCTTCCGGAGTGCCCGATCTCGGCTACCCCTCCGGCATGTTCGATCCACCCGGCTTTGGGCGGGGCGGTGCCATCACCGGGCCCACGCCCCTCCGGGACATACACGGGACGCATCGGGTTGCGCGACAGGACGTGCTTGATGTCCATGAGCAACAGCTCTTGATGCTGTTGCTCATGGTGCAGGCCGAGCGTGATCAGATCGCGCACTCCCGCTTCGAGCTCCCCCTCCAAGAGAGTCCCCATCGCCTCGTCGACGAACTCCCGGTAACGGGCCACTTCATCGATGCCCGGCCGCGAGATCAGCCCGCGTTCAGAGCGGGGATGCCGATCGCCGAGCGCCTCATAGTACGAGTTGAAGATGTACGCGAACGCATCGTCGTACGGGCGGTAGGCATCCACGTTCGGTCCCAGGACGAACGTCTCGAAAAACCAGGTGACGTGGGCCCGGTGCCATTTCGTGGGGCTGACGTCCGGCATGGACTGCACGGTCTGGTCCTCGGCGCTCAGGGGTGAGGCCAGGCGTTCGGTGGTACGACGCACGGCCGCGTAGGCCGCTGCGAGGTCGGATGGCATGGCTGGCCCGCTGTCTTCGGACATCCCATCCTTCCGTCGTCCATCGGCCGCACCACGAAGGCGGTCCGTTCCCCATGATTTCGTTCCGCTCACCCTACCCAGATGTCCCCGGAAATAAGCGCGCCCCCAGGGACGACGTTCTCGTGGGGGACTCCCCCCACGGCAGAATTCCGCATCACCCCGGTAACCTCGGCGTCATGACGGTCACCGCGACGTATGAGGGCGTCGAGATCGCCCGCAGTGATCGGACCGTGGTCGTCGAGGGTAACCACTACTTCCCAGCCGAGGATGTCAAGGACGGGATGCTCGAGTCGTCACCCACGCACACCACGTGCCCGTGGAAGGGCGTGGCGAGCTACTACGACGTGGTCGTGGGTGAGCACCGGAATCCTGAGGCGGCCTGGTATTACCCGACTCCCAAGGACGCGGCCAAGGAGATCACCGACCGGGTGGCCTTCTGGAATGGCGTCGAGGTCAAGGAACTCTGATTCTCGGTGGATCCGGTCCAGGGATTCGCCCGACCCCCGTCCGGCGTCAGCCCGATGTGATGAAGGGCGCGTCCGCCTTGAGCGACTCGAGTTCGCCGCTCCCCGTGGTCGACTCGAGGCTCTTGCGCATCCGTCTGGCTTCCCAGCGGTCCAGGAGCTTGGAACCGAAGTAGAAGGTTGCCATGGCGTAGATCCATCCCACGATGATGTCGATCACAAAGTGCTCGGCTGTATAGACCAACGTGAAGGCCATGCAGATGGGATAGGCCGCAAGAAGGATGCGCTTGCGGGTGCTGGAGCCCCTCCAGAAAAAGAGGCAGATGAGCAAGGGATACGCCCCGTGGAGCGACGGCATCGCGGCCACGTCGTTGTCGAACTTGTCCCCGCCGGCGAACAGCGATTGCCCCAGCCCGATGTGCAGGTGATCCCACACCTGGTCGATGATCCGCGTCGTATGGGGAAGGTGCCCGAACTCGCTGGCCATCCAGGGCGGCATGGCCGGATAGAGGACGTAGGTGATGTAGCCGATGAACGTGAGTCCCACGAAAAGGGGCACGAAGCGGCGGAACTTGGCGTGGTTCGTCTTCCACAGCACTCCGGCAATGACGAACGACGCGAAAAAGTGGCTCATGTAGCAGACCCACACCAGGTAGTCCCAGAAATGGAGGCCCGGCGTGTAGAGCCATCGTTGGAGCTGCACGGTTGGATCGACACCCAGGCCGGCGATGTGAGTGTCGAACCAGTCCTGCGGGCGGTAGAACGGTCCCCAGAAGGTGTGGGCGGCGTAGCCGCGCAGCACGCCGTAGCCGTAGAGGACGATGATGAGGGGGAGCCAGTCGAGAATCAGTCGCTTCCATCGCAGCCCGCCACCGAGACCCGAGACGATCAATCCTGCGACCACGTAGAGCAGAACCGAATTGGTGGACCACGGGATGCCGGCGATGAAGTAGTAGGTGACAACGCTGGCCGCCAGGACGATCCACCCGATCGTCACGCGACGCTGGCCGGGATTGGCCCAACGATCGGAGAGCCAGACCCCGATCGACCGCCGACCTGACCGGCCGTTCGTAGCCGAGGTGCGTTCTCCCTCCGTCGCCACGACACTCTGCGGCGTCAGAGCGGGACGGTCGTCGTCTTCGGTTGTCGTCATGTAAGGAGAGTGGTTTCCATGTGCCCGAGGCCAGCATGTCGCAGCGGCTGGCCGCAACGAGTGAGTATTCTTGGGGCGGCTCGAGCCGCCCCGGTTGGTTACAAATGTGTGAAAATCATAGCCTGATGGTCACGGAGAGGCTGGGCAACGGCTGGGGGTTGCCACGGGACCATTGAGACGGGCGCGGCAGCGGGGCACGTCCCCGACGTCGGCCGCGAGCGGGTCAGCACGACGAATCGGGTTCGGATTGGTGCTGGTCGCCATCGCCGGCTTTCTGCTCGTAGGCGGAGTCGAAGCGTGGCACGACTCGGCGACGTTCGACGAGCCCGTGTACGTGTCATCTGGTGCGCTGGCCGTCCTCCACCACGACCTGGCCGACAATCCCGAGCATCCCCCGCTGTTCAAGGTGTTGGCGGTCCTCCCGGTCCTGGTCGTCAGTCCCGTCGTTCCGCCTGGGAACTGGAGCGTCAACAACGAGCACCAGTACAGCGCCCGCTTTGTGGCCGCACAGCTGAAGGCGGGCACCATGCACCGGGTCACCTTTGCGGCACGCCTCGTGCCGTTGCTCGAGTGCGTGCTCCTGGCCCTCGCGCTCTATGCGGTGGCGTCCTCGCTGTTCGGCTTCTGGCCCGGTGTTGTGGCGGCGCTGCTCTGGCTCCTCGACCCCCTGGTACTCGGTCTGGGCCATCTCGACGGGGTGGATCTCCCGTTCGCACTGACCACGGCGCTCGTGTCCTGGGCACTCGTGCGCTGGCTGCAACGTCGAGATCAGCGCTCGCTGCTGTGGCTCGGCGCAGCGTGCGGGACCGTGGCGTCGGCGCAGGTCACCGGATTGCTGGTCGTGGCCGTGGCCTTTGGCGTCGTCGTGGCCGCACAAGCCCGAGCCGGACGACGCGGGTGGGTCCGATGGCGCCCCGCCGTCCTGGTCGCGTCGATGACCTGGTTGATCGTATGGGCGGTCTACGTCGTGCTCGATCCAAGCGTCGTCGTGCATTCGTGGTTCCTTCTGCCACATCCCTATGTGGAAGGCGTGAAGTACCTGGCCTCCAATGACACGGGCAGCTCACCCGGCTTCCTGCTCGGTCAACGATGGCTGGGGGCGAACGTGTGGTTCTGGCCCGCGTCGTTGATCGTGAAACTGTCGACGCCGGTACTGGTGCTGCTCGTCGCGGGGCCGTTGGTGTTGATCGCCTCGGTCCGGTCAGGTCACGTCAGCCGGGCGACGTCACGCCACACGGTGGCGGCGGTCGTGCTTCCCGCCCTGGTCCTGTTCGCGTTCGAGCTTCCGGGCCCGCGCACCCTGGGGGTTCGCTATCTCCTCCCGTCCCTTGCGCTGTGGATCATTGTGGCATCACCGATCGCCCTTCTCGCCGGTCGGCGCCTCATGGCGATCGCACTCGGCGTGGTGCTGGCCGCAGCCGCGGTCGTCACGGCGCTCTCCGTTCCTGACTCGATCGCCTACACGGCTCCACCGCTCACCCCCGGGTATCGAGTGGCGACCGACTCCAATGTGGACTGGGGCCAGGACTTCTCCCTCCTCGTGCAATGGAGTCACGGGCGGCATCCCCGCGTGGCCTATTTCGGGCCCCGGGGGATCACCAACGCCGATATCCCCGGCGCGCGGCGTCTCATCGGGGTTGCGCCGCCGAGCATCACGGGGTGGGTTGCCGCCTCCGCCACCGATTTGACGAGCGCGCTGCGCAACGATGCGCTCAGCTGGCTACGCGGCTACTGTCCCGTCGCCACGTTGGGCGGGTCGATCTTGCTCTATCACTTCACCGAACCGCCCACTCGCGCACCTGGCCCCTCCACACCGGCACCCTTGTGTCCGGGAGGAGACAGCCATCGCGTGACCCGGTGACGGCAGCTGTATCAGGCCAGCACCTTGCGGCGGAAATTCCGGAGTCCCAGCGTGATGAAGATCGCGCTGAATGCCAGAAGTGCGGGATAGATGACATAGAGGTGCATGTGGGAGCTGTTCGTGAACGCAGCCCGCATGCCGTCATTGACATAGATCAGCGGGTTGATCAGCACGACGGTCTGCAACCAGTGGAAGCCCCCCACCTTGACCGGGGCCAGGCGGGTCCACTGGTAGTAGGTCCCACCGAGGAACGTGATGGGCAGCACGATGAATCCGAACATCAGGCCGAGGTTGCGGGGCTCGAAGCTGGTACCGAGCAAGAGACCGAGCGAGGTCATGGCCAGGCACGAGAGGGGCACAATCGTGACGATCAACAGCCAATGGAGGTTGATGTGTGCCTCGACACCCGACGCGTGAATGACGGCGGCGATCGGGAGGACGAGGATGGCGGAGAGGAGTCCTTGCGCGCCGCCCGAGAGCACCTTCGAGATAGCGACCAGCCAGATTGGGCAGGGGGCCTGCACGCGGTCTTCGATCTCGCGGGTGAAACCGAACTCCTGCGCCAGTTGCATGGCTACCGCCTGGATGCCCTGGAACATGATGGACAGCCCGACGACGCCCGGAACGAGGACGGTGGCAAATGCAGACTCAGCTCCGGGGAGGCTGGATGCCCCGATCCCCTGCCCGATCTTCGGAAACACGTAGAGAAACACGAAGCACAAGAGGAACGGCTGCACCAAGGTGCGAACGGTGAACTCGACGAGGTGCTTGCGGAGCACCACGAGGTCGCGCAGGATGAGCGCGCCGAGCGACGTCCAACTTGCCGCCGCGGTGGAACGGGTGGGCGCGGTCGCCACGCGTCGCGAGGTCGCGGGGGCGACCATGGCGGTCAGCGGTTGGCCGGGAGTGGTGGTAGCCGTCATCAGTCGCGCAGGTCCTTTCCGGTCAATCCGATGAAGACCGTCTCCAGCGTGGGTTCGGCAATGGACAGGTCGGCCAGCGCGAATCCCTCCGCTTCGGCCGCTTCGACAATGCGTGGCACCAATCGTTCGGCACCCTTTACGTGAAGCTCGACACCTCCCGGTATGGCGCGGGTCCGCCTGACGCCTTCGACGCGCCGGGTGAAGGCCGCGGCCAGGGCGTCGGCGTCCCCGTCAGCCTTGACGGTGACGATCGTGTCAGCCCCCACGCTCTGTTTGAGCTCGCCCGGAGTGTCCAGGGCGAGGATCTTGCCGTGATCCATGATCGCAACCCGGTCACAGAGTTTGTCGGCCTCTTCCATGTAATGGGTCGTGAGCATGATCGTCTGTCCCTGTGCATTGAGCTCGCGCAGGAGATCCCACAGGGCCAGGCGTCCCTGTGGGTCAAGTCCTGCAGTGGGTTCGTCGAGGAAGAGGATGGCCGGGCGGTGAAAGATGGCCCGTGCCACCATGAGCCGCTGGGCCATCCCGCCCGACAGGGCGTAGACCGAGGCCTTGGCGAACCGAGTGAGCTGAAACTGCTCGAGTAACTGATCGGCCGTCTGCTTCGATTCCCGCTTCCCGATCCCGAAGAGGCGACCGTGGAAGTAGAGGTTCTCCCACGTTGTGAGCTGGCGGTCCAGCGTGTTCTGCTGGGACACCACGCCGATCATCTGCTTGGCCAGTGTGGGGTGGGCCACGACGTCGATGCCGCCGACGAAGGCCTGCCCACCCGAGGGAATTACACGAGTGGTGAGCACGCCGACCGTCGTGGTCTTGCCGGCCCCGTTGGGGCCGAGGAGCCCGTAGACCTCACCCATGCCCACGGTGAGATTGAGGCCGTCCACCGCCCGAAAATCGGTGCCCGGGTACGTCTTGACCAGGTCGATCGTCTGGATGATGGGTTGGACCGCGCCTCCGTCTGATGCCGGCGCGGCATGGGCATGGGTCATCGTTGTCATCGCGATCTCACAGTACCTTCCCAGGTCTCGAGGTTGACCCCTCAGTCCTCGGCCAATATTTGGTACAACTCCTTCCGTGCTTTTTGCACGACAGCGATGCCCCGTTCGACCTGCGCGTTCTCGCCGGCGCCAGAGAGCTGCTTGGCCGCACCCATGAGTTGCGTGACGGCGAGCCGCAGGTTGCGGATCTGGTCGTCACTCTCGCCGTGGCCCTGCCAGGGGAGTGGTGCCTCCGCCGCCGCCTCAGCCACGCCGGCGTCGGTCAGATGGAAGACACGGGTGCCGTCCTTTTCGGACGAGCCCACCATTCCCTCATCCTCGAGCATCTGCAGGTGCGGGTAGACGGAGCCGGGGCTCGGTCGCCACAGGCCGCCGCTCATTTCTTCCAGTCGGCGCATGACGGCGTAGCCGTGAGCCGGTCCATCTTGAAGCGCGCTGAGGATGGCTCGTCGAATGTCGCCGCGGCGCATGCGACGTCCGCCGGCCCAGCCGCCTCGCTCACCGCCCCATCGCCCTCGGCCGCCGCCCCGGGGCCCCCGGGCGTGGCCGTGATCGTGCTCGTGGTCGTGATGTGGCTCATGTGGCATGTGCATGTGAAAGCTCCTTCGGTCGTGGTCGTGATCTTCGTGGTCGTGATTTTCGTGGTCGTGACTCCCGT
The DNA here is from genome assembly GCA_003160635.1 of Acidimicrobiaceae bacterium. Lineage (GTDB taxonomy): Bacteria > Actinomycetota > Acidimicrobiia > Acidimicrobiales > RAAP-2 > Bog-473. The sequence goes on along the minus strand of PMLV01000091.1, from coordinate 30,491 downwards.
CGCGGCCGTGATGCTTTAGGTGGTTTCTCAAGTTTCGATCCTTCGTTAGTGAAGTTTACAGTAACACTTATGATATATCATAATAGTTCGTTGATGTCACGTTCTTCTTTTCGGCGCCTCCGACTGGACAGCCAGAAGTGCAGCTCAGCAAGCTATTTCGAGAAGTGAAACGTCGGCGGCCCGTGCCGGTGCCGGTGACCTGGGACTGCGACCGCCCGCCCCGGATCGAGGGTGACGTCGTGACCTGCCGCCCGGGCGGTGCGGGCCGGTGCTCTCGGACGTGACCTATCTGGCCCTGGTGAGTCGATCGAGCGTGGCCTCGGCGTCGGCCACAAAGCGCCGCACGAGCTCACCTGCCGGGACGACCTCGGTGATCGCACCGACACCCTGCCCGGCGGGATAGCACTCTTTGTCCACGTCGACCCCTTCGGTGGACGAATCACCTCCCAGGTGCATGACGCCGGAGTTGTAGGCGATGCCGAGTTGTGCCGGGAAGCTCTCGAGCTCGTCGGGATGCCCTTCGAAATAGTCGGTATAGCGGTTTCGTACGACCCGCATTGTCTTCCCCGAGTAGGCGCGGCTCACGGTCGTCTCGTCCTCGTGACTGGCCAAGAGCTTCTCCTTGTAGCCGAGCACGCCGCGGGCCTCCGGTGTGGCGATGAACCGGGTGCCCACCCAGATCCCGTCGGCTCCGAGAGCGAGGGCGGCCGCGAGGCCCCGGCCGTCGAAGATGCCACCGGCGGCGACGACGGGCACCTGGCGACCCACTGCATCGACGATCTGGGGAATCAGGGGGAACGACGCCACCTGACCGGTATGACCACCAGCCTCGGTCCCCTGTGCCACCACGAGGTCACACCCGGCGTCGACGGCACGCACGGCGTGGGCCACCTTGCCGCACATGCTCACGACGATCACGTTGTTGCGGTGGCATTGCTCGACCACGTCTGAAGGAACCCCGAGGCCGGCCACGAACGCGGTCGCGCCACCCTCGATGATCAGCTGTACCTGGGCCTGCATGTCGCCGGGCATGGCGGTGAGCAGGTCGACACCGAAGGGCTTGCCGGTCGCACCCCGAACAGCGGCGATCTCCGCCACCATGGTGTCGTTGTCCATGGTGGAGGCGCCCAGACAGCCAAAGCCACCGGCGTCGGATACCGCAGTGACAAGGTCGGCATACGAGACGCCGCCCATGCCGGCGAGCATGACGGGGTGGTCGATGCCGAGCAGTTCGGTCAGCCGGGTTCTCATGCGGTGGGTCCTTCTCTCGGGTCGTCGCCAGCCGCTTTTGGGCATGGAGTGCGATGTGCCGGCCGGACGGGAGCGCGCGATGCGCGTGCAGTGCCCACACCGGCTTCGGCGTCCGGTGGCGGACGCGAACCGAGAAGGATCACACCCCCGAGGATGGCGGCGCCAACCGTGGCGAGCAGCAGGCCGACCTGGGTGCCGGAGAAGAGAACCGGCCTGCCGCCGAAGATGGCGTGCGCAAAGAGCAGTGGGACGGTGATTCCCATGCCGCACAACAAGCTCACGCCGATCATGTGCCGCCACGTCGTACGTTCGGGCAGACCGCACAGGCCCAGGCGGACCACGAGTACGACCGCGAGGGTGATTCCCAGCATCTTGCCCACGATCCGAGCGGTGAGGATGGCCGAGATGACGGAGGTGGATCCGCTCGTGCGCCACACGGCGCCGCGGAGGACGACCCCGGCATTGGCCACGACGAAGAGTGGGAGGACCAGATAGCTGGACACCGCGTGCACGGGGGTTTCGAGGGAGCGGCCAACGCGACCTCCACCGACGACCGGGACCATGATGCCGACGAAGGCACCTGCCAACGTGGGCTCGACGCCCGCTCGCGCGAAGAGGTACCACGTTGCCACCGCCGCGAGGACATAGGGCCACCAAGGGTGGCGCACCCTGCGGCGCAGGAGGAAGACCAGGCCCAGGACGCCGACCGCACCTGCGAGCCACCCAAGGTGGATCTTTGTCGAAGCCACGAAGGCCAAGACCACCACCGCTCCCACGTCGTCCGCGACCGCCAGCGCCAACACGAACACCCGCAACGGCTGTGGCACTCGACGCCCGAGGAGGGCGATGGCCCCGAGGGTGAATGCGACATCGGTAGCCATCGGGATGCCCCAGCCTCGTACGAGATCACCATGAGGATGCAACGCCGCGATCATGACGAGATAGATCAGGGCGGCACCGGCCATCCCGCCGAATGCCGCGAGCACGGGGAGTAGGGCGTTGCGGCGGTCGCGCAGCGACCCCTCGGCGACTTCTCGGCCGATCTCGAGGCCGACGGCGAGGAAGAAGATGGTCATCAAGCCGTTGTCGACCTCGTTCGCAACCGAGTGCATGTTGGCGGGAATCAGCGCCGATCCGCTGATCACGTGATGGCTCCATACCGAGACGTAACTGTGCGGATCCGCGTTCGCCCATGCCAGCGCGCCCGAAAGGGCAAGGACGAGCACAGCCCCCCCTGCCAATTCGGTGCGTCCGAACTGGGTCAGGGCGTCGGCCCATGCCAGCGGGTGCCAGGGACGCGGCGACGTCCGGTCGCCCCCCGAGTCCACGTTCATGCGACCGGATTTGGCGTCGCTGGCGGTTCGGCCTGACAAGATGGCACCTGTATCAACCTATGTGGACTAGGGAGCGAGCACGGTGACCGACGGAAGGGGACCAGCGTGACCGTGGCTGCTCCGCCCTCCACAGAGCAGATCACGAAGCGCCGGCTCTGGCTGATCCTCAGTGCGCTCCTCCTCGGGCTCCTGCTGGCCGCCCTGGATGGGACGATCGTCTCCACCGCGCTGCCCACCATTGTGGGAGACCTCCATGGTGGCTCCCATCTGACCTGGGTGGTGACGGCATACCTGCTGTCGTCCACCGTCTCAACTCCCTTGTGGGGGAAGCTCGGCGATCAGTACGGCCGCAAGGTGTTCTTCCAGGCTTCCATCGTCATCTTCGTGATCGGTTCGGCCCTGGCGGGCTTCAGCCACACCATGACCGAATTGATCGCGTTTCGGGCCCTTCAGGGGCTGGGTGGCGGGGGACTCCTGGTCGGTGCCCAGACGATCATCGGCGACGTCGTCTCTCCGCGCGAACGGGGCCGTTACATGGGCCTCTTCGGCGCCATGTTCGGGGTGGCCACGGTGATCGGGCCGCTCATCGGTGGCCTCTGCGTGACGTACCTGTCGTGGCGCTGGGTCTTCTACATCAACCTGCCCTTCGGCGTACTGGCCCTCATCGTGACGGGAGTGGTGTTGCCCGGGACCTTGAGCCGGGTGCACCACGCCATCGACTACATGGGGTCGTTGATGCTCTCGGGTGCCGCCACGGTCTTGATCCTCTTTGCCAGCCTCGGGGGCATCTCGTGGGGTTGGGGGTCTCGTCAGAGCGTCGGTCTTGCTCTGGGAGGGATCGTGCTCACCCTCCTCTTCCTGTTGATGGAGCACAGGGCCAAGGAGCCGGTCATTCCACTCAAGCTCTTCCGTGTGCGGGTCTTCCAGGCGTCGAGTTCCATCGGCTTCGTGATGGGCTTCGCCATGTTCGGCGCCGTCACGTTCATCCCTCTGTTCTTGCAGGACGTGAAAAACGTCAGCCCCACGTTGTCGGGGCTGCGGCTGTTTCCCCTCATGTTCGGATTGTTCGGGGCTTCCATCATCTCGGGTCGCCTCGTCACCCGGTGGGGTCGCTACAAGGTCTTCCCGATCCTCGGCACCGCCTGCATGACGCTCGGGGCTTACCTCCTGTCGCTCATAGGCGTCGACACGAGCGCGCTGCTGACGGCGGTCTACATGTTCGTCTTCGGGGTCGGGCTCGGCTTGATCCAGCAGGTGCTGGTGGTGGCGGTGCAGAATGCGGTGTCGTACGAAGAGCTTGGCGTGGCGACGTCAGGCGCCACGTTCTTCCGCATGATCGGAGGTTCGTTCGGAACGGCCGTGTTCGGCGCGATCTATGCCAATGTGCTGACGCACAAGTTGACGCCGGTTGTTGCCTCACTGCCCCGGGGGGCGAAGATCAATTTGGAGACGCTGGATCCGGGCGTGCTGCACGAGCTGGCCCGTGCGTTTCCCGTGGCCCACGAAAAGATCCTCGCCGGCATCACCGGAACCTTGCAGACCGTCTTCTTGGTCGCAGTCCCCATCGCGGCGCTGGCCTTCGTCCTGAGCTGGTTCCTGCCGGAATTGCCGTTGCGCAAGTCGATCGCCACGGTCGACGTGAGTGAAGGGTTCGGATTGCCCGAGCCCCGGTCCTCCCTCGAGGAGATCCAATTGTCCCTGGAGAGAATCGCCAATCGAGAGAACCGTGTCGAGCTGTACCAGACGATGGCCCAGCGAGCTGGCATCGATCTGCCCCCACAGTCGTGCTGGCTGCTCTACCGCTTGGCCGATCGTCCCGCCGAAACCGTGCAGCAAGTCGCTGCTCGATTGAAGGTCAGCCGCGACGTCCTCGAACACGCCGTGCGCGGGTTGGTCGCGGCGGGCATGGTCCTCGTGGTGCAGAACGGAGCCGATCGCGACGTGACGCTCACGCCGGCGGGCCGGGCCGCAATGGACCGATTGACCGAAGCCCGCCGGGCGGGGCTCACCGAGTTGCTCGAAGGATGGAATCCGCGGGAGCACCCGGAGATCATCGCCATGGTGAAGGATCTCGCCAGCTCGCTTCTGGCCGATGACGAGAAGATGGTCAAGGATGCGCTTCCGCCTCGAACCGAGACGGCGGCTGCGGCGACGGGAGCGGGCACCAGCGGTCGGGGGGCGCCATAGCGGGCGAGGCTCAGCCGTTGGACAGGGCAGCGCGGAGCCGCTCCTTGGCGCCGTCGTCGGCCCCGATGGCGTCGAGGCCGAGGAGGGCGGCTCCCAGCACCGGGGGCGCGGTGAGACGACGGAGCACTGCCCGCGGCGCCACCGCGTGAATCCGCTGCGCCACTCTGGCGTGAAACCCGGCGTCTCGGGTGTCGAAGATGCCCCCGCCAAGGACCACCTCGACGGCGGTGTCGGCTACGCCGAGGCGGGTTATCGCGGCCCCGGCGAAGGCGGCCACTTCATCGGCCAAGACGTTCGCCGACTCGCGCGCTGCCGCGTCCCCGTCGGCGGCGGCGTCGAGCAGCACCCGCGCCAGTTCGAACAAGCGGCTGTAGGGAATCGTCCCGCTGTAGACACCGGTCAGGACCTCGTCAGCATCGTCCTCGCCGAAGTGGGCCGGCACCCTCCTGCTCAACAGAGTGGGCGGCCCACGTCCGTCCCCCGCGCGCAGGGCCAATCCCAGAGCTCTCACGCCCAGCCATGAGCCGCCCGGTGCAAAGTCCCCCGAGAGCTCAGCCAGTGCGGGAAAGCGAACGGACGTCCCGTCAGGACCAAGGCCGGCGCAGTTCATTCCCGTCCCACAGACGACGCCGATACCCCAGGTCGAGGTCGTGCCGGCCCTCGACACGGCGAACGTGTCATTGAACAAGAGGTCGGAGCCGGTCCATCCCCGCAGGGCGATGGCTGGTGCCAGATGCTCCTCGTCGACAGGAAGGTCGAGCCCCGCCAGGCAGTAGACGCCGACGTCGCACAGCGGGAACGGCGGCTCACTGATCCCTGCGGCTTCGGTCACGTCGGCGATGGCTGCACCGAGACTGTCGAGTGCGCCGTCGAGGCCCACCAATTGGTGATTGCTCGGGCCGACTCGGGAACGACCCAGCACGGTGCCGTCCGCGGCGACGAGCACGGCGTCTGTCTTCGAGCTGCCGCCATCGAGCGCCAACACCACGGGCTCGGGGTTGTCGCGCATGGTCGGATAGTACGTTGCCACACATGGGGACCAAGGTGGCCGTGGTGGGTGGCGGGAGCACCTACACCCCCGAGCTCGTCGATGGCTTGTGTGACCAAGAAGACCGGATGGTGGTTGACGATCTCGTCTTGCTGGACCCCAGCGAGGAGCGGCGGGAGATCGTCGGGGGATTGTCCGAGCGTATTCTGCGCCACCGGGGCTGGGAGGGCACCTTTTCGACGACGGCGGACCGGGATGCCGCCCTGGAAGGCGCTGACTTCGTGGTCGTCCAGCTGCGCATCGGCGGACAGGCGGCGCGCCATGTGGACGAGACGCTCCCCGTCGGGCACGGCTGCCTCGGGCAGGAGACCACCGGAGTGGGCGGATTGGCCAAGGCACTGCGCACCGTCCCCATCGTTCTCGAGCTGGCTGAAGAAACGGCAAGGCGCGGGAATCGGGGAGCCTGGTTCGTCGATTTCACGAACCCCGTCGGCATCGTCACGCAAGCCCTGCTCGACGAGGGTCACCGGGCGGTTGGCTTGTGCAATGTCGCCCTATGGGGTCAGCGACGTCTCGGCCACTATCTGGGCGTCGAACCGGACAGTGTGGAGATCGAACATGTGGGCCTGAACCACTTGAGCTGGATCCGGTCGGCACGCCTGGCCGGGGAGCCCGACGATCGACTGCCCGAGCTCTTCGCGCGCTGGGGTCCCGAGCTGGCGCTTGAAAGCGGTACCCCGATCGAGGCCCTGCGATTGCTGGCGGCGCTGCCGTCGTACTACGTGCACTACTACTACCAGCACGACGCCGACGTCGCCCAACAGGCAATGGCCGGGTACCGACCGAGGGCAGATGTGGTGGCGGAACTGGAGGCCACGCTCCTCGAGGAGTACCGCAACCCCGAGTTGGTGACGAAGCCCGCCGGGCTTTCGTATCGTGGCGGCGCGTTCTATTCGTTGGCGGCCGTCCGTCTCATGGCGTCGCTCCACGCAGACACGGGGGACATCCACGTCGTCGACATGCGCAACGATGGCGCCATTGCGGGGCTACCCGACGATGCGGTGATCGAGACGCGGGCCGTGGTGGACGCGGCCGGCGCCCATCCTCTTCCCCAACGGCCGCTCCCTCCCGAAATGTTGGGTCTGGTCCAACACGCCAAGGCGTACGAGCACCTGGCCGTCAAGGCTGCGTGCTCGGGAAGTCGCGACGATGTGGTCCGAGCGCTCTTGACCAATCCCCTGGTTGGTCAGTATCCCTTGGCGGCCGACCTGGCCGATGCCTTGTTGGCGGCGAATCGGCACCACCTGCCCCGGTTCTTTTCGCCGTAGCGTTGCGTTGACGCCTGCGCCCTATGCGTTGGTGTCGTCGGTCGGCACGACTTCGGGACTCGGGAGGGGAGCGGCCACGGCATTGGCGGGCGCCTCGGAGATGCCGGCGGCGCCGAGGGTGTACGCCGTCATCGAGAGCGCGCCGTAGGCGTAGCCATCCGTCAGGACGTCAGCCGTCGATCCCGCCGCATCGGCGAGACCGGCGAGATACAGGAGCGGTATGAAGTGCTCCGATGTCGGGACCGCGTCATGAAAGTCGGCGTGATCCTGCAGCGTCATGACATCGGCCGGCGCCGACGTCATGCAGCCTTTCGCGGCCTCATCGAAGCGACGAGCCCAGTCGAAACCTCCTTCGGGTTGGTCCCAGTCGACGCGACCCAAGTTGTGGACGACGTTGCCACTTCCGAGGATCAAGATGCCCCGGGCGCGCAGTGGCGCAAGCTTTGCCCCGAGCTCGAAGTGGTAGTCGAATGACTTCTCGGCATTGATCGACAGCTGCAGGACCGGGATGTCTGCATCGGGGAAGGCATGCACGAGGACCGACCACGTGCCGTGGTCGATGCCCCAGCTGTCGTGATCGAGCCCGATCCACGTCGGCCGTGCCAGCTCGGCGACCTCGGCCGCTACGGCGGGATCGCCTGGCGCGGGATACTGCACGGCGAAGAGGGCGTCGGGGAATCCGTAGAAGTCGTGGATCGTCTTCGGGTTGGTCATGGCCGTCACCGCCGACGCGTTGATGTACCAGTGCGCAGAGATGGCAAGGATCGCACGCGGGCGCGGCACCGAGGCCCCGAAGGCCCGCCACGCCTCCGTGTAGCCGTTCTGATCGAGCGCATTCAGCGGGCTTCCATGTCCGAGGAAGGCCGCCGGCATGAGTGCATCTGTCATGCAGCAATCCTGTCACCCGGGGGAGGGCTACCCCGCGTTGTCGGTCGGCTGCGTTGTCGTCGGCGGCCTGGTCGTCGTGGTCGTCGTTGTCTTCGACGTGATCGTGGTGGTCGTCTTCGACGATGTCCCGTGCGTCGTGGTCGTCGTGGTCGTCGTCGTGGGAGCCGTGGTGGTCGTGGTTGTCGGGGCGACAAAGGGGGAGGTTTCCCCCTTCTCCGAGGCCTGGCTCACCGTGGGGGCGTCCGAAAGATTGGTGCAACTCTGGGCGGCGTTCCAACTCTGTAGAGCGGTGGCGGCCGGAGTGCCCGTAAGCGGCTGGGGCAGTCCGGCGACGATGGTGGCGGGGCGCCAGGTCGCAGAGACGATGTGACGTCCTGTTGCCGTGACCAGAAGTGCACCGCTTTCGGTCTCAGGTGCCGTGTTGTCGTAGAAGGCGAAATTTCCGAGCCCGTAGTCGACGTACGCCGTGCCGAGGTAGCCACCGCCGAGCAGCACGTGCGCGCCGGTGCCGATCACGATGTCGGCACCGGCCCTGACCAACTGCGCCGCGAGGGGCTCTTGTTGCGGGTCGGGGCAGGCCACGGTCTCGGCGCCCCAATGCAGGTAGACGATGACCGTGTCGGAGGTGCGACGGGCGGCCTGGACGGCGCGTACCAGCTGGGTCGGATTCAGCGCGGAGGCGACACCGCCCTGGCTCGACGTGGCCGTCCATGAGATAACCAGGTTGGAGGCGATGACCTGCGTGGCCGCAATGATGGAGATGCGCTGTCCACTGATCGTGGTGCGATAGGGGGCAAAGGCCTGTGCCTCGGTAGCACCGACACCGACCATCGGGAAGCCTGCCTGCTTGGCCGCCGCCAGCCCTTGTGCCACGCCCGCCCCACCGCAGTCGATGGCATGGTCATTGCCTTGGGAGATGACCGTGACGGTGGCATCGTGCAAGGCGGTGAGCGCCGTGGGTGCGGTATAGAAGATGTAGGGCTTGTCCTGTTTTTGCGGGCACTGCCCGTCCGTGAGTGCGCTCTCGAGGTTGACCATGCGCAGCTGGGATCCCCCCAGCAGCTGGCCCACCGTGGTGCCGAGCGCTGTCGTCGGATCCGCGGTCAGGCGAAGGCCTACCGCCCCCTCGAAGTGCACGTCGCCGCCGAAGGCGAGGGTGACGGGCTTGCCGTCACCCTTCCAATCCGGGTTGAGCGGGGAGTGTTTCGGGAACGTCTCGTGTGCCGTGCCGCCATGTTGCGTGGGAGGTGTGCCCGTCTTGGGGCTACCACCGGAGAAGATCGAGACGTAGAGCAGGAGGAGAACGAGGATCCCTCCGCCCGTGGCAAATTGACGGCGCCTTCGTCTGACCCTGCGAGAGACCACGTCGGCACTATGTCACACAGTTCGCAGTGCGCTCAGGGGAGTCACGGTCCACTCGGAGTCGGCAGGTCCCTCCAGAGGGAGGCGAGTGTGGAGACCAGGCCCCGGCAGCCGTTGGCGATCATCTCCAAGCAGGCATCGAATTCGCCCTCGTCGCCGTAGTACGGATCAGGTACGTCGGAGGCGGCTCCCGCCGATGGGTCGAATGAGCGCAGGAGGAACAGGCGGGAGGGATCGGTGCCCAGGCCGCGCAGGGTCTGCTGGTGCCGGCGGTCCAGCGCGACGATCAGGTTGGCCTTCTTCAAGTGGGGCACCGATATCTGGTGCGCCACGTGAGAATGGTCCGGGTAGCCGGCGCGCCGCAGGGCCGCTCCGGCGCGGGGGTCCATGGGCTCGCCTTCGTGCCACGGGCCGGTACCCGCGCTCACGACGATCAGCCGGTCACCGAGGGTCGAGCCGTCTTCCAGCACGGTGGCGTCCGCCATCATCTTGGTGGCTATCTCGGCCATGGGTGAGCGGCAGATGTTTCCCGTGCAGACGAAGACCATCCCGTAGGGTGCCCCCTCGACCTGACGGGGAAGGGTGCTGAGCAGGTCAGGGATACGGGTCATGAGGCGTACTCGTCGCGGAGGCTCTTCTTGACGATCTTCCCCGTGCCCGAACGCGGCCATTCCGTGCGCACCTCGAGGCGCTCGGGAATCTTCTGCGTCATGAGACCCACTTCGCGGCAGAAGGCGACGACGTCGCTGAGGTCGAGGCCGGAGGTGCCTTCGGCCAACTGGACGACGGCGCAGACCATCTCTCCGCGCGTCGAATCGGGGAGTCCGATCACCGCCACCTCCATCACCTTTGGGTGGGTGTACAGCAGGTCCTCGATCTCTTTGGCACTGATGTTCTCGCCCTTACGGACGATCACGTCTTTGAGGCGCCCGGTGAGGCTGAGATGGCCGTCGGCCCGGAGCATTCCCAAGTCCCCCGTGCGGAAGAACCCGTCCGCCGTGAAGGCGGCGGCGTTCAGGCCGGCGTCCGTGTAGCCGCGGAAGACCATCGGTCCGCGGACGGTGATTTCGCCCTCCTCCCCGGGCCCGGCCACCCGTCCATCGAGGGTGAGGACGCGCACGTCGGCTCCGTCGACCGGCCGCCCGTCGGTGTGGGCCAGCTGCTCGTCGGTGTCGGTGGGGCAGCCGTTGGAGATCATGGGGACTTCGGTCATGCCGTAGCCGTGCACGATGCCGCGCCCGCCTATCTCGTCCCGCACCTCATAGTGGACCTCAGGTGGCTTGGCCGCCCCGCCACCGGACATGAGACGTAGCGCCGGCAGGATCGACTGGCTCGGGTTCTTGCGCTGCTCAGCGAGGTAGGCCACATAGAAGGCAGTGCTCCCTCCCACCATGGTGGCTCCGTGCCGGCGGAAGAGGGGCAGCACATCTGGGGCGGAAAAGGCTTCGACGAGGACTGCCGGGAATCCGATCGTCAGCATGGTCACGAGATAGTCCGGACCCGCGATGTGGGCGAAGGGAAATGCGATCGAGCCCACATCGTGCGGAACCATCTGGAGGGCATGGGCCAGGCCCCATCCGCCGGCGATGAGCGTTTGGTCCGTGTGCTGCACCCCCTTGGGGTCGGCGGTGGATCCCGAGGTGTAGTAGATCCAACGGATCGGGGCCTCGCCGGGATCCGTGCCGGTGGGGGGTGGCGGAAGGACCGACGGATCTCCCTCGGGCAGCTGGTCGTCGAGAACAATGATCTCGGGACGGGTGGCGGTGCCGTCCAGCGCTTCTTCGGCCATCGCTCGGTAGTCGGTATCCCGCCAGCGGCTGGGGATGAAGAAATGGGAGGCACCGGTCTGCCGGAGGGCAAAGCCCACTTCACGCTGCCGGTACAGGTGAATTATCGGGTTCTGGACCGCCCCCAGCCGGGAAAGCGCCATGGAGAGGATGATCGTGTCGACCCGGGTCGGAAGCTGCCATGAGACGAACGAACCGGCCTCGACGCCGAGATTTCCGAGCCCGGCGGCCACCCGCTCCGTACGATCGCGGAACTCTCCAAAGGTGAGGCGTTCGTCATCGGAGCCGATGAGCATCGGACGGTCGGGCGAAGCCGCCGCACGGCGTTCGACGAGTTCCCACATCGTGCGTGCTCCGGTGAGGACCTCGTTGGCGGGCATGGGTTCTCCTTTTCGGACCCATCTCATAGCAGAACGCGGGGAGCCGGAGGGAAGGCGGGCACCATACCTCCTGCTTAGCGGCTCCTGGGCTCACGGCGAGCGGCCCCCTGACTGCGGCCCCCGGCCTCGGCACGGCAAGGCAGGAAAGGGGGTCCGCCGCGTCCCGAATGCGTCGCCCTGCCCGTAAGCTGACAGTCGTGGTAGGGGCGAGGCACCAGTCAAAGGGGCACGGACACATTGTCTCTGTTCTGCAGGCGTGCAAATATGGATGGTGCATGGTCGCCACTAACAGGTTGGTCGCTGGATCAGGCGGGATACATCCAGGCTTGGGGGGTGTGGGTCGTGCCTCTTTCTGAGCACGAGCAGCGGATACTGGCCGAGCTCGAGGAGTCCTTGGTTCGCCAGGACCCCGAATTCGCCGAGCGGGTCCGCTCCGAGTCCGTGTACCGCCACGCCGGTCGCTATTGCAAGTGGGCGGCGGTGAGCTTCGTCCTTGGCGTGGTCGTTCTCATTGCGTTCTTCGCAAAGACGCCGGTGCTGGGCTTCATCGGTGTCGTGATCATGTTCGGTTCCGCTGTCGTGTTCGAGCGCAATCTCCGTCGTATGGGCCGGGCCGGATGGCATGACCTCACTCGGGCGAGAGACGGTGAGCAGTCGAAGGCGTCCGCGGCGTCGAGCGGCTTCGAGGGCGCGGTCACCGAAGCACGTGACTGGTTCCGCACCAGGTTCCACCGGCGAGAGAACTGATTTTCCCGCGGGGTTACCCGCACGTCGTTTCCGTGCCGTACCGTCGGCGGTGAGGTCGTGGTGACTGACCTCGCGCTCGCGGTGGATATCGGTGGCACGAAGATGGCGGCCGCACTCGTGGACCGCAGCGGAGATCTCCGTCATCGGGTGCAGGCCCCGACTCCCCATACCTCGGGTCATGCCGGGGCGGATGAGGAGAAGCTGTGGCAGACCGTCGTCCAGCTCGTGCAAGAGGTCAGATCCGGCCCCGATGGCAGGGCTCCGATCGCTGTGTGCGGGGTGGGGTGCGGGGGACCAATGAGCCCGGACGGCGAGACCGTTTCGCCCTTGAACATCGCGGGATGGAGGGGTTTCCCGTTGCGGGCACGGTTGCAGGAGCTGACGGCCGTGCCGACCTTCGTGGACAACGATGCCAAGGCACTGGCCTTGGCCGAGGGCTGGATCGGTGCCGGGGCCGGGCAGGCCAACTTCATCGCCATGGTCGTATCGACGGGCATCGGCGGTGGGCTGTTCGTCGATGGACGACCACTCGGGGGTCGTCTCGGCAACGCCGGACACATAGGGCATGTCATCGTCGTGCCGGACGGTCGTCCCTGCGCGTGCGGAGGCCGGGGTTGTCTCGAGGCGGAGGCGTCCGGCACCGCCCTTGCCGCGATCATGGGCCAGCCGGCGGAAGAGGCGCCGCCGGACGTCGTCGAACGAACCGGAACCTTGGTTGGTCGCGCCGTGGCATCCGTGGTGAACCTGCTCGACCTCCCGCTCGCCATCGTCAGCGGATCGGTGGCATTGGGCTTCGGTGAGCCCTTCTTCGTCGCCGCGCAACGTGAGGTTGAGCTCCGCTGCGGGCTCGACTTTGCCCGGGGGGCCAAAATCGTGCCGGGAGCCCTGGGTGACAAGGGGCCCCTGATAGGGGCGGGGTGCGTGGGGTGGCGCGGCGTGGACGGTTCCTCGTGAGCGAATGGGCGACGGGGGCTCAGGCGGAAAGTGCGGGGCGCCGAAGGGGGAGAGACGTCGCCGTTGTCCTCTCGACGGTCGCTTCTCACCCGTCGCTCTGGTGGGCCGGGCTCGCTGCCCTGGCCCGACTTTCTCGTCGAGGGTGGTGGCGCCGCCCCCCGTTTCTGCCCGTCCCCGGCGACGCGTACTGGGATTTCCGGTTGGTCACCGCGTTCGGTGGCACGGGGCGAGAGGCGGTCTTGGGGCGTGACGATGTCCTGGCGTATCTCCGATGGTGTCGAAGGACCCGCCCCCGCCGCGGGTAGCCTCTCAAGCGTTGTGACGTCTTTGATGGTTGGAGCCAACTTCAGCTGGGCCGTTCGCCGAGCCCCGGTCCCGCCGCCGGCCCCCATACGCCCCTTTTTGGTGCCCTGACCATGGAGCGGGTGCTTCTGCTCAATGCGACGTATGAGCCGTTGGCACTCGTATCCGATCGTCGAGCGGTCGTTCTGGTCCTGGCCGGTCGCGCCGAGCCCGTGGCATTTCGGGAAGACTGCTCGGTCTTCCACTCGGCCTCGCTCGATGTCGACGTTCCCTCCATCGTGCGCCTGGCCCATATGGTGCGCATTCCGCGCTGGGCTCGCACGCCTCCCGTGACGAGACGCTCGGTGCTGCGCAGGGATGGCGGCATATGCGTCTACTGTTCCGAGCCGGCCGACACCATTGATCACGTCATTCCCCGCAGTAGGGGGGGCACGCACGACTGGTCAAACGTGGTGGCCGCATGCAAGCGCGACAACCTGACCAAGGCCGACTTGCTTCTCTCCGAGTTGGGGTGGACGTTGCGAGTGAAGCCGGCGCCTCCCGACGGGTACCTGTGGCGCCTTCGTCACCTCTCCGATGTCGACCCCCTTTGGGAGCCGTATCTTGCTGCGGCCTCTTGACGCAACCGGCCGAGCATCGGGAAACGGTCTCGCAGTCTTGCTCTGACGTCGCGGTGGGCACTGAGTCGGGCTCGGGCTCGCTGTTCGGCGTAGAGGAATTCCGGGTTCTCGAGACTCGACACGCCCTGCTGAGAAAGGTGAACCATCCGACGTTGGTGCTCGGCAGCACCCAGCGCCCCGAGATCGTCGATGCGCAGCGGGCCTCCGAGCTCGGTGCGGAAGTTGTTCGACGCCGAGGGGGCGGGGGCGCCGTCCTCCTCCGTCCGGGTGATCATCTGTGGATCGATGCCTGGATTCCTCGAGGGGATCCACTGTGGGAAGCCGATGTCGGAGTTGCCGCGGACTGGGTGGGTCGCTGGTGGGCAACTGCGTTGGCTTCGTTCGGCGCCTGCGAGTGCGTTGTCCATGAGGGCCCGGCCGTGTCAGGGGAGCACGGTGCCATCGTGTGCTTCTCGGGCAAGGGTCCGGGCGAGGTGTTCCATCACGAACGCAAGGTGATGGGCGTGTCCCAATGGCGCGGGAAGGAGGGTGCCCTCTTTCACACCTGTGCCTACACCCGTTGGGACCCAGGCCCTCTGGTCGAGCTCCTCCACGTGGACGGGGTGTCGCGAGAGGAGCTCTTGAGGAGCGTGGCCGGCGTGGCGACCGGGCTTGACGAACTGCCTCTTGCGGGAGCGGAGAGCACCCGCTTGGGGAAGGTTCTCCTGTCATCCTTTCCCGCCTGGGGAGAGGGTCGTTCGTGACGGGCCCACGCGGTTGCCCCTTCTGGGGTGCGTCGATCTCTTTGGGCTGACGTCCGATCGGTCGGCCCTCGTTCACTCTTTGTCTCGGTCATTCGGTCTCGCGTTCGTCCGTCTCGACTTTCCTGATTCTCTCTGTCCCCTGACGCGCTCCTCGTAGTCCGGGCGGCGCCGCAGATCTTCTTTCGGCTCGGAGCGGAGCCGTCCCGGCTGTCGCCCGCGGTCACCTGCAGGTGGCTCGACGTCTCCACCAACGACGGCCCCATCACCTCTTGCACCAGTTGAGCTGGCCTTCTCGCCATTCGGACGCGCGGCGCAGTGGCCATGGTTGCGAGAAGGGTGCCGACGGGAGTCATGGGGGTGCTGGTGGTTGATTGGTGGAGGGAAAGGGCGTAGAGTGGCGCGAAATGGAGTAGAGGGGCGTTCAAGGACGCAATTCAGGGAGCGTCGGTGGGAGATCTAGCCAGTGGCAGGATTCGTGGGGAGATACGAGCATTCGCTCGATATCAAGGGCAGGGTGATCCTGCCCGCCAAGTTCCGCGCCCAGTTCGAGCGAGGCGGCTATCTGGCCCAGCAGTCCGAGGGCTGTCTCGCCCTATGGACACCCGGCGAATTCGATCGTCAGATGGCCGTCATGCAGGAGCGGGCCGAGTCGGGCCGCGCCAACCGCAACAGGGCGCGGTTGTGGGCGTCGAGCTCTCACGAGGTGGAGATCGATCGACAAGGACGCATGGCGATTCCGGCCCATCTGCGCGCATTCGCCGGATTGGAGAACGAGGTACTGGTGCACGGGGCCATCGATCGTGTGGAGCTGTGGAACCCGGCCTCGTGGGCCGAACGAGTCCTTCCGGAGGAAAGTTGGCTTCTCGACGGCGACGACGAGACAGATGCAAAGGAGTGATCGCACCGAAACTCTTGAATCGCATAGCAACGGCGAATGCTCGCTGGACCATGTGCAGCTCCTCGACCGGCGCGGTGGAAGATCACTCCACCCTCTTCCCCGCAGGTCGATCGGGAACTCACCCTTCGCTCTTCCAACCAGTCGGGGGGCTGCAGATGGTCCATTCGTTCGAACACGTTCCCGTCCTGCGCGACGAAGTTGTTGCGCTCTTTGCACCGGTGCCCCCGGGCGTGCTCATTGACGCCACGGTCGGTCACGGGGGCCACAGCGAGGCCCTGTTGGCCGCGCATGCCGGACTCCAGGTCATCGGGCTCGATCGCGACGCCGAGGCGCTCGCTGCGGCCGCCGAGCGGCTGGCCCCATTTGGTGACCGGGTCACGCTGGTCCATGCCGCCTTCTCGGCACTGGCCGATGTCGCCTCCGGACCATTGTCAGGGGTGCTGTTCGACCTCGGCGTGAGCTCGCCCCAGCTCGACCGGGCCGAACGGGGCTTCTCCTATCGTGCGGATGCCCCCATCGACATGCGCATGGACCTTTCGATGGGCAAGACGGCGGCGCAGTTGGTCAATGAGCTCCCCGAGGGCGCGCTGGCCGAACTCTTTCGAGAGAATGGTGAGGGTCGCCTGTCCGGGCGGATCGCGCGAGCCATCGTGAGGGCCCGCCCTCTCACCTCGACCATCCAGCTGGCCGATGTCGTGGCTTCAGCCGTACCGGCGGCGGTCCGCCGGAGGGGCCATCCCGCCAAGCGGGTGTTCCAGGCCTTGCGCATCGCCGTGAACGACGAACTGGGAGAGCTGGCGATGGCCCTTCCGGTTGCCCTGGAGCGACTTGCCGTCGGGGGGCGCTGTGCCGTGATCAGCTACCACTCGGGCGAGGATCGCCTGACCAAGCAGATCTTCACTCGCGCCACCACCGGTGGGTGCACCTGCCCCCCGGCCATGCCCTGCGTGTGCGGTGCCGTGGCGCAGCACCAGTTGGTGTTCCGCGGCGCCCATCGCCCCAGCGACGAAGAGGTCGGGAACAACCGTCGCGCCGGAAGTGCTCGCCTGCGGGCCATCACTCGGACGGTGGCTCCTTGATGGTGCCCGAGTCATCCGGTGCCGCTCGGCGGGTCGCCACCTCCCGTCCGGACAACGATCCCGGCCGCAGCTCCTCCGGCCGTCCAGCGCTGCAGGTTGTCCCTTCACGTCGTCGAGACCGCGCCCGCAGTCGTCTGGTCAAGTACCTGCCGGTCGTCATGGTCGTCGTGGCCTTGTTGATCGTCGTGGGCGGGCAAGCCATGCTGGCCAACGGGCAGGTGCGGATGTCTCGCCTCGATCAGCAACTCCAGATTGCGCAAAGCGAGCATCGCCAGCAAGAGCTGAATGTGACGAAGCTGGAGACACCCTCGCGGATTGTGGGGTCGGCGACCGCGCAACTCCACATGGTGCATCCCAGCCACGTGACCCAGCTCCCTTCCGTTTCATTGCAAAAGCCGCTCCCAGCACCCAGCGTGACGCCGGGGGCCACGACAGCTACGACTGCGACAGGTGCCTCGACCACGTCGATAGTGGCGAAATGAGCGTCACGACGCGACACACCACTGGACGCGCGCGCGCCGCCTCACCTGAACGCAACGAGATCCACGCTCCCGAACGGCGGCGACGGGTCGAGACAGTACGACGCGTGCGGCGAACCACGAACGCCCCCCGTCCCCACGTCGGGCACACCGAGCTGCCCCGTCCCCGTCCCCGTCCCCGTCCCCGTCCCCGTCCCCGGCCGCGAACGTCGCCGACGCGCCATACGCCCGGATCGGGCGGCACCTTCCAGCGGAGAGTCCGTGTGGTGCGCTTGATCTTGGTTGCGGCGCTTCTCTGCATGGTCGGCCGCCTCGTGGACGTGCAGATCATCCACTCGGGCACCTACCAGACGCAAGCGCGCAACGAGTCCCACCAGTCGATCACCTTGAATTCGCTGCGCGGTGGAATCTACGCCCGAGACGGAGCGCCCCTCGCACTCTCGGTTCCCACAGATGACGTGATCGCCGACGACTTCCAGGTCGTGCACCCCATGAAGACAGCCTTGGCCCTGTCTCCGCTCCTCCATATTCCGGCGGCGACCCTCGCCCCCGAGCTCCACCGTCCTTCCGGGTACGTCGAACTGGCCAAACAGATTTCTCAGAGCAACGGTCAGAAGATCGCTGCTGACGCCATTCCCGGCATCACGCTGGTGGACGACTCCACGCGCGTCGTGACAAATGGGAATCTTGCAGCACCGGTGCTTGGTTTCACCAACGCCGCCAATCAGGGCGCAGGGGGCATCGAGTACGCCGACAACCGGTTGCTCGCCGGCACGGCCGGCAAGGAGATGCTGGTCTCGTCGCCGTCAGGTGTCGCGCTGCCGTCGTCGAGCGTCGCCGACCGCGTCTCGAGCCGGGCCGGGCAAGGAGTGGAGCTGACCATCGACACCCAGCTCCAGTACGAGTCCGAGCAGGCCCTGGCCCAGGCGATCGAGTCCTCACAGGCTCTGAGCGGAACGGCCATCGTCATGGACGTGAAGACAGGTCAGATCCTGTCCATGGCCAATCTGGTTTCGACCCACCCCAAGGCCCCGGTCACCGCGGCACCGCCGGCGACCACCGCGGCCGCTGGTGGCGTGATTCCGATCGGGCCCACGGACGCCGTGAACGAGGCTCCGAACAACAATGCGGTGACGCAGCTCTACGAACCGGGTTCGGTCTTCAAACTGGTGACGTTCTCGGCCGCGCTCCAAGACGGGCTCATCAACCCGAACTCCATCTTCTCTGTCCCGGACCAGATATCGCTGGACGGCTCCAATTTCCACGATGCCGAGCCGCACCCGACGGAGCGCCTCACCGCCACCCAGATTCTGGCGCAGTCCTCCAATATCGGAACGTCTGAGATCGCCCAGGGCCTCGGAGAGCAACGCCTGCTGGCCCAAGTCGGAAACTTGGGCTTTGGCAAGCCCACCGGTCTCAACTTCCCCGGGGAGTCGGCCGGGCTGGTGGCGACCGCGGCCCAGTGGGAACCGACCGACTACGTGTCGCTGCCGATCGGGCAGGTCGACGCCGTCAGCACGCTGCAGGTACTCGACGCCTACAACGCAGTCGCCAACGGAGGCACCTTCGTCCAGCCCAGNNTCGACTCCGAGCTCACCTCCATGCTGGAGCAAGTGGTCACCACGGGAACGGGGACCAGTGCCATGGTTCCCGGGTACACCGTGGCGGGAAAGACGGGTACGGCACAGATTCCGACGACCGGGAAGGATGCCTACACGGTGGGCGCCTACATGGCCTCGTTCGTCGGGTTCGCCCCGGCCGTCAATCCGACATTCTCGATGATCGTCCTCCTCGATCGACCCACCCCGATCTTCGGTGGCACGGTGGCAGCGCCGGTGTTTTCCCAGATCATGAGCTATGCGCTCCACCGCTACGACATACCGACGACGCCCGGGGCGGCCACACAGGGGGCCGCGGCGCCATCGCCCAGCAGCCAGGCGCAAGACATCACGTGAGCCGGTACCATCAGCGGGCCGATAGCGGGAGGCGCGGAGCTCCCGTGCCTCCTTCGCTGTGCGGGCGAACGCGCCAATCGTGCAGATGAATCTTCTCTTCGACGATATCGAAGTCATCGAGACAGCAGGCGACCCTGCGGCGGTAGATGTGCGCGGCATTGCGCATGACAGTCGTCGGGTCGTTCCGGGGGACCTGTTCTGCTGCGTGCCCGGACTCTTGAGCGATGGCCATGCCTTTGCGGCGGACGCCGTGGACCGGGGAGCTGTCGGGTTGCTCTGTGAGCACTTCATCCCAGAGCTCCTGGATCGCCCCGTCGTGCAGACGCTCGTTGCTCCCGGCACCATCCGGCCCGTCATGGCTCGCCTGGCCTCGGCGTTCTATGGCTTCCCGGCGCGCGATCTGTTGATGATCGGTGTCACCGGGACGAACGGCAAGACGACGGTGACCCAGCTTCTCGGAGACCTTCTCGGGGCCACCGGTCGACCGACGAATGTGATGGGCACGCTGTCGGGGACGCGGACAACCCCAGAGGCGACAGAAGTGCAGCGGGTGCTGGCCCAGATCCGGGACCGTCAACTCTCTGACGGTCTGCGACACGCCGTCGCCATGGAAGTCTCGAGTCACGCGCTGGTGCAGTCTCGAGTCGAGGGCATTCACTTCGACGTGGCCGTCTTCACGAATCTGAGCCACGACCATCTGGACTATCACCAAACGATGGAGGCGTACTTCAAAGCGAAGAGCTCGCTCTTCACGTCGGACCATGCCTTGCGGGGAGTGGTCAACGCCGACGACCCCTGGGGGCAAGAAATCCTCCGTATGGCGCGCATCCCCATGGTGCCCGTGCATCGCAGCGACGCCAGCGCCATCGTGCTGCAGGCTGGACGCACGCAATTCACGTGGCGTGGGCAGGCGGTCTCGACGCCGCTCACCGGCGCCATCAATGTGGACAACGCCCTTCTGGCGGCGGAAGCGGCGCTCACGCTCGGACTCGAGCCCCCCGAGGTGGCCGCGGCCTTTTCCGAGGTGTCGCCCGCTCCGGGAAGGCTGCAGGTCATCGCCGTGGCGGCCGGTAACGGTGGGGACACGTCAGAAGCGCCGCCGTTCACCGTCCTGGTCGACTACGCGCACACTCCTGCCGGCCTGGAAGTGGTCCTCCGAGAAGCCCGCGGGCTGGCGGCGGACCACGGACGGGTGGTGGTGGTGTTCGGTTGCGGGGGCAACCGGGACCGGGCGAAACGGCCGAAAATGGGATATGCCGCCTGCACCCTGAGCGATGTGGCGGTCCTCACCTCGGACAATCCGCGGGACGAGGATCCTTTGGCCATCATCGAGCAGGTCCGTGACGGCGTGGTGGTTGAGCCGCTTGCGGGCACCTTCGTCGTAGAGCCAGACCGGCGTCGGGCGATCCGGTGGGCGCTTGGGGAGGCACGGGCCGGCGACGTGGTGGTCATCGCGGGCAAGGGTCACGAGACGTATCAGGAAATCGCCGGCCGTAGGCTGCCGTTCGACGACGTGGTCGAGGCGCGCCGAGCATTGTCGGCCCGCTTCCCGACGGATCCTGCGACCTGGGCCGCTCCGCCGGCTCCCGCCGCGAAAGCCAACGGCAACTAGCACATGCTCGGATTGGGCGACTCCGGTGGCATCGCGCTGTGGGTGAGTATTCTGGTCACTCCCATCCTCCTGCGGTGGTTGCGCTCGCAGGGAATCGGGCAACCCATCCGCACCGAGGGCCCGGCCAGCCACAGCGTCAAGGCGGGGACGCCGACCATGGGGGGTATCGCCATCGTCACCGGAGTGGTTGTCGGCTACGCCATCGGCCACATCGGCACGGAGGTGAAGTTCTCGCGCACGGGATACCTGGCAGTCATGGCGGTGGTTCTCTTCGGCATCATCGGCTTTCTCGACGACTGGATCAAGGTTCGCCATCAACGGAGCTTGGGGTTGAACAAGCGGGCCAAGTTCTCCGCACAAGTGGGTTTTGCCGTGCTGTTCGCCGAATTGTCATTGCACTGGGCGCACACCTCTACGGCCCTTTCGTTCACCCGGGTCACCGTGCCCGGCCTCAATCTCGGACAAGTCGGATGGGTGGTCTTCGCCGTGCTGGTCATGGTGGGCACTTCGAATGCCGTCAACATCACAGACGGCGTCGACGGTCTGGCCGCGGGTGCCTCCACCTTCTGCTTCGCCGTCCTGGCCATCATGGGCTACTGGATCTTTCGCCACCGGAGCATCTATCACGTGCTGCCGGCCTCAGCCATCGACCTGGCGCTGGTCGCGGTGGCGCTGGCCGGGGCGTGCATCGGCTTCCTGTGGTGGAACGCGGCTCCCGCCAAGATCATCATGGGGGACACCGGCTCGTTGGCCATCGGGGCCGGGTTGGCGGCGCTGTGCCTGCTGTTGAACCTTGACCTCCTCCTCCCCATTATCGGGGGCTTGTTCGTGATGGAGACCCTGTCGGTCATTGCCCAGGTCGTGAGCTTCCGTGTCTTCCACCGACGCATTTTTCGCATGGCACCGATCCATCATCATTTCGAGCTGGCGGGCTGGCCCGAGACGACGGTGATCGTGCGGTTCTGGGTCTTGGGCGGGCTCTTCGTTGCCGTCGGCCTGGGGATCTTCTATGCCGATTTCCTCTCGGTGGCGAAGTTCACGTGAGGACACTCCACCACTTGGGCGCGGCCATGAGGGAAACTGGGCGCATGAGTCGGGTGTCGGGCCGCTCCCTCGCGCCGGCGGATACGGGGTTGGCCCCGTGACGCCCCCATCGGTGGTGACCGCTCGTTCCGCTCCGGCCGGGGAACGCAGGCCGAAAGTCCGTCAGGAAGCGACGAAGAAGCGTCAGACGTCGGGTCTGGCTGCCATCGTGGCCGATCTCCCGACGGGGACGGTCCTACTCGTCGTGGTCGCGCTGTTGTGCGTGATCGGGCTGGTGATGGTCGGCTCCGCGTCGTCGGTGGTCTCGATCTCTCTTTATGGCAGTCCTTGGGCCATCCTCATAAGGGAGTGCATGTGGATGGGGGTGGGGGTGGTCGCCTTCGCGGCGGCGGTCCGCTTCGATCACCGCAAGCTACGACGACTGAGCCCGCTTCTCCTCGGCGTCACCTTCCTTCTCCTGCTCGTGGTCCTGGTGCCCGGACTGGGGGTCCACGTGCAGGGTTCGAGCCGGTGGGTGGGGTTTGGCCAGTTCCGCCTCCAGCCGTCCGAGCTCATGAAGCTCGCGCTGACGGTCTTCGCCGCCGATCTGGTCACCCGACGGCTCGATGAGGGAGCCGCTGACCGGCGGATCATCGGCCCGCTGCTCCTGGTCACCGGTTCCGCCGGCGTGCTGATCGTGGCGCAACCGGACCTGGGTACGGCCATGGTGGTCGCGTGCGTGGCCCTGGCCATGCTCTTCGTCTCGGGAGTCCGTCTCGCACCGGTTTTCAAGATTCTCGCCGGCCTGGTCGGCGTCGCCCTGGTGGTGGCGGTGGCGTCTCCTTACAGGCGGGAGCGGCTCCTCTCCTTCATCGACCCGTCCGCTCACGGGGCGGGGTCGGGGTATCAGGTGGTGCAGTCCCTGATCGGGCTCGGCTCGGGCCACTTCATCGGCGCCGGTCTGGGCGGTGGGCAGGCCCAATGGGGGTTCCTGCCCAACGCGCAGACCGACTTCATCTTCTCGGTCATAGGGGAGGAGCTGGGCTTCATCGGCGCCGCCCTCGTGCTGGTGCTCCTGGGAGCCTTCGTCTGGTTCGGCATCCGGGCCGCGACGCGGTCGCCCCAGCGGTTCGGCGGAATATTGGCGGTGGGCCTGGTCGCGTGGCTGGCCAGCGAGACCTTGATCAACATCGGGGCGGTCGTCGGCGTCCTGCCGGTCACCGGTATCCCGTTGCCGTTCATCTCGTACGGAGGGTCATCCCTCGTCATCACCATGGTGGCGGCCGGCATTCTGATCAACATCGCCCGGCAAGAGGTCACCGGTCGATCCGGCGGCATTGTGCATGTGCCGCGCCGCGGGAGTGAACGGACCCTCGTCCGTTCGGCGTCCGCCCGCGGGCGAGGTCGGTGACGCAGGGTCGGGGTACGGTGATCGCCGGCGGCGGGACCGGAGGTCACGTCGTGCCCTCACTGCAGGTCGCACGCGCTTTGATGGCAAAGGGGCATGCCGCCTCCACGATCGAGCTCTACGGCTCACGGCGGGGCCAGGAGTCCGTGCTCTGGCCCACGCTCGAGTTCCCTTTCACCCTCCTGCCGGGGCGGGGCATCCGTCGGAGCATGAGTCCGGGTGCCGTATGGGCCAATGGGGGCGCCGTGCTCGGCCTGGCATCGGCGGCGCTGCGCTCGTTGGCGTCGTTCGCGCGGCGCCGGCCCCGGGTGGTCGTCGTGGTCGGCGGCTATGCCAGCTTTCCGGCGGGGCTGGCCGCGGTCATGCTGAGGGTCCCGCTGGTCCTGGTCAACACGGATGCCGTACCGGGGGCCGTCAACGCCCTGCTCGGACGGTTCGCCGCGGTGAACGCAGTGTCGTTCCCGAACACCCACCTGCCGCGTGCCTACGTCACGGGCACCCCGGTACGGCCCGAGCTCGGGAGCCTCGACCGGTCGGTTGACGGCCGACGCCAGGCCAGGGAGATGCTCGGCCTGCCCGCCCGGCGGCCCACGCTCGCCGCGTTCGGGGGCTCCCTGGGGGCGCGGCGGATCAATGCCGCGGTGGCCGACCTGGCTGGCCGCTGGTCGGATCGGGACGTCTCGATCTATCACGTGGCCGGACGGCGTGACTACGCGCAGTTCATGCCCGGGAAGGTTGCCGAGGGCGACATCCCTGGACCCGACGTTGCACTGCATTATCAAGTTGTGCCCTTCGAGGAACGGATGCCCGAGCTCTACCGTGCGGCCGACCTGTGCGTCTGCCGAGCCGGCGCCATGACCGTGGCCGAACTGTTGGTCGCGGGTGTGCCCGCCATCCTCGTGCCTCTGCCGGGAGCGCCGCGTGATCACCAGACACGCAACGCGGAGGCGTTGGTGGTGGCCGGGGCGGCGATCATGGTCCCCGATGCCGAGTGCACCGCAGCGCGATTGGAAGCCGAAATCGCGGCCTTGTTGTGCGACTCGGACCGCTTGGCGGCGATGGGGAATGCGGCGCGGATGCTGGGGCACCCCGACGCCGCGGCCAAGGTGGCCGAGTTGGTCGATGCGCATGCCCGCTGACCGCGCGGAAGTCCTCGATCTCCGAGCTCCCCAACGCGTCCACATCGTGGGCATCGGCGGCGCCGGAATGAGCGCCATCGCCCTGGTCCTGCGATCCATGGGCCATACGGTCTCCGGCTCGGACCTCAAAGAGTCGCCCGTGGCGGCCCGGCTGCGGTCCCAGGGCATCGAGGTGGCCATCGGCCATCGCGTGGAGAACGTCGGCGACGTGGATGCAGTGACATTTTCTCCGGCCGTGGCATCCACCAATCCTGAAATTCTTGCGGCCGCGAACCGCGGTGCACGCGTCGTGGCCCGTTCCGGCATGTTGGCTGCGATCTGTGCCACCCGGCGCAGCCTGGCTGTGGCCGGAACGAAGGGGAAGACGACGACGGCGTCGATGCTGTCGCTCATCTTGATCGAGGCAGGGCTGCGCCCCTCGTTCCTCATCGGCGCCGACGTGAACGAAGTGGGGACCAACGCAGTGTGGGACACCGGTGAATGGTTGGTGGTCGAAGCCGATGAAAGCTTCGGGACGTTCCAAGCGTTGCGCCCGGATTGGGCCGTCGTGACCAACGTGGCGTCGGACCACCTGGATCACTATGGGTCGTTCCCGCGCCTGCGCGCGGCGTTCGACACGTTCGTTGGCCAGGCCACGGAGGGATCCGTGGTCTCGGCGGACGACGACGAGGCCGCTGGCATCGGCCGAGCACACGGGTCCCTGCGCGTCGGTACCGCCGTGGGAGCGACGTTCGCCATGACCGACCTCGTGCTGCACCGAAGTTCGGCCTCCTTCACGCTCACCGGACCGGAGGGCGTTCTGGGGAAGCTGACACTCGGGGTTCCGGGCCTGCACAACGCCCGCAATGCGGCGCTCGCCGTGGTCACGGCGCTCCAGGTCGGAGTTTCCTTCGAGGCCGCCGCCGCTGCGCTGGCCCGGTTCGCCGGTGTCACCCGCCGCTTTGAGTTCCGCGGCGAGCGCAACGGCGTCACGTTCGTCGACGACTATGCCCATCTGCCCTTTGCCGTCGAGGCCGCCCTGGCCACGGCTCGGTCTGGAGGGTGGTCGCGCATCGTTGCCGTGTTTCAGCCGCACCGCTACACGCGCACGGCGGAGCTGGCAGAGCAATTCGGCTCGGCGTTCAGCGAGGCCGACATCTTGGTGCTGACCGACGTCTATGGCGCAGGGGAGGCTCCCATTCCGGGGGTGTCGGGGCGCTTGATCGTCGACGCCGTGCGGGCGCAGGACCAGCGGCTGCCCGTGGTCTATGCGCCGAGTTGGGAGGAGCTCTACCAGGCTGTGGGCTCCCTCTTGCGCCCCGGGGATCTCTGCCTGACGTTGGGGGCCGGGGACCTCACGACGCTGCCCGACGAACTGTTGGAGTCGCCTCAGTGGTGAGCTTGCGCGGTGTGGCACGACGTTACGACGCGTTGGCCGCCGAACTCGGTGCACGCGCCGTGCGTCACCAGCCTCTCGGGCCACTGACGACGTACGGAGTGGGTGGTACCGCGGAGCTCTTGGTGGACGTGGACGGGCCCGGGGACCTCGATGCGGTGCGTGCCGTCTTGATCGGCAGCGACCTCCCGCTGTGTGTGGTCGGCCGGGGGTCGAACCTGCTCGTCGCAGATGCGGGGTTCTGTGGCGTGGCCGTGCGTCTCGGCCCAGGGTTCAGTTCGGTGGGATTGCCCGATCGGGGGCCTGCGGCCACAGCCCCGTTCGTGGTCCGTGCCGGTGCGGCCACCCCGCTCCCGGTCCTCGCCCGCCAGGCGGCCGATGCCGGTTGGGCCGGTTTGACCTGGGCGGTGGGAGTGCCGGGCACGGTCGGTGGAGCGGTGCGCATGAATGCCGGCGGGCACGGGTCAGATGTCGCCGGCTGCCTGCGGCGGTACACCTGGGTCGACCTCCTGCGCGAGGAGGGAGGCACCGACGATGCCTCCCGCTTGCACTTCGCCTACCGATCGTCGTCCGTGGCGGCGTCGCAGCTGGTGGTGGAGGCCGAGTTCGACGTCAGCCGAGGTGACGCGGCGTCCGAGCGGGCCGAGGTCGCGGCCATCGTTCGCTGGCGCCGCCAGCATCAGCCGGGGGGATCCAATGCCGGTTCGGTCTTCACCAATCCGCCGGGCGACTCGGCCGGGCGTCTGATCGAGGAGGCCGGCCTCAAGGGATTCCGGCTCGGGACGGCCCAGGTGTCGGAGAAGCATGCCAACTTCATTCAGGCGGACAAGGGCGGTCGGGCGGACGACGTCCGTGCTCTCATGGAGCACGTTCGCCGGGCCGTGTTCGCGCACTGCGGGGTGACCCTCGCGGCCGAGGTCCGCCTCCTGGGCTTCCAGGAAGACGAGACTGGCGCTGTGGGAGCGACGGAGGGGACGGTGCCGTGACTCCAACCACTACCCGATCTCGCCCCGCGTCCGGCGGCCCTCCCCGTCCGCGCGCGGGCATGGATCCGCGCATTTCGGCTCGCCGGGCCGAGGTCGTCCGCCAACAAGGTCGCCGCCGACTACGCCTGTCGGGGCTCGTGGTGGCGGTCGCGGCGGTCACCTTCGGCGTGTGGTGCCTTCTCCATTCCTCCGTATTCTCGGCCCGCGCCGTGAGCGTGGTGGGGGCAACCCATGAGACCGTGGGCCAGATCGAAGCGGCAGCGGGGCTGTCCGGCCACCCCCCGCTCCTCGACATCAGCGTCGGCGCCGAGGAGAGCGGGATCGAGCGGCTGCCGTGGGTCCGGTCGGCCTCCGTCTCCGTCCGATGGCCCGATGGTGTGCACGTCGTCGTCACCGAGCGGGTCGCCAGTCTGGTGATGACGACGGCCTCGGGCACGTGGGCCGAACTGGACACCAACGGGCGGGTTCTGGCCGATGTGCCCACGCGCCCACCTGGGCTGATCGAGGTGACAGGAACCCAGCCTCCCGGCGCTCCGGGAACCGTGCTCGGAGCCGCTGACCAGCTGGGACTTCATGTTGCCACCACCCTGCCGCCGTCATTTCGGGCCCAGGTCACCGAGGTGAAGGTGACGTCAGCCGGATTCGTGCAGCTGGCCATGACCACCCCTATTTTGGTGGACATCGGCGACGGCACCCAGCTCCAGGCCAAATATGAGGACGTCAGCGCAGCGTTGGCCGGCGCAACCCTCCATGACGGCGACATCATCGATGTGAGCGTTCCGGGTGCCATGACCGTGACAGCACCGTGAGCAAGCATGCTTGACCGCCAGGAACGCCCCTCGTATGGTTGGCGGCGTTGCCGCTCTGTGAACGTCAACCTTCCCAAGAGGATGAGGGATTCGAGGTAGGAGCGGCGTGGTGACGCATGGTGGGTATACCCAGAGGGCGATTGGTCGGCGATCGACCCAAATACGAGGGAGTTCATGACGACCGTTCCGTCCCAAGGTAACTACCTGGCCGTCATAAAGGTGGTCGGGGTCGGCGGTGGGGGCGTGAATGCCGTCAATCGCATGATCGACTCGGGGTTGCGCAACGTGGAATTCATCGCGGCCAACACGGACGCGCAGGCATTGCTCATGAGTGACGCCGATCTGAAGCTCGACATCGGTCGCCAGCTGACGAGGGGTCTCGGGGCGGGGAGTGATCCTGAAGTGGGTCGCCAGGCGGCCGAGGAGCACCGGGCCGATATAGAGGAGGCCCTCCAGGGGGCCGACATGGTCTTCATTACTGCCGGCAAGGGCGGCGGTACCGGTACGGGCGCAGCGCCGGTCGTGGCCGAGGTGGCCAGGAGCCTGGGGGCGTTGACCATCGGCGTCGTGACACGGCCGTTCACATTCGAGGGTCGTCGCCGGGCCATGCAGGCGGAAAAGGGCATCCAGATTCTCAAGGAGAAGGTGGACACCCTCATCGTCATTCCCAACGATCGCCTCCTGACCGTGTCGAACGACAAGACGAGCATGGTCAACGCCTTCAAAATGGCCGACGAGGTCCTTCTCCAAGGGGTGCGGGGCATCACCGACCTGATCACGGTCCCCGGGCTCATCAATACGGACTTCGCCGACGTGAAGATGGTGATGACCAACGCCGGGACCGCGATCATGGGGATCGGCGCATCGATCGGCGAGGGTCGGGCGGCCAATGCGGCGCGGGCCGCCATTACGAGCCCCCTGCTCGAAGCCTCCATCGAAGGGGCGCGTGGCATCCTGCTCAACATCGCCGGCGGGTCCGACCTCGGGCTCTTCGAGGTGAACGAGGCGGCAGAGATCATTCATGGCGTCGCGCATCCTGACGCCAACATCATTTTCGGAGCCGTGATCGACGACAACATGGGTGACGAGGTACGGGTCACCGTCATTGCCGCCGGGTTCGAGCGTTGGGAGGACGGGGGACGCCCCGTGAGCAGCGACCGGGCCCCCTCCCTGTTCTCCGGCCCCTCAGACGCCGTGAACATCTTCGCCGAGACCTCGGGCAACGAGGACGAGTTCGACTTGGGTGACGACGATTTCGACGTGCCCTCCTTCCTTCGCTAACGACGACGTCACGGAGCGCCTCGCGGCCGTGCACGAGCGCATCGCCCGGGCCGGCGGTGATCCTGAGCAGCTGCGCGTCATTGCCGTGACCAAGGGGTTCGGGCCGGAGGCGGTCGAGGCAGCTCGTGCGGCCGGACTGACCGACGTCGGGGAGAACTACGCCACCGAGCTCCTGGCGAAGGCGCCCGGGCCGCCGGGGACGCGTTGGCACTTTTTGGGCACAATTCAGCGCAACAAGGTGCGGGCGCTGGCACCATTGGTGGATATGTGGCAGGGAGTGGCCCGCCTCGCCGAGGGAGAGCGCATCGCGCGGTACGCACCGGGAGCCCGCGTGCTGATCCAAGTCGACACGAGCGACGGCCTGCCGGGCCGCAACGGTTGCCCACCGCAAGATGTCATGGCCCTGGCGACCTCGCTCTCGACGCTCGACCTGCACCTTGAAGGTCTGATGACGGTGGCGCCACCCGGTGACGCGGCGTCGGCATCGGCATCGGCGTTCCAATCGGTCGGGCGCCTGGCTGATGCGCTCGGGCTCAAAGAGCGATCGATGGGGATGAGCGCAGATCTCGAGGCGGCGGTTGCTGCCGGGTCCACCATGGTGCGCATCGGGCGTGCCCTGTTCGGAGAGCGACCGCCCAAGGCCCCCCAGTTGTCCCTCCCACGCTGACCACCAGGCACTACGCTGTGCCGGAACAGGAGAAGGTATGGCACCCTCGTTCATGAAGAAAACCATGGTCTACCTCGGACTACTCGACGACGAGTACGACGAGTACGACGACCTGGAAGACCGCGCGCCGCGTGCGTTCACGCAGGCGTCGCGCGGAGACATCCGAACTCAGGAGCACGAGCCGCCGGAGGAGTACGGCGGGGGATTGAACCGTATCCGGACCATGATTCCCCGCGAATCGGCCGTTCCAAGCCCCACCCGGGTGCAGCCCAGTCCGGTACCACGTCCCTCCGGGGTTCGCCCCGTTCCGGTCGACACCGCCATCGGCGGTACGTCGGCGCGTGTCCACATCGTCGCACCCGCCCGTTTCGGGGACGCCAAGGAGATTGCCGACCGGCTCAAGGACAACCGCCCGGTGATCGTCAACCTGCAGATGGCCGACCGTGACCTGCAGCGGCGGATGATCGATTTTTGCAGTGGGGTGACCTATGCTCTGAGCGGCGAGATGGAGAAGGTGGCCGATCAGGTCTTTCTCCTGGCCCCGACCAACGTGAAGGTTTCCGAGGAGGAGCGCCAACGCCTGGTAGAGCGCGGCTTCGGGCGGGACTGAACAGGCTATTCTCAGGTAACAGTGAATGTTTTTCGTCTAGCTGGTATTGCCGTCGAGCTCTATCTGTGGTTCATCATGCTCCCGACGGCGCTCTTGAGTTGGTTCCGGGTGCAACCGGGAACCACCCTGGCCCGGGTGCAGCTCTTTCTCTACAAGGCGACGGAACCGGTGTTGCGACCCGTACGGCGCGTGATCCGACCCATGGGCGGAATCGATATTTCGTTCATCGTCGTGTTCCTCGTGCTCCAGTACGTGGTGGTGCGAGTTCTCTTTGCCTAGAGAACCTTGGTTCCGGCCG
>PMLV01000195.1 GCA_003160635.1 Acidimicrobiaceae bacterium | reverse complement strand
TAGAACGGGTCACGCGAGAACTACCCAAACTCCATCCTGTGGCCCAAAATGCCGCCAAAGTGGACGTCACCTTCACCGAGAACCAGATGGCTGGGTGCCGGCTCGACCTTTGGTACCAGCGGGTCTGGAAACTCCAGGGTCTGTGGCTCGATCCGGCTGGTCGGGTACTACGCCACAAAGGAAAAGAGGCTGTACTCACCCATCGAGAGTTCGAACTCTTGCAATTCCTCCTCGACCATCCCCACCGTTTCTACACCTCGTCACAGATCATGGGCTATGCCTGGTCAGACGCCGCCCTTTTCCCAGAAGAAGTCCGCAACTACGTCTCGCGGGTCAGGAAGATCCTGACTCGGTTGGAAATCCCTTGTGACCTGGTCAATCGCCCCGGTCGTGGCTACTCCCTGACCTTTCGCAACGCTGACTAGCCGCTGAGGCGCGTTTGGCCTTTAGCCGGCGCTGGACGCCATCTTCGACGTCAGCAATGACATCAGAGAGTCGTTCGCCACACTTCGTCGACGTACTGTCGAATTTTGCGATCTTCTTCCATCGAGGAGGCCCCAAAGGTGCACTGGGCTCCGGTTAAGCGTTAGGGCTTGGCCATCAGTCGCACATTCGCTGTTGCTGCATTTATTGCGCCTCTTGGCGCACTCTGGTGAGAGACAGGATCTTTCGCGCTGCAGAAGACCGGTTCGAGTCATCCAGCAGAGGAGCATCAATGAGTACCAAAGACAGAGCATCAAATGGAGCCCAGGACCCCAAGGGCCGGGTGACGAAAGCCGTAGGCGGTATCACAATCAGTAACCGCGACCTCCAGACCAAAAGCACGACCGACCAGGTCAAAGCTGGGATGAAGGGCGCCGTAGAAAACCTGGAGGACGCAGGATACACAGTCAAGGACACCGTCACCCCGTGACGGATGCACAACAGTGCCTTGTAGTCGGAGGCTTCAACAAGGGGCGCAGTTGTCAGAGGCGCTCGATCGCATCAGGAAGGAAAGAAATGGGATTGATTCTGGTTATCTTGCTTTTGGCACTGGTCTTTGGAGGCCTGGGATTCGTATACCCGATCTTGTGGATCGTTGCTCTGGTCCTCTTTGTCGGCTGGATCTTTAGCTTCAGCCGCAGTCGTAGTCACGCGAGGACATAAACGTGCCGCCAGTGGTCAGGCGCTTTCTTTTTGACCGAGCGCCGGCACGGCCTGGGAGCCGATTTGGGGGCCGGTTTTTTGTTGGTGAGGCAGAAGGGCTGATCACTGGTCCACCAGGGGGCGCCGATCGCGGGTCGCGTGGTCGCCGCGAGTCAAGTCGGCTGGCAGACCAGGTGGTGCTCGTTGCCCTGGCCATCCTGTTCGGCGTGATTGGCTTCGCAGTGCACTTCGTGTGGTTCGGGTCCATTGTCTTGATGGCGGTTCTCCTTGGGCCTGATCGCCTCCGAGATGAGGAGTCGACGTGGCAAAAGCGTCATCTCTGAGGTTGTGACCACCTTGATGGTGGAGGCCAAGAGCGTCGCTGAAGCTATTGCAAGCGGTGGAGACAACGTGCCCGAGCCGGAAGGAACCCATCCTCAGGTAATGAATAGCCTGAGCGCGTTCGCCTCAACTCGCCCAAAGTCTCAAGGACCGTCCAGATGTTTGGGAATAACGGTGCGCACGTGGCCCTCCACCAACAACCAAAAAGAAACGCTAACGGGAAACCAAGACAAAGGATGACCTAACAAGGCTCGGGGTCTGAAATGAAAGGTCAAGGAGACGGTCGGGCCGGCGACCGGGCTACGAGGAGTGGAATCAAAGGGCCAGACCGACCAGACGAAGACAGGCTTGAAGGACGCCGGCGAGAAAATAAAGGACCAGGTTCCAAGGTCTAAGACGCTTCACGAACCATTAGCCATTTCCGACGGAGCGAGTCTGCCCTAGCGGAACCGTCCTGGTCGCCAATTCAGAGGGAGCCCGGCTTCAAATGTAGTCATCACACCCGAACAACAAAGAGGAGAAAATCAGAAGTGAGCGCACTAGCAACAAACGGAGCCGAGGAACACCGAACGGGCTTCGAATCCTGGAGTATCAACAGATCGCCAGCGCAATGACGCTGAGCGCCTTCGCCCTGAACTGCTCGCTCAAGTCTTCGGCAGAGGTCTCGAGCACCGACAAGATCATCGGCGAGGTCCTTTCGGCGCTTGAGTCCCACGGCGTCTCGTCGAGTGGGACGGTGCGAGTCGCCGACCGCAACATCCGCCCAGGCGTTACCTCTGACGAGGGCGACGGTGACGAGTGGCCGGGAGTGCGCCAGAAGTGCGCCAGAAGATCCTGGATGCAGACATCTTCGTGCTGGGCACACCGATCTGGATGGGTCACCCCTCCAGCCATGTCCAGCGCGTCCTCAAACGTCTCGACGCCTTCTTGGGCGAGACCGATCCGGACGGTCGCATGGTGTCACTGGACCGGGTGGCCATCGTTGCCGTTGTCGGGAACGAGGACGGCGCGCACCATGTCGCCGCCGAGCTGTTCCAGGGGCTCAGCGACGTCGGATTCACCATCGCAGCGAGCGGCATGACGTACTGGGTCGGCGAGGCCATGCACAAGACCGACTACAAAGGCCTACCCTCGGGCAGCGACAAGACCGACCAGGCCACGAGAAGCGCGGCGGCCAACGCCGCGCACCTGGCCCGCCTCTTAGCCAATGCACCCTACCCAGCCTGAGTTGGTCACAGTGCGTCTGGTCACCGACCGACCCACCGCCGACTCGTGCCCCTTGGGCTCGGACGGGCGAGAAGACCCGCGCGGACCCCCTCGACCGGCACCCCGAGGCGCACTCAGTGCCGCTGTCCTTTTGGCTCTTCGACGACAGCCGGGCTGCTTGGGTCCGACGCCACCCGTAGCCGTCGTCGATGCCCTGGCCGACGATGATCTTCAGCTCGCTCTCTACCTCTGCTATGAGTTGCACTATCGAGGCCTGGCCGGAGCGGACGCCGACTGGGAGTGGGACCCGGCGCTGCTGGGCTTCCGGGCCGAACTGGAGCGCGCCTTCCTGCAGCGCCTGTACGACGAGATCGGTCCCGTTCGACGCGTGCAACCGGGCGATATTCGAGGTGCCCTCAGCGAGTTGATCGACGGGGAATCTTGTCCATCATTGTCCACGTTTCTCCTTGAGTCGGGGACGTTGGTCCAGCTCCAAGAGTTCTGTGTGCATCGCTCGGCATACCAGCTCAAGGAGGCCGATCCCCACACCTTTGCCATCCCGAGGCTGTCCGGTGAGGCCAAGGCAGCCATGGTCGAGATCCAGCACGACGAGTACGGCGGTGGCTCGGCCGCCGACATGCACTCGGTCCTCTTTGGCACCACCATGACAGCGTTGGGCCTCGATCCCACCTACGGNNGTCGGTCATCTGGCCGTCTTCGAGATGACCTCGGTCGGACCGATGGAACGTTACAGCCGGGCTCTCGCCCGCCTGGGCATCGGCGCCGAGGGGCGCCGGTTCTATGACGTCCACGTCGAGGCCGACGTGCGTCATGGGGCTATCGCGCTGGAGCAGATGGTGGCCGGGCTCGCCGAGGTCGAACCGTATCTCGGCGCCGACTTGCTCTTCGGAGCTGCTGCCGTTTTGTTGGTCGAGCAACGATTCTCGTGTCATCTCCTCAACTCATGGTCAAGTGGCCGCTCATCACTCATCAGCCCGGGCACCGATCTGACCGAACGAACTCCACCTCAGCAACGAGCGACGCCAGGGCTTGCGTCGACGAGGTCGCCTTCGATTCTCGCGCTGAGCGGCCTTCGGACTCGAACCGTCTAGTGGCAATCGAGCCCTTGACAGACGCCGAGTCGGCGTCAACTGACGCTGAGGTCCCAGACTCATCAACGCCAGCATCAGAGTTCGATCTCACAAAGAAGAACACCGGACCGCTCTGGCGTCAGTACCTGCGTGCCATGGGACCCGGCTTAGTCACCGGGGCTTCGGACGACGACCCCTCTGGAATTGCCACCTACTCTCAAGCCGGAGCGAAATACGGTCTGTCGTTCTTGTGGACGGCCTTGCTGACGCTGCCCTTGATGGCCGCGGTGCAAGAGATCTGTGACCGCACGGCCCTGGCCACCGGCAAAGGTCTCGGCGAATTGGCCGTCAAACGCTTCAACCGCACCGGTCGATCAATACTGGCCGTGCTCCTGGTCGCCCTCATCGTGGCAAACGCCCTCAACATTGCCGCCGACCTGGTTGCCGTCGGCTCGGGTATGCAACTGCTCCACGCCGGACCGACCTGGCTCTGGGCTCTTTTGGCGGGCGTCCTCATTTCAACACTACTGGTCTTGGGCGACTTCGCCCGTATCGCGCTGGTGTTCAAAGTGCTCTGCGCTGCGTTGTTGTCCTATCTCGTGGTTGCCGTCCTGGTCACCCATCAATGGGGCAGTGTGCTGGGCCATACTTTCATACCCCATATCGAATTCAACAAGGCCTACCTGGCACTCCTCGTCGCGGTGCTCGGCACGACCATTTCGCCGTACCTGTTCTTTTGGCAGAGTGCGCACCGCCTCGAAGAGATGCGTGACGAGCCCGAAGGCGGTGCCAAGGCACAGCCCCTCAAGCAACAGAGCGCCAAAAGAGCAAGGCGCAAACAGTCCACCAGCCGACTCGACGTATTCGGCGGTATGGCATTCTCCAACCTCGTGATGTTCGCCATCATCGTGGCCACGGCCGAGACTCTTCACACTCACAACGTGACCAACGTCCAAAGTGCAGCCCAGGCCGCAGCGGCCCTCAAGCCCTTCGCTGGACACTTCGCCAGCGCGATCTTCGCCCTCGGTTTCATTGGCAGTGGATTACTAGCCATCCCTGTGCTCGCCGGCTCGGGGTCGGTCGGCATGGCCGGACTCATGGGAAAAGAGTGGGGATTCTCGCGTTCAGTTCGCAAAGCACCGGTCTTCTACGGCCTCGTTGCCTTGGGCACGGTTGGGGGCACCGCGTTGAGCCTCTTACACGTCAATCCCATCAAGTTGCTCATCTTTGTGGCCGTCCTTAACGGTGTCATCGCAGCGCCGTTCCTCATTGTGGTCATGAAGGTTTCGAGCAGCAAGCGTCTCATGGGTGACTATGTCAACGGTAGGGCCGCCAAGGTCTTGGGGTGGAGCACCGTGGTGGTCATGGGTGTGGCCGCCATCGCCCTGTTCGCCACCGGAGGGATCAGCTTGTGATCCTTCAACGACTATCGAGGGCACGATAGGGATCGTCTTGACCTTCGCACAGGCTTACGGATTTTCTTCGTAGCACAAGTTCATTGTTCGAGAGCGATAGCTTTCAATGACTCATGCTATTGATCATCCCTCGGGGCCTTGTCAGTGGCAAGATCCTTGTCGATATTGTCTATCGGACACCAGAACGTCTCAATGAAGGAGGCTCGCCACCACATTGATAATGAGCCCGATGATGACCGCGCCAAAAAGATAGGAGATCAGGGCATGGCGCAGGCAGTGCGCCGCATCGCCTTGGAGGTCAGGTTGGTGTCGGAGACCTGGAACGTCATGCCGATCGTGAATGCCAGGTAGGCGAAGTCCGTGTAATCGGGAGGTGTTTTCTCGTTGAAGTCGACGCCTCCATCGGGACCGGTGTAGTAGATCCGGGCGTAGCGCAACGTAAAGATCGTATGAACGACGCCCCACGCGAGCACCACGCTGACCATGCCGACCGTGAGTAGATAGGCCTTCGTGCCACCCATGGCGTTCGCCGCTTTCACCAGTATCAATCCCACCGATGCCAGGTTTGCGACGGCCGCCACCAACACCACGGAGTCGGCGACGGCTCGACTGGGATCCTCCCTAATTGAGTGGTCCGAGCATTGCGTGGGGCTCATCGGGAGAACCGTCACCCAGACCCGGGCGGCAAACAGTATCGCTGCACCGTCCCAGCCCAGGAGTGCTGCAGCCTGCCAGGAAGAAAGAACGCGGCGATCACGCCACCGGCGAGACCCAAGGCGAGGGCGAACAGCACACGCTGTAGGGCAAATCCCCCACTCAGGGCCCGTAAGCCACGTACAGCAGATCTCGATTTCGTTGGCGTGTTCAATGAACCTCGCTCCCTTGGCGAACAGGCTCTTTGGTTCAGGGCCGCGCGGGCAGGTGACCATCCACCGGTCGTCGGGTTGGCTCGGGTTTGATCCCGAGTGCGCCCCAACAACGAGGACCAGATGGAGGACCTCATTATCATGCGCGTACTCGAACCCAAAGTGGTAGATGCCCTCTGTGCAGCAATCGAGCTTGATCCCGCCGGCACTCGAGACCCACCCTCTCGGCGGCCACCGCTCGAAGGTCCCTGACCGGCTGTACTTTTGGGGGATCCTCTTAGGGGTGCTGAGAGTTCGCTGGCGGGTCCAACTGCTAAGTCCGCGCTAACCCGCCCGCTGCGGCACTTCTGCCATGCATTTCAGTGATTTCTGGTCGCACATTCGGGGATGCTCTGATTGATCGTTGTCCACGTCTCCAGATCTATTCCCGCCCGCTCACGCTCGAACTGACCATCGCGCCAACCTGACCGGGCGACACACCACCTGCGAACCCAGTGCCCGCAGCACACTCGNNGACAGATGGCCGGTCCGTTGCAGGTAATCGCCGTGAGCTTCGGTCCCGGTGCCGACTTCGAGGGCCGGGTCCTGGCCGAGGTCGATCGACTACAAGGCCGTGGAGTCTTGCGGCTTCTCGACATGCTCTTCATCGAGAAGAGCGAGGACGGCACGATCCAGCGATTGGTTGTAGGCGATGACGAGGACTTTGGCGCACTGCTCGCGAGCATCGTCCCTGTTGACGGCACTGGTCTCGTGGGATCACCGGTGGGCGAAG
The DNA here is from genome assembly GCA_003160635.1 of Acidimicrobiaceae bacterium. Taxonomy (GTDB): domain Bacteria; phylum Actinomycetota; class Acidimicrobiia; order Acidimicrobiales; family RAAP-2; genus Bog-473. The sequence goes on along the minus strand of PMLV01000195.1, from coordinate 449 downwards.
GCTCGTCGCGATTCGATCCGGCTGACGCATGGGCACTGGCAGAGTCAATGCTGCCTGGGACGGCGCTCGCATTCATGCTCATCGAGCACGGCTGGGCGCAGCCGCTCTTCGACGCTATCGCCGAGACCGGGGGGGCGCTGTTGGGCGAGGGCTTCCTCACGTCCGAGTCCGGGTTGCTCGTTGGGGCTGAGGTCGCGGCGATGGACGAGGCTGCCGAGGTGATTGCGGCAGCGCAGGCTGCCGAAGCCCGCGCCACACTCCTGGCGATGGCGGCAGGTACCCTGGCAGCCGAGGAGATCGCCGCCTCAGAAGCGATTCGCTCCGCCGCCTCCGCTGACGCCATCCGCGCGCTGATCACCGCAGGCCTCGTGGAGGCGGCAGCCGCCCATGAGGCCGTTGAGGCCCTGAACGCCGCCGGCCTCATCATCGCTGCGGCCGACGAAGCGGCT
>PMLV01000158.1 GCA_003160635.1 Acidimicrobiaceae bacterium | reverse complement strand
ACCCACAGGAACCCCAGGAGAACCATGTCCCATGACGTCAGCTCGCGCTTGCGGTGTCCGTGCCGGGTAGGTCCGTGCCGCAGAAGGGCTTGCTCGACACGGGAACGAACCCGTTGGGTTTTGCGTGCAAGAACCACCCGCAACCTTTGGGGAGGTCGTGGCCTGATATCGAGGTCATCTATAACATTCCTCGGGGCCCTGGTCTCACTCGCCTCACAGCCGAGTCGCTCATGCGTTCACGGAGCGTGCAAATAGGTGTCGGGAAGGGCGACGGGCCGCCAGCTGTGCGCGGTTCAGCCTCCAGCGCTGAAATCGAGTGCCGGCTGGCGAGGTACCGCCGCGACCGAGGGGATGCTGGCGCTGGCTCCGGTCCGCAGGACGGCGTCCACCAGCGTGACGAGCGCGTCGACTTCCATCAGCGAACCTGAGAGAAGGCCCCTCGCCAGCCAGACGGGGAAGAGCTTTCCGAGCAGATCGGCATCCCATCCGTCCATGAAATGTGACGCCGCGACACCTTCGCCGCCGGCGCAGTCGCCGACGATGACCCGTGTGAATCCAACGTTCGGATGCTCGCTGCGCCAGGCTTCAACGAGCTTGTCGAGCGCAGCTTTGGTGACGTTGTAGGCGGCAAGCCCTGGCCATGGTGGTGTCATCGACGCGCTGATCGAGGAGAGGTAGGCGACTACGCCGCCGCTCTCGACGAGATGGGGAAGCGCCGTAGCAGTGAATGTCGACGCCCCTACGACATTGGTGCCGAAAAGCCGGTGCCACGTGTCTGGGTCCAGCTCTTCGATGCGGCTGAGGGCGCCGACGCCACTGGCGTAGACGACGCCATCGATGCCGCCGAGCTCGCTGACTGCCTCGGCGACGGCGGCACGGCAAGAAGCCGGATCGGTGACGTCGCAGACGATGGCCCTGGCGTCGTGCCCCGCCTCTGCTGCGGCGTCGACGAGGAGGTCATGCCGTCGTGCCATCAGCGCGACCTTTGCGCCCCGCTGGGCTAGGCCGATGCCGATGCAGCGGCCCAATCCCGTGGATGCGCCGACGATGACCACCCTCACGTCGGCGCCGCGCTCATCGTGTGCCGGTTGATCGATGTCACTGGTCCTCCTGCTCCGGATTATTGAAATCGACGTCGATGCTAGCCATTCTGCAGGCGGCCGTCAGTCGCCAGAGGCGCCATGGCACGCTTCGTCCTGGGCAGCGGTTTCGAGCACCCCGTCACGTTGAATAGGGCCCGGACCTGGCCCGATCGGGCGCGGAGACTGGCTTGACCTGCCGCACGCCTGCACAATGATCAACGAAGGACGTGCGGACACGACGGCGCACGAGTATCCCTGGAGGTCTCATGATGGACGATATAGAAGCGCTCAAGCAGCTCAAAGCCCGCTACTGCCGCACCATGGACACCAAGGACTGGGCGGCAATGCGGCAAGTGTTCACTGACGACGTCACAATGGACACCGTGGCCTCAGGCGGAAGTGTCATGACCGGCGCCGACGATTTCCTCACCTTCCTCGTCGAGGCAATCGGCGACGTGATCACCGTCCACCAGTGTCATACGCCCGAGATCGAGCTCACCTCCGCGACGACGGCGGTGGGTATCTGGGCGATGGAGGACATGCTGCGTTTCCCGGACGGTTCGGAGTTGCATGGTTACGGCCATTACCACGAGACCTACATCGCGCGAAATGGTGAGTGGCGCATCAGCTCATCGACACTGACCCGACTCAGGATGGACTTCACGCCGGCACCGGCTACGTGATCGCCGAGTGACTCGGTGAAACGCAGGCCTATAGGCGCGCTCGAGGTCTCGATCGTTGGCCTCGGCGGGAACAACTTCGGAACCGACTTCTTCGGCGCACGATGCGACCAACGAGAGGTCACTCGCATCGTCAACGCAGCCCTCGATGTCGGCTTGAATCTCATCGACACCGCGGAGGAGTACAGCATCAGGTCGTTCCTCGGCGAGGGTCATTCAGAGGAATTCATCGGCGTCGCGTTGGGAAACCGGCGCGACGAAGCCGTGATAGCCACCAAGTTCTTGAACAGCGACGAGCACGACCCCACCCAGCGAGGCGCAACCCGCATCATCGCGTCGGTCGAGGCCAGCCTTCGCCGGCTCGGGACCGACCGGATCGATCTGTTCCAACAGCACCAACCCGACCCGCACCTGCCCCTTGAAGAGATCCTTGGGGCACTCGACCTTCTGGTGCGAGACGGCAAGGTGCGAGAGGTCGGCTGTTGCAATTTCACAGCCGAGATGCTCGACGAGGCCACCGAAGTGGCCACCCGCGCAGGAACTCAGGCCTACTGCTCGTGCCAGATGCAGTACAGCGTGCTAGAACGACCGGCGGACGAACTGCTCATGGCGGTCCAACGCAACAGTCTCTCGATCCTCGCCTACTTCCCGCTCGCCAGCGGTCTCCTCACCGGCAAGTACAGACGGGGACAAGCGCCGCCGCCGGATTCACGATTGGGCGCCGGCGGGCTTGTGAGCACGATGCTCCGCGATGGGATCATGGCTCGCCGACCGCCACTTTCCGACGAGAGGCTCACCACCGTCGAACGCCTCACTTCCTTCGCCGGGGAGCACGACCACTCGGTCCTCGAGCTCGCGATCTCATGGCTGGCCTCGCAACCGATCGTCGGTTCCGTGATCACCGGGGTGACGAAGACCGAACAGGTGCTGGCCAACGCGGCTGCCGCGGATTGGGAGCTCACCGCCGACGTCGTCGCAGGGATCGAACGAATCGTGGCCGAGGAGCATTAGACGTCGGCGTGCTCGTTCCCGACGCCCCTGGGGCGATCCAGTCAGTTTCTCGGCCGTGCAATTGAACATGCGCGCAGATTCGATTTAGATGGAGAGTGCCCGCCGTGAACGTCGCGGGTCAATGAGGAAGGACCACCTGTGGACCACAACGACATGATCCTCATCAGCATCGACGACCACGTGATCGAGCCCCGCGACATGTTCGACGCCCACGTGCCGGCTCGGTGGAAGGACCGGGCACCAAAGAGCGTGCTCAACGAGCAGGGCATCGAGCGTTGGCAATTCGAAGGGATTGAAAGCGGCTCGGGCAGCCTCAACGCCGTGGTCGGTTGGCCCAAGGAAGACTGGGGGATGGATCCCACCACCTATTCGGAGATGCGACCGGGCGCCTACGACATCCACGAGCGGGTGCGTGACATGAACCGCAACGGGATTTTGGCTTCCATGTGCTTCCCTTCCTTCGTCGGCCTCAGCGGTGGATTTTTTCAGCGCAGCACTGACAAGGAGCTGGCCCTGGTGATGACCCAGGCTTACAACGACTGGCATATCGACGAGTGGGCCGCCTCCTACCCCGGCCGTTTCATCCCGCTGGCCATCCCGCCCATCTGGGACCCTGAGGCTCTTGCCGACGAGGTCCGCCGGGTGGCCGCCAAGGGATGTCGGGCCATGACCATGCCCGAGCTGCCGCATATACAGGGGCTGCCGAGCTATCACAACCTGGACTACTGGACACCCTTCTTCAACGCCGCGTCCGAAGAGCAGGTGGTGATGTGCCTTCACATTGGCCAAGGTTTCGCGGCCATCAACTCGCCTCCGGATGCACCGATCGACAACCTGATCATCTTGGCCACCCAGGTTTCGACACTGGCGGCGCAAGATCTCCTCTGGGGACCAGCCTTCAAAGAGTTCCCGGATCTCAAGGTCGCCTGGTCCGAGGCTGGGATCGGCTGGATACCCTTCTACCTGAACCGGTGTGATCGGCATTACCTGAACCAGACGTGGCTGGGTCATGACTTCGGGGACAAGCTGCCGAGTGACATCTTCCGGGAACACTCGTTGGCCTGCTATGTCACCGATCCGGCGGCCCTCAAGATTCGCGACGAGATCGGTATCGACATCATTGCCTGGGAATGCGACTATCCCCACTCGGATTCGATCTTCCCCAATGCCCCCGAGTTCGTGCATGCCGAGCTCACTGCCGCTGGATGCAGCGACGAGGAGATGGCCAAGATCACGTGGAAGAACACGAGCCGCTTCTTCGGATACGAGCCATTCGTGCACATCGACCAGGAGGCGGCGTCGGTGGGAGCATTACGCGCGCTGGCCCGCGATGTCGACACCACCATTCGGACCAAGCACGAATGGCGGGCCATGTACGAAGCTCGAGCCAGCTGAAAATTGGTGCACTCCCTCATGCGACGAGCGGTGCTGGGCTCCTCGTTGGGGACAGCGCCCACTGACCCATCAATCCGTCGGGCCCCGCCCACACAGTTGGGAGGGAGGGCCCAATGGCCGACCCGCGTCGACGTGAGCGCCGCGACAGCACCTCCATCCACCCGGGCCGATCTCGTTGCTATATTGGTGCCAGAGGCTAACGACATGAAATAGTCCCTGCTGTCGTTGGCCACGGACAAGGAGATTCCACGTGACTGCCACCGATGCCAGCGAGGTGTACTACGACCCGTACGACACCGATCTCCGCTCCGACCCCTACCCTGCCTTCCGGCGCCTGCGGGAGGAGGCGCCCCTCTATTACAACGAGACGTATGACTTCTATGCGCTCAGCCGGTTCGCGGACGTCGAGAAGGGCCTCTTGGACCACGCGACGTTCAGTTCCGCGCGCGGAGGGATCCTCGAACTCATCAAAGCGAACATAGAACTGCCCCCTGGGGTCTTCATCTTCGAGGATCCGCCGATACACAGCGCGCACCGCGGGTTGCTGTCGCGGGTGTTCTCCCCAAAGAAGATGAATGCGCTCGAACCGCGGATCCGTGAGTTCTGCGCGCTGGCGCTCGACCCGCTCGTTGGTGTCGGCAGCTTCGACTTCGTGGGCGATCTCGGGTCGAAGATGCCGATGCGGGTGATCGGCATGCTGCTCGGGATACCCGAACAGGATCAGCAGGCGGTCCGCGAGCATGGGGACAGCAAGCTGCGGTACGAGGCGGGCAAGCCTCAGGAGTACCGCGAGGACCAGTTCGCGGACGACACGTTCTTTGCCGATTACATCGATTGGAGGGCGAAGCACCCTTCCAACGACTTGATGACGGAGCTGCTTCAGGCTGAGTTCGAGGACGAAACCGGGACCGTACGCCGGCTCACACGTGACGAGATCCTGATCTTCGTGAACGTGTTGGCCACCGCGGGCAATGAGACAACAAACCGTCTGATCGGTTGGACCGGCAAGGTGTTGGCCGAGTTCCCCGACCAGCGCCGGCAGCTGCACGCCGATCGATCACTGCTTCCGAACGCCATCGAGGAGATGCTCCGGTACGAGTCACCGGCCATACAGATCTGCCGGACCCTCACGCGGGATGTGGAGTACTACGGGCACGTCGTCCCAGAAGGCAGCGTGATGATGTTCCTCACCGGATCGGCCAACCGGGACCACCGCGCCTTCCCGCCCGACGGCGACACGTTCGACGCCCATCGTGAGATCGGTCACCATCTCACCTTCGGTTACGGCATCCACTTCTGCCTGGGCGCCGCGCTGGCCCGGCTGGAGGGACGCATCGCCCTGGACGAAGTGCTGGACCGCTTTCCCGAATGGTCGGTCGACTGGGACGCCGCCAAGCTCGACTCCTCCGCCGTCCGGGGCTGGGAGAAGCTGCCGGTGTCCGTTCCCTGAAACCGGATGCCCTTGACGGGTCGGCGACCGGACCTACTCTGTATGGCCTGAGCGAGCCACTCTCACAACGACGTCGTTACGACAGCCCCGTACGGCGCCAGCAGGTCGCCGAGACCCGTGAGCGCATCGTTGCCGCGGGCGCCGAGTTGCTGCACGGCTTTCCCATATGGAACTGGCGGGCGCTCACGGTCCGGGCGGTGGCCGAGCGCGCCGACCTGAACGAGCGCACCGTGTACCGGTACTTCCCCAACGAGCGGGACTTGCGGGATGCCGTGCTGGCCCGGTTGGAGGAGGAAGCCGGTGTCCACCTCGAAGGGCTGACCCTCGAAAACCTCGGCGACGTGACCTCCCAAATTCTGGCGTACGTGTCGCAGTTCCGGCTCGAACCGCGAACCGAGCGGGATGCCACAGTCGCGGCCGCCAATCAACGTCAGCGAGAGGCGATCCTTGCTGCCATCGAACCCTCCACCGCCGGCTGGTCCGCCAAGGAACGGGCCGTCGCGGCCGCCATGTTCGACGTGCTGTGGAACGTCGTTTCGTACGAGAAGCTCATCGCGGACTGGGGTCTCGAACCGAACGAGGCGATCAATGGGCTGACATGGGTGATCGGGCTCGTCCGCGAAGCGATTCGCGAAGGTCGCCGTCCCGGCTCATAGCGCGCACCGCTCGGCGATGGGCCGGGTCGGGAACGAGGTCGCACCTGACTGACCGGGTAGTTTTCGCTCGGAGTATTCATGCCATAGTGTTGTGGCACTGATTTGGACGGCGCCGGGACGCCGGAGGGGTGGGACTGTCGTGGGGTGCTTAGAAGGCAAGATAGCGATCATCACCGGCGCGGGCTCAGGCATGGCGAAAGCGTCGACAAAGATCTTCGTGCGCGAGGGCGCAATGGTTGTGGCGGCCGACATCAGCGGTGCCGAGCAGGACACTGCGACCGAGGTTGGTGCGAACGTCCTCCCGGTGCACTGCGACGTGACCAAGGAGGCCGACGTCGAGGCGGCTGTTCAGGCCGCGCTGGACGAGTTCGGCCGGCTCGACGTGATGCTCAACGTTGCCGGCATCGGCGGGCCCGAGCCGATTCATGAGCTGACCATGGAGAGCTTCGACGCGACGATGAACGTCAACCTCCGGGGCGTACTCCTCGGGATGAAGTACGGCATCCGGGCCATGCTGGACTCCGGTGGGGGTTCCATCGTCAACTGGTCCTCCGTCGGTGGCCTGAATGCATCGACGTTCGGCACGGCCACCTACTCGGCGAGCAAGGCCGGCGTGATCGCCGTCACGAAGGCAGGTGCCGTGGAGTACGGACCACGCAATATTCGCGTGAACGCCATATGCCCCGGATTCATTCTCACCGAGATCATGGGCGCCTCGGGCGCCCAGCACTTCCCCGAGATGTTCGAGAAGGCGGCGTTGCAGCGGGCCGGCCAGCCCGCGGAGGTGGCGGAGGTGGCCGCCTTCCTGGCGTCCGATCGAGCCTCGTTCGTCACTGGAGCGATTATTCCGGTCGATGGCGGCTGGTCGGCCAAGATCGCCTGACCGCCGATGAAGCCCACCCAGTTCGATTACCACGCGCCGTCCACCATCAACGAAGCAGCGTTGATCCTCGCCGAGCGAGGCGAAAACGCCAAGGTGCTGGCCGGCGGCCAGAGTCTGATCCCCATGCTGGCGCTGCGTCTGGCGGTATTCGAGGATCTGGTCGACATCGGGCGCATCGGCGAGTTGAAGGGGATCGAACGTCGCAATGGGTCGCTGTGGGTAGGTGCCGGCACAACCGAAACGGCGGTCGGGGCGAGTGCCGAGGTGGCGTCCGCCGTGCCGCTTCTTGCCAGGGCCACGCCCCTGATCGGTCATTTCCAGATTCGCAATCGGGGCACGCTCGGCGGCTCCATTGCCCACGCAGACCCGGCCGCGGAGTACCCGGCGGTGGCGCTCGCACTGGATGCGACCATGGAGGCCGTATCGTCCCGTGGGCCCCGTTCGATCGCCGCACGCGACTTTTTCGACGGCGTATGGAGCACCAGTCTGATGCCGGACGAGCTTCTGGCCGGAGTGTCGTTCCCAGTCTGGGCCGGCCGCTGCGGTTTTGCCGTCGAGGAGTTCACCCGTCGCCATGGCGATTTTGCCATCGCCGGAGCCGCGCTTGGGGTGGAGCTCGACGGTGACGATCGGATCCTGCGCTGTGCCATCGGCCTGATCGGTCTCGGTTCCACGCCGGAACGCGCGGTCCGAGCCGAAGCAGCGCTGGTTGGCCAGCTCGTCAACGACATGGACCCCGAAGAGGTCGGACGGCTCGCTGTCGCGAACCTCGAGTCGGTACCGTACGATCTTCACGGCTCCTCCGAGTACCGCAAACAGGTGGGCGGCGTCATGGTGGCACGGGCCTGGGTTGCAGCAAGTACGGAGGCTCGTCGTGCGTGATGCCGCGGTGGAACTCACTGTCAACGGCGTCGTGCGCAAGGGGACGATCGAGAGCCGCATGACGTTGGCCGATTTCCTGCGCGAGGTGTGTCGCCTCACCGGTACGCACCTGGGGTGCGAGCACGGGGTGTGCGGCGCCTGCACGGTGCTCGTCGACGGTGAAGCGGTGCGGTCGTGCCTGGTGTTCGCGGTGCAGGTCGAAGGGGCCGAGGTGACGACGATCGAGGGCATCGCGTCACCCGACGGAAGTCTGTCGACGGTGCAGGAGGCGTTCCGGGACTGTCACGGTCTCCAGTGCGGATTCTGCACGCCGGGCTTTATCGTGTCGGTGACGGCGTTCCTACGCGACCACCCCGATCCGACGGATGTGGAGATCCGCGAGGCGTTGTCCGGAAATCTCTGCCGTTGCACCGGCTATCAAGGAATTGTGAAGGCCGTCCGCCAAGCAGCCGCGGTTGGTCTGGCTGATGACTGATCTCGCGAAGGGTGGCGCCGCCCGCTATACGGGAGCGCGTGTGAGCCGAGTCGAGGATGCCCGGTTGCTGACGGGGCGGGGCGTCTTCGTCGATGACATCTCGTTACCCGGGATGCTTCACGCGTGCTTCGTCCGCAGCCCATTTCCGCGCGCCGCCATCCGTGGCATCGACACCTCGGCGGCGCTGGCCCTCCCCGGTGTCCACGCTGTTTTCACCGCTGCCGACATCAACCGCGACGTCAAAGAGCAATGGCACAGTTCGTTGGGTCCGGCAAGTCCAGAGACACCTCGACCTCCGCTGGCCGAGGACGAGGTGCGCTTTGCCGGCGACCCGGTAGCCCTCGTGGTTGCAGAGAACCGCTACATTGCCGAGGACGCAGCCGACCTCGTCGACGTCGACTACGAGCCCCTGCCCGCCGTAGTCGACTACATGTCAGCCGAGCAGGACACGGCGCCACTCGTCCACGCGGGTCACGGCTCGAACCTGATCGGCGCCATGGGCGGATTGCCCGCCTCAGCACTCGAGGACGTGTTCGCCTCCGCCGCGCACGTGGTCGGCGAGACCATCGAACAGCAGGCCTATGCCGCGGTCCCCATGGAAGGCCGGGGCCTCGTCGTGGACTATTCGGCCACGACCGGCGAGCTCACCATTTATGCAGGGACACAGTCGCCGCACGAGGTCCGGATGTTCTGCTCCCGTCTGCTGGGGATGCCGGAGCATCTCATCCGGGTAGTGATGCGCGATACCGGCGGCGGCTTCGGCCAGAAGATCATGGTGCAGCGAGACGAGATGTGCTTGATGCTCGTGGCCCGCAAGGTCGCGGCGCCGGTGAAATGGATTGAGGATCGGCGCGAAAACCTCCTCGCCGCCGGCCAGTCCCGCCATGAGCAGGCCGCCGTCAAAATGGCCTTCGACGCGGACGGGCTGATCCAGGCGGTGCAGATCGACTTCGTCTCCGACTGCGGTGCGTACCCGACGCCCTGGCCCGTCGGCACGGCCTCGGTCGTCGGCGCCATGTTCCCCGGACCCTACCGGGTGCCGCGCGCAAGTTTCACGACGAAGGCGATCTACACGAACACCGTTGGTCGTACCCCCTATCGTGGTCCGTGGCAGTTCGAGTCCGTAGCCAGGGAAGTGCTGCTCGATATTGCGGCCCGCCGGATGGAGATCGATCCGGCGGAGCTCCGGCGGCGCAATCTGCTCCGTCATGATGAGTTGCCCTATACCAACGCGAACGGCATGGTGTTCGACAACATCTCGCCACTTGAGACGCTCGAGCAGGCGCTGGACATGCTCGACTACGAAGGCTTCCGCCGTGACCAGGCTCTTGCGCGACAGGCCGGTCGCTATCTCGGTGTGGGCATGTCGACGTACGTTGAGCCGTCGACGCCCGGCTTCGGCTACTACGCCACCGAGGCAGCGACAATCCGCATCGAGCCGTCAGGAAAGGTCAACGTCTACATCGCAGGGGGCTCCACCGGCAACAGCATCGAGACAACTGTTGTTCAGCTGACTGCCGACGCGCTCGGCGTCGACATTGAGGACGTCCACACGGTCCAGGGCGACACGGCACTCACCGGTTTCGGCGCTGGTGCTGCAGGCAGCCGCAGCGGCTCTATGACGGCAGGCGCCATTCGGGAGACAGCGACGATCCTGCGCGAACGCATCGCGGCCATTGTCGCCCACAAATTCGAGGCAGCAGTCGAAGACATCGAGATGGCCGGAAGCCGGGCCAGCGTGCGTGGCACGCCGTCGATCAGCATGACCCTCCAGGAGGTCGCACGGGTCGCGTACTTCGAGCCGCACTCGCTACCTCCCGGGCTGCAGGCTGGGCTCGAGGCGAGTGCCCGGTACACGACCAAGCCTGGCTCGATCTGGGTGAACGCCTCACACCTGTGCACCTGCGAGGTCGACGTCACCACGGGACGCGTCGAGCTCCTGCGCTATATCGTGAGCGAGGACTGCGGGCCGATGATCAACCCGAATGTCGTTGAGGGCCAGATCGCCGGTGGCGCCGCTCAGGGCATCGGCGGCGCACTCTACGAGCACCTCGCCTGGGACGAGGACGGGAATCCGTTGACGACGACGTTCATGGACTACCTGTTGCCAACCGCCGCAGAGATCCCGCTGATCGAATACGGACATGTCGAGACACCGAGCCCCGGCCCTGGTGGCTATAAGGGCGTGGGCGAAGGCGGCGCGATCGGCGCGCCGCCTGCGGTGATAAATGCCGTGGCCGACGCTCTGGCGCCCCTCGGAGTCACGGTGACCCGCCTGCCCGTAAGTCCCTTCGGGATCATGTCGCTCCTGGGTGAAAAGCCTCGTTGACCGAGGCCCCACCCAAGGGCACAGTTCCCCCCGTCCTTCGATCTACCGAGCCCGTACCTACGCCGACGCCGTCGACGTGCCCGGGATGTCCGACCCGCAAACCGGGGTCTTGCTGATCAGGGCGAACCCGGTCTTCCGCGCCTGCAAGATCCACTCACAAGCCTTCGGGAGGTCGTGACCGAACGTGGTCTTGTAGTTGATCGGGTTGGGCAGGAGGCCGTTTCCGTTGTAGGAGGTCACGCCGTGCAGCGCCTTGATGACGCCGGCACGCGTCGGGTTCTTTCCCGCCAGTTCGAGGCCCTTGATCATCAGGTCAGCGCCCAGCCACGCCTCGTAGACGTTGAACGTGGGGAATTCCGATGGGGCGCGGTGCTGGTATTTCTGGATGGCTGCTGCCATCTGCCTGGTGCCGGCGTCCGGGGCGCCGTACGGGCGAAACCCACTCAGGAAATACGTGCCTTGCAGGTCCGCCCAGGCCGGCGAATTGATGACCGACGGCTCGTAGCCGGTTGGGAAGATCACGGTCTTCAACGTCATGCCCGCCTGTTTCATGGCCGTGACCAGCGCAAAGTTGGAGTTGTCGTCCATGGCGCCGTACAACGTATTCACCCCTTTGGACTTGGCCGTCAGCGCCTCGGTCCCGAAGTTCACGCTGCCGAAGGGTACCGACGTGTCGAGCACTCCGACCTTCAGCCCGTTGCGTTGGGCTGAGTCGGCGGTGCCGACGGCCGAGCGGGCCGAGCTCGGCGAGATGCCGTAGCCGTAGGTGCCGATCACCGACGACGGCCCCCCGTACTTCTTGAAGAAGCTCCCGAAGAGCGTCGACACGGGGTACTTCGGGTCGACGCTGCCCGTGTCAGAAGCGAACATGTTCGTGTTGTACGGCTTCGTCCCCCACTCCGGACCGTCGAAGGTTCCGCCGGTGACGGGGACGCCGGCTTGCTGGGCGTATTTGGCCCCCTCGAAGAAGAGAGGGCTGACCGACACGATGCCGGTGACGCCCTTGGAGATCGCCTGCTGCACCGCGGTCGGGTCTTCAGATGGACTGGTCTGGTCATCGATCACGATCCCGATGATCTTGTGCCCGTTCACTCCCCCCATCGAGTTTTGCAGGGCGATGCGCGCCTGGAATCCGACAGGTGAGTCCGAGAACTCCGATGCGGCTTCGCCGGTCAATGACGAGATCATGGCAATTGTGATGGGAGCCTTGGCGGTGCTCGCCCCGGCGGGAGTGCCGGAGCCAAGGCCCAGGCCGAGGCCTGCCCCAGCGGTCGTTATCACTGCGCCGACCCTGGCCAGACGTTGAAAGCGTGACCGTTTCATGTGTTCCCCCCTTGTTGTCCTCTGCCGTGTGCAGAGTGGCTGAGATGTGCTGCTGTTGTCAGTGCTGTTGCCGATCCGACCCGAACATGTGCTCCATTCAAACACCTAGCAGTTCGAATGTCTTGTAGCCCTCGACGGCGTGGCCGAGCCGCCGGACCGGGTAGGCCCAGCTCGGTCAGGCATTGGAGGCGCCACCGAGAAGTCCCGCGCAGGTAGCACTCCAGTATTTGCAGAGCTCGCCGTCGCCGGTGAGGACGGGTTGTTCGTCATTGTCTGCATCGATGCCGCCGTGCCTCCCAATGGCTCGACCACGAACCGGGGATTCTCGCTCCGACCGAGCGGGCAGGCGGAACGCATGCTCTTGCGCTCCGAATTTCACCGCATTCCCCCTCACCATTAGAGAATACGATATTCTACGAACAGCGGACCACCGTATTACTCAAGGGGAGAAGGCCGAACCATCAGCAAACAGGTCTCAATGGGGGACCACCAGGTGACTTTCGTGGCAGCGCAGCGTTCATCCGTAGCCCGGGGAGCGGCCATTGATCGCCCTGTCATCGGTAACGCTGCTGACCCCACTGTCATGTCGGCCGGACAATCTCGCTGGCCTGGTCGGTCGGCTACGAGCAGAACAGATTCAGCAGAGAGCATGGACGGGATGGGCTCCGGGCACTCGACCAGGTGAAGTACTTGGCGATCGGAGAGCTACGACCATGACCAGCGAAGGACAAGGGGGCGCCCCGGTGTTTGATGGAAAGGTCATTGTGATTACGGGGGCGGGTTCGGGTGTGGGTCGCGCCTCGGCCTTAGCCTTTGCGGCCTGCGGTGCGCACGTGGTGTGCGCCGACGTGAACAATGCGTGGGCCGAAGAGACAGCGCGCCAAGTGCTCGGTGCCGGAGGTACTGCGCTCGGGCAGCTGTGCGACGTCACGAAAGAAGACGACGTCGTCGAAGCTATTCGGGTGGCGGTCGATACCTTTGGGCGACTGGACATCATGTTCAACAATGCGGGTGTGGCGACCCCACGCCCGGGAATGGGGCTCGTCGACCACACCTTCGAAGACTGGGAGCGCCTTGTCGCCATCAACCTTCGGGGGGTCTTCTTCGGGATGAAGCACTCAGTCGCCCAGTTCCGAAGGCAAGGTGGTGGTGGGGTGATCGTGAACACTGGCTCGGTAGCCGGAATAGTCGGGTGGGGAGGCACGGTCTACGGCGCTACGAAGGGTGGCGTGAACCAGATGACCAAGGCGGTGGCCATCGAATGCGCCGCCGAGGACATTCGAGTGAATGCCATCTGTCCTGCTGGCATGCCTTTCACCAACTTCATGGCGCCGGCGGCCGCCGAAGGGTCAACCGGCGTCGATCGCGCCGTCGGGGATGCTGTCGCTCAGATGCACCCACTGGGTCGGCCGATCACTGCGGAGGATTGCGCCGCTGCAGCGATGTTCCTCGCCTCGGACGAAGCTCGCAATATTACTGGCGTCCTGTTGCCGATTGACGGAGGGTACGTGGCCCGATGACCACGGGAACATCGGGGATGAGCCACGCGTGATCGACTTTTACGAGAGTTGCGTGACCGAGATCCCAGTGGTCTGGAGCTCTGGCACAGGAGAGGGAGAGGAGCTGCATCGCAATGAGTGAGCCCGGCTACACCGCACCCGACGTCAGCTTGCTGGGCGCGGAGCACGTCCGCAGATATCAGGAGACCGGCGGCGAAGTGGGCTACTTGTGGAACGGCGTGCCGGCTCTATTGCTCACGACAACGGGGCGGAAGAGCGGTCTTCCTCGAACGACAGCATTGATCTTCGCCCGACGAGGCGAGGACTATCTGGTGGTCGCGTCCCAGGGGGGTGCCCCAACGCATCCCGGGTGGTACCACAACCTCGTGGAGACGCCCCGGGTCACTCTGCAGGTTGGGTCCGACGTCTTTGCAGCGACGGCGCATGTGGCCACAGCTGCCGAGCGACCGCAGCTCTGGGCTCTCGTGAACGAGGTGTGGCCAAACTACGACGTCTACCAGACTCGAACCGACCGGGTTATTCCGGTTGTTGTCCTGACCCCGACGAGCGACGCATGAAACACGTCGCACAAGTGACGGAACAGGCGCCCGAACGCGCATGGACCGGGCGCGCCGCCGAACGGTCGCCGGCGGTGCAGCGCTCTCGGAACCGGACCATTGCGCAAGCCCGGCACATCGTGAAGGCAGCGGAGCACCTCCTCGAGACGCAGGGCGGGCAGTTCACCACACAACAGCTCATCAAGGAGGCGGGTGTTGCGCTGCAGACGTTCTACCGCTGTTTCGCGGGAAAGGACGAGCTCCTGCTGGCAGTGCTGGAAGATCTCATTGCCCAGGGATCACTCGACATGCTCCGCCTCGCCGAGGGCATCGACGACCCGGTCGCCCGTCTGAGGTTCTTCGTGACCTGGCCGATCGAGCTGCTCGAGAAGAATCCGGATGCAAACAAGGTGGTCACCGCCGAGCACTGGCGGCTGCATCAGCTCTATCCAGAGGACGTCGCCCGTGCGACGCAGCACTTCAGCGACCTCATCGAGCCTGAGATCGAGGCGGCCGCCGCGGCCGGTGTGCTTAGGCCCGTGGACCCTCCCCGCGACGCAGCGATGATCACCAAGCTGGTGATGGCTATGGTTCATCACTACGCCTTCATCGGGCTGGGCGATGGAGTCCACGTCGTGACCGACCACCTCTGGCGTTTCTGCCTTGGCGCACTGGGTGGGAACGCCGCCGTTGTCATCGACGCCGAATAGTTGGCACCTCGATCAGAGTGCCGTCGGATCTGAAGGGGTCCGGCCTCCGCCTAGCCCCGCCATCTGCGCTGCCCACCTGGCTCCTCGATAATGCCCGTTGCGTGAAGATACCGCGGCGATCGGGGAGGCTCATGGTGCAGACGATTTTGGTGTGACGAAGCGCGAGCAACAAGTGACGATGATGCGAACACCGCCAAGAAGAAATGCGGCGGCACCCATGCTGGTCTGTACCGATCCACCAATACGGATGGCCCGCTCCGAGTACCGTCTCACGTGGACGAGAGACGGCGACGGGATTGAGGCAAGAGATGACGGAAGACGATCCGGGCGGAGAAGACATCGACGAGATCGATACCCATCAACCTGACCCGGCCCTGGTCCAGTCGCTTCCAATTACATCCGGGCTGTGGGGCGCACCCACCCCGGTCTTTGTCCCCTCGAAGTCCAGTCCACTGGAGGAAGACACCGAGGGAGAGATTCCACCGGCAGCATTGTGGGCGATGAAGTACCGTCGACACTTTCATTTCGGAAGCCGGAGGGACACCGTCTTTCGAGCAGCTCTGGGCGATGACAGCGACCCGGTGTACGTCCTCGACGATGGGGCCACGCACCACATGGTTGGTCGTCCGGTTGGTGTTGACCAGGAGGGACTCACGTATTTCTTGATTGGACGGATCACCGTAGGCGTCTACGAACATTTTGCCGACGACGGCGTAGATATCGCCGGGATCTTCGCTGAGGCCAGTGACCTCTGCTTGTGCAGTGTGTATGAGGCGACGGAAGGACCATCCAACGTCCTGTTGGTCGAGAGCTATCGGGGGATCGACCAGGTACCCGGCGACTACCTACCCTCGAACCCCTTGATCCAGTTCGCCGATGACGTGCCGGGGGAAGAATGACTTCTGATGGGCCCCGGGTGGCGGGACCCGATACCGGCCGGTCAGGGCGGGAGGGTGGACTTTCCTGTGCGTGACCGCTGCGCAATGCGCCGGTGAACCTTTGGAGAACGGAGCGCGGACTGCCCGGAGTCCGTTTCCGGATTCGATCGTGAGGGACCATGATGTCCCTATGGAAACGCGCGAGCGACTCTTGCCCTTGGTCGGTGCCTGCAACTTCCGCGATCTTGGTGGCTATCCCACTGTCGACGGCCGCCAGACACGTTGGGGACAGCTCTTTCGAAGTGACACCCTGCATGAACTTACCGGGGCTGACCTCGATGTTCTCCGTGGGGTCGGGTTGGCCAGCATCATCGATCTCCGCACGGCGACCGAAGTCGGACGCACTGGCCGGGGCCCACTTGGTGGAGAACCGATCGCCTACCTGCATGCTTCGGTTCTTCAGGAGGAAGGAGGAGAGTCCGTCGCTGCCCCCGCTCCTTCCGACGATGACCCAGCTGAGCGATACCTGTGGTACCTCGAGGTCGGCCGGCAGGCCTTTACGGAGGCACTCGGCATGGTCGCCGATCCGAGCAACCATCCGTTGGTCTTCCACTGCGCCGCAGGCAAGGATCGGACCGGAGTCTTAGCCGCGCTGATTCTGGACATAGTGGGCGTCGAGCGGTCAGTGATCGTCGACGACTACGCCATTACGGCAACTCGCATGGGGCTCATATTGGATCGCTTGCGACGTGATCCGGTATGGGGCGGCCACGTGGCGGAGATTCCGCCCGAGCGGGTCCACGCGGACGGGACCACCATGGCACGGTTCCTCGACCTTCTCTATCAACGTCATGGAGGAGCACGTGAGTGGGCATTGGAGGTGGGAGTTGCGGCGCAGAGCCTCGACGAGATGTCGTCCCACCTGGTCATGAGCTCCGGATCCCCGAATCACTAATTCACCCGGCAGCACCTGCGGGTCGTGCTGCCTTATCCCTCAACTGTTCCGGGCCGCGTCTGCAAGCGAGCGGAGGCTTGGCGCTCGAATGCCGCATTGATCTCGCCGCCGAGCAGTATCGCGATTCCACTCAAGTAGAGCCAGAAAATGAGGATGGCCACCCCGGCGAATGCTCCGTAGGTCTTGCTGTAGGAGCCAGAGATGGTGGTGTAGAACGAGAAGCCCAACGAGATGGCCGCCCACATTACGGTGCCGACCACGGTACCCGGCGTCACCCACCGCCATCGCGGGTGAGGCCTGTTCGGTGCGGCGTAGTACAGCACAGAGAACAGCAGACCCACGAGCGCCAATGCGACGACCCAACGCACGGCCGTCCACCCGACGAGGAACGCACTACCTCCAAAAGGGAGGACGCTCTTCACTTCCCGGCCGATCGACTGGCCGAATACGACGAGCGCCGACGCCCCGCCTCCAAGGACGGCAGCCGCCAACAGCAACGGAAGGGCTCGTACGCGCTTTGAAATGAACGAACGATCCATTGGGAGTTCGTAGGCCATGTCGAGGCCTTCCTCCACCATGACCATGCCTGAGGTCGCACTCCACACGGCCACCGCTCCTGCAATCACGATGGCCGTCACCGCCCCGTCGGAGTGACCCTCCGAATGCTTGATGGCACTCGTGAAGACACCGGCAGCACCGGCCGGCAGTGCCTTCGTCACTCCATTGATCAGGACCACCGTGACGTGACGGGGGACATCGACGAGTGCGGACACTCCCAGGAGGGCGATGATGATCGGAAACAACGAGAGAAACCAGCGATACGCAAAGCTGCCGGCTGCGACCGTGATCCGATCGGTCGTCATATGAACCTTTGCGGAGGCCAGGGCCGTTTTCCACTCGGAGGTGACAGTGCGGGTCGCGGTCTCTTGAGTCGACGAAGATCGACCATTGGCTTCGGCGTCGTGCGGCTCGGTCGCTACCACGGGGGGTTGTCCTCCAGTGCTCATTCTCTCGGGACCTCACAGACTCTGTACCCATTATCCTCAGACCCGATTCGTGAGGAGTGGGCATCGGTAGGCTCCACCGTCATGAGGGCAATCGGAGTGATGCAATTCGGGGGGCCAGAGGTCCTTCAGGTTCTGGACATTCCTGAACCAGTTCCCGGCCCTGGGGAGTTGCGTCTCCGTGTGCACGCCGCGGCGGTCAACCCTACGGATACGGGCTTCCGCTCCGGGGCCACGTCAGCGAGGCTCGAAGGCCGTCCGGGTCCCTACGTTCCCGGGATGGATGCGGCAGGCGTTGTTGACGCCATCGGACCAGACGTGGAGACACCCCTGAAGGTCGGAGATCCCGTCATCGCGGTCGTCCTCCCCTATGGCCGTGGGGGTGGGGCGTACGCCGACCTGATCGTGGTTCCTGCGTCGTCGGTCGTCCGGGCACCGGCTGGAGTCGACTTTCCTACTGCGTCAACCCTCTTGATGAACTCCCTCACGGCTCGTCTCGCCCTCGACGACCTCGGGATTCGATCCGGGGGGACGGTGGCGGTGACAGGTGCCGCCGGTGCCTTCGGAGGCTATGCGGTTGAGCTGGCGAAGGCCGATGGCCTCTCCGTGATTGCGGACGCATCCCAGGCGGATGAGGAACTTGTCGCTCGACTCGGCGCTGATGAAGTTGTGCGTCGCGGAGACGACGTCGGCTCGCGCATCCGGGAACTAGCGCCTCGTGGTGTGGACGGTGTCATCGACGGCGCTCTGCTGGGTGAGCTCGTGCTGCCTGCGGTACGCGACGGTGGTGGGTTCGCAAGCGTCCGCGGCTGGGATGGACCGAGCGAACGTGGCATCACGATCTATCCGATCTGGGTCAGGCGCGCGCTCACCGATACAGCGCGGCTGACCGCACTGAGGGACCAGGCGGAAGCGGGGACCCTGACGATGCGGGTGGCTGAGGTCCTCCCGGCCGACCAGGCTGCCGAAGCACACCGGCGGCTCGAGGCGGGAGGGGTGCGGGGGCGCATCGTTCTGGACTTCACTGCGTAGGCGCTGTTGGCTGAATCGCCAGGAGTACGTGTAGCGGGATCAAGTCCGAGAGGAATCGGAACGCGTCGTTGAGGTGGGTACACGTGGAAGTCCCCACGAATTCGTTGCGCACCTGCACCCTCAGTTCCGCTATGGGCTTCGCGACAAGTCGCGCCGAGCTTCCCACTGCAGCCGGACACTCGACCCACGGGAGGACGCGGGCCTCCGTGCGGACTTCCTCAATCCGATGCATTGCTTCGTCGGGCGATCCTTCGACGACGTACTCGTGAACGACTGACTCGGTGCCCTCGACATCCCGGTAGCTGTCGCGAAAGTGCGAGTCGAAGGTCCAGGCTCGCGCACGGTCGGCGGTGCGGGGAATCAGGTCCAACCGCCTTCGACGACGAGTGGCCTCTCGCGGGAGGGGTGCCATGGAATGCCAGGAGAGTGGGTCGCCTTCTCGCTCGAGCAGCGGAGCGTCGGGTCCCATTGGAACTGGTGAGGATCCCTTCTGGCGGAAGGTCACGATTATGGTGGCGTCGGTCGCCCACCCCGCACACATGTCCGCCGATGCCTGTACATGCCGCTCGTACGCACGTGATGCCGGCTCGTTGGCTGGTCTGGTGGTCGTTCCGCCGCGCAGGAGGGCGTAGCCGGATACCAGGGTGGCACCGGGCAGGTCGTCGAGGAGTGCGTGAAGGAGCGACTGGCGGGCAACGTGGTCGGGAAGGATCCCTGACATGCGAGCACGGAAGCCCGGCCCGACGAGTGAGCCCAGCAGTTGGGTCAGGCGTGGCTCGGGTGGGTCGGATTCGACGGCGATGAGTTCCCGGTTCGGAGCGATCTGGGCCTGGATGTTCTGGTCGCACAGGTACGTCGCCTCTCCGGACGGACCTGTGACCAGATCGCGGGCACGGGCATCGACGACGCTGTTCTCCTGGGGCCCGTTCGGCCTGCTTGTATCGATGTTCGTGGTGCGGCGGGCCGACCCATCTCGGCGCCCCGGGGAGCTGCCCATGGGATCTGCGGGTCCCGCGCGCTCGGGGAGCACGAGCATCAGGCGTCCTCGAGGGTCGAGAAGGCGCGATCCCTGTCAGGCCCCATCATTCGACGAGCACGGTCAAACTCGGCTTCGATCAGGGGCGCCAGAGGTGTTGGATCCGGAAGATCGAGCCAACGATCCATCGCGGTTCGTAGGACGGCGAAGCCGACGACTGCGGCGAGTCGGGCTTCAGGATCGGGCTCGTCCAAGTGTCGCCGATCCGCCAGTGCGCGTGCCATGGCCTGTTCGCCGAGGTTTCGCTGATCGAAGTCACGCCCGCGCAGGGCTGCCGACGAAGAGAGTGCCTCGCGCAACATACGTATCCGACCGACGGCTGGTTCGTTCGCAGGGGCGGTGGCGATCAGCGCAGCACGTAGGGCTTCGACGTCGCTCAACGAGGGTGGTTGGCTTCTGATGGCTGAGGTTGCCGTCATGGGTTCGTCCAACGGCAAGAGGACGTCCTCCTTCGAGCCGAAATGGCGGAAGAAGGTTCGAGGTGAAACACCGGCCAGGGTGGCGATGTGCTCGACCGTGGTCGCCCCGTACCCTTGGCTGGCGAACAGTTCCATCGCCGCTTCCGCCAATGCCTGGCGGGTCCGATCTCGGTTCTGTGCCCGCCGGTCGGGCCGGCCGGGTTCGGTGCGTGGTGTGGCAAAGATGGGCGAGGTGTCGACCTTCATCGCGCTCCCGATCATGCGTGCCTGAACGATCTGGCAGTTCAGCGTCACTTGACACTCTACTGCCACAAGTCTAACTTGCCGCGTCGGAGGTCGTGTATGTCCCACAACGCGGAACTGTCGACTCGCATGCTCGACGAGAAGATCGAGTCGATGGATCGAGGTGATCTGCGCTCTTACCAGGAGAATCGGCTGTTGGAGTCCCTCGCCTACGTCGAGCGGCATTCGCCGCTGTTCGCGCAGGTGTGGGGTTCGGCCGGGCTCCGGGCAGCCGATATCTCCTCGCTCACCGAGTTCGAAGCCCGGATTCCGTTCGTCGACAAAGACACGGTGCGGGCATACCGCACCACGTACGGCGACCCGCTGGGTGGGCTTCGTCGAATGGCTGATGCCAGTGCGCTCTCCTCGACGACCGGAACGACCGGAGACCCGGTGGTACTCCCGGTTGGTCATGGAGACGGTGTCGGTTTGGCTCGCGACTGGTGGGAGATCGGAGTCCGCCCCGGTGACGCTGTCGCATTCATGTTGTTCACGTTCCGTGGACCTGCATGGCTGACACCACATGCGCTTGGTGCCTCGTGCGTGCTCTTTGATCACCATCCATCGGAGTTCGACCGGTGGTGTCGTGCCTCACTCGAGCTGGAGCCGACCCTGCTCTACCTCCTGAGCGGTCCGCTCATCATGGCCATGGCGCATATGGAACAAACGGGGGTTCTGCCGTACGCCCTGGCAGAGGTGTTCTCCAGTTACAAAGGAGTGGTCATCGGCGGTGATCATCTCGGGATCCAGGCGCGTCACGATCTCGAACGCTGGGGAGGCGAGCCCTTTCTCCATACGGCGGTAGGTGATGTCGGGAGTGCCACAGAATGCAGAGAGCATGACGGGCTCCACGCCAGCGAAGACACCGTGTTCATCGAGATCCTCGACCCTGAGGGTTCCTCCCCTGTGCCAGATGGAGAAGTCGGGGAGCTCGTCGCGACCAACCTTGTGCCCCAAAGTGGCAATCCACTCGTTCGCTACCGTTCGGAGGATCTCGTGCGAGTGAGCACCGCTCCTTGCCGCTGCGGCCGCACCGGGATGCGCCTGTGGCCCGTCGGTCGAAAGGGCGACGAGGTGGTGATCCACGGCCACTCGATTCTGCCGATGGACATTTGGAGAGCGGTGGAGTCAGTTCCCGAGTCTGCCGCCGGGTATTTTCAACTGATCAGAACCGGACGTGAAATGGACGTCCTCAAGGTCCGGGTCGGCCACAATGCAACACTCGGAGGGCGTTCTCCCACATCGGTGC
Source organism: Acidimicrobiaceae bacterium (assembly GCA_003160635.1). Classification (GTDB taxonomy): domain Bacteria; phylum Actinomycetota; class Acidimicrobiia; order Acidimicrobiales; family RAAP-2; genus Bog-473. The sequence continues at coordinate 48,322 of PMLV01000158.1, read as the reverse complement.
GCGAGGACCTGATCGGTGCGATTGAAGCGTCTGTCGGGATCGCACCCGAGATCGACCTCGTCGAGAACGAAGTGCTGCTGCGCCTGGGTCCGCCCCACAAGATCCCAAGGGTGGCGTCGTCGTGAGCAACGTGAATCACTGGAGGGTGGCCAGACCATTCGGGGATGACGTGTGGGGATATGGCCGTTACGGCGACGACCAGCTCCTGCCACTCAGCTTCGACGATATGCAGCACGACACCGCGGCCGCCACGGCGGCGGTACTTTCCCTTGGCCTTCCCGATCGCTCGGTCGTTGTCCTGACGTCCACGGTGAGCGATGTGGGGTACTTTCACCCCCTCCAGAGCGCGGCGAAGGACATGGGTCTGTTGGTGTGCAATGCCGACGCGTCGACCATGGATGTCGACCGGGTGGAGATGTTCATACGGCTTCTCGACGTAGCCGCTGTCATCGGTGTCAACGACGCGCTGGTCGACGGAATCGTCGAACGAGGTCACGATCCGAAGTCTTTCTTCTCGAGCGTCCCGATGGTCATCGCCAGCGGTCGGGCCAAGGAGCGTATGGCCGCGACCGGGGTGGACGCGTTGCGATTCGAGCTTGTGGGCCCTGTCCTGGCGCTCTCGTGTCGCCATCGAAATCTGCACTTTGATGGACGCCAATGGGACATGGTTGCCGACAACGGCACACTCCTCGTATCGAGCCGAGCGCGCCGCGCCCTCCCATTCAGCCACTTCGATACCCGGCTAGGCGGGACCGTCTCCAACGGCGTCTGTCCTTGTGGGCGTCGCGACCCCGTGGTCGAGATCGAACCCACAGCAGAAGTGCGGGGACCGTCATGACGGTGCCGACGGGACCGACCGAAGCGACGTTGCCCGCACTCCTGGAGGAGCACGCGCGCAGCCGGCCTGAAGGATTGGCGGTCGCGTGCGGCGAGCGGCTCCTCTCGTGGTCCGAGCTTCGGATCGAGATCCTGCAATTGGCGCGCGCCCTTCACGAGGCAGGGATCGGCCCGGGTGATCGCGTCCTTTGGATGGGTCAGAACTGTCACCGCGTGCTCGAGGCCCTGGCCGCATGTGCGCACCTCGGTGCCACCTTGTGTCCCGTCAACTGGCGGCAGTCGAGCGTGGAGCTCGCCTTTGTTCTGAATGACGCGGAGCCCAAGCTGGTCTTTTGGCAAGACGAAGAGGTGGGCGAGGTGATGCTCGCCGCTCGTGGCGCTGCGACGACGTCCGCGCGATGGATCCAACTCGACGGCACGGGATCGAGAAGGGGCGAGGAATCGTTCGCCGCATTCGTCGAGGCACCCGACCTGCTCCCGCAAGGCTCGTGTGCCGTGCCGGAAGGGGCCGCACTCATGCTCTACACCGGGGCGTTCGGTGGGCATCCTCACGGTGCCCTTCTCAGCAATCGTGCGCTGGTGACGGTGGGCATGGCGAACGCGATGGTGCGGGGACTGCAACCCGACGACGTGTTTCTCAATTCGGGCCCGCTGTTCCATCTCGGGACGTGGATGTGCACGCTCGCCACGTACGTGCTTGGCGCAACCAATGTGTTCGTCCCCCGGGTCGATGCCGACCTCCTGTTGAGGGTCATCGCGGACAACCGCTGCACGGGTGCCTTTCTCATGCCAACGACCATCACCGATTTGGTAGCCCTCAATCGATCGGTACGTGCCGATCTCAAGAGCCTGCGATGGCCGAAGTCGACACCCGAATGGGACGCCATGGTCTCGTTCGACGACAGCCCGTGGGCCCGGCGCCCGGGAGGCACGGGACAGACCGAAGTGGGTGGCCTCGCCACGTTCGCTGCGCTCGGAGGCGAGGGGCTCCACGGCCGACCGTTCCCTTTGATTGAGCTCCGGGTGGTCGATGCCGAAGGGCTCGACGTGCCGCCCGATGAGGTAGGGGAGATGATTGTGAGGGGTCCTGTTGTGATGAACGGCTATCACAACCGCCCGAGCCTCAATGTGGAGAAGTTCAGGGGCGGCTGGTATCACACAGGCGATCTGGCTCGACGTCACGGCGATGGATCGGTCACCTTTATCGCCCCGATGTCGCGGATGATCAAGTCAGCGGCCGAGAATATCTACCCGGCCGAAGTGGAGGCTTGCCTGCGGCAACATCCACTCGTACGCGCCGCCGCGGTGATCGGCGTTCCCGATGAACGCTGGGCGCAGTCGGTCAAGGCCATCGTGGTCCTTGAGGAGGGTGCATCGATCGATGCCACGGAACTGATCGAATTCTGTAGAGCCTCGATCGCTTCCTACAAGAAGCCACGCGTTGTCACGTTCGTCGCCGAATTGCCCATGCGGGGTTACGCCATCGACTATGACTCCCTGGATGCCGTGCACGGTGGTGGGGGCTATCCCGGAGGGGGAAATCGGAGTGCCTGACATGGATGCACGAACACTGCGTGATCACACGGCGATCGTTGGCGTAGGGGCGACGCCGTATTACCGGCGTGGCGCTTCCGCACCTCAAACCGTCCTTGAACTGGCCGGCAAGGCAATTTTGGCGGCATTGGCGGATGCCGGCTTGAGTTGTGACGATGTCGACGGTTTTGCCCTGTACTCCGGTGGTGGCATCGACGTCGCCCTTTTGTCGCAGACTCTGGGAATACCTGATGTGCGATTCACGGCCACACTTACCGGAGGTGGGGGTGGGGCAGCCGGCGCCGTTGGTTTGGCTGCTTCTGCCATCGTGTCAGGGCATGCTGACGTCGTCGTCAGCGTGATGGCGATGCAACAGGCTGCAACGAGCCGTTTCGGCTCGGCCTTCGCACGCCGGGCGCCCGGGGCCTATTCCGCGCCACCTACTCCGGAATCCGACTTCATTTCACACTCGGGGCTGATGGGACCCGGCCAGATGTTTGCCATCCTGACGCAACGGCACATGTACAAGTACGGCACCACTCGTGATCACCTGGCCGAAGTGGCCATATCCACGAGAGAGAACGCGCGCAATCGTCCTTCTGCGCTCATGCGCTCGCCTATGACGAAAGAGGACTATTTCGCGGCTCGGATGATCTCGGAGCCCTTTTGCCTTTTTGACTACTGCCTCGAATGCGACGGCGCTGTCGCGGTGGTCACGACGTCGTCGGCGAGAGCCCGTGATCTTCGTCAACCGCCGGTGTATGTCACAGCGAGTGCCCAGGGTGGTGCAGGGAATTGGGGTCAGTCCATCACGTGGATGGGCATGCCCGATGAGATCTTTGCGTCATCGGGACATCGTCCGGTTGCCCAGGATCTCTACCGCAGAGCGGGGCTCGGACCGGCTGACGTCGACGTTGCCCTCATCTACGACCACTTCACGGGGATGGTTCTGATGCAGCTCGAGGACTATGGATTCTGCCCGATCGGGGAATCGGGTCCTTTCGTTGCCGATGGGAATATCCGCTACCTCGGAGGGAAGATTCCCGTCAACACCCACGGAGGAAACCTGTCTGATGCCTACATCATCGGCTTCACGCACGTCGTCGAAGCAGTCGAACAGTTACGCGGCACTGCGATCAACCAGGTGGCGAACGCCGAGGTTGCNNCAGCACCAACTCGTCGTGCAGCGTTGTGTCAGCTGCGGTACTGTCCGCCATCCTCCCGGCCCGTTCTGCCCCACATGCCGCACCCAGGAGTCGGAATGGATGGATCTGAGCGGGCGAGCGACGCTCTACAGCTTCACGGTCATCCGCCACGCGCTGGCCCCGCATTTACGAGAGTACCTGCCCATGGTGATCGCAGTGGTCGAGCCGGAGGAAGCACCCAATGCACGGCTCGTGGCGAATCTTGTCGAGGTCGAGGTTGAAGATGTCGTAATCGGAATGCCTCTCGAGGTGGTCTGGGAAGACGCCGGCGATGGGGTCGCTGTCTATCGATTCCGCCCGGCCGATGCGACCGCACGGATATGACGCAGAGAAGGAGTTCGACGTGAGAACCGACACCTATCGTGGAGCGACGTTCATCTCTACGGATGCGCACGTGACCGAACCAATTGAGCTGTATTCGGAACGCCTCGATGCCGACCTGCGCCACCGGGCACCGCACATTGACACGAGGAACGGATGGCGGGTCCTCGTCGTCGAAGGGCTCTCGTCTCGAAAACTGATGTCGGCGGGAGAGCGTGAGGTTGCGGTGGTCGGAGATTGGGACATCGCGACACGACTGAGGGATCAAGAGCGCGATGGCGTGAGCGCGGAGGTCGTGTTCCCTACATTCGCTCTGCAGGCGTGTTTCTCATCCGATGATCCGACATTGCAGCTGGCACTCTGCAGGGCGTATAACGATTGGGCCACCGAGGTCCTCGGAGGCCATCACCGGATCCTTCCGGTGGGACTCGTTCCCGCTATCGATATCGAAGAAGCGATCCGCGAAGTGCAGCATGTGGCTGAGGCCGGATTCCGTGCCCTCTTCCTTCCCGCGCGCGTCCCCTCCAGGCCCTACAACGACGGCGCATACGATCCGCTGTGGGCCGCCATTACGGAGACGGGTCTCCCGGTCACATTCCACTCCGGGACCGGCTACGAGCCCCGGGTGGTGCGCGGACCGGGCGGAGCGGTGATCAATTACATATTGGGTGCCCAACTCGATGGACCGATGGTTCTGCTCAGCCTGGCGGCCGGAGGGGCGATGGATCGCTTTCCCGAGCTCCAGGTAGTCACCGTGGAGACTGGTGCGTCGTGGTTGGGGTGGATCATGACGCAAGCTGATCGCATCTACGAAGATCACTCGATGTACGCCCAACCAAAATTGTCGCTGAAGCCAAGCGAGCTCATCCAGCGCCAGGCGCGTGCAACGTTCATGTTCGATCCCGTCGCCGTCAACAATCGCGCTGTCACCGGCATCAGCACACTCATGTGGGGCAATGACTACCCACATCCGGAAGGCACATGGCCCGAATCCCGGTCGGCTTGCGAGGAGCAATTCGCCGGGGTCAGTGACGAGGACTTCAACGCGATCGTCAATGGCAATGCGGCGGCGGTCTTTGGCTTTGATCTGGCCGCCCTGCAGGCATGACCGCTCAGACCACGAGTTCAATCTGACGAGTCTGGATCCGGCCTTCGGCAAGGCGTAGCCGGCCGAATGTCCGATGCGGTTGCGAGCGTCGCTGCGTCGCCGAGCCTGGATTGAACAGAACTTGACGTTGGACGCCGACCTCGTTGATCGGCACATGGCTGTGCCCGAAGACGACGATGTCGGCGCCCGGGAACCGACGATGCATGCGGGTGGGGCGACCCTTCGTGGGGCCGCTGTCATGGACGAGAGCGACTCGGACTCCTTCTAGGTCGAAGATGCGGCTCTCCGGAAGGGTCCCCACCAGGTCGTGGTCGTTGTTGCCGAGAACGGCGTAGGTCTCCGCCATGGCCTGCAACTCCTCGAGCGCCCGCCGCGAGGTGAGGTCGCCGGCATGGAGGACGGCATCTGCCGAGGCCACTGCCTCGAGCACCTGACCGCCGATGTGGGCGATGCCGCCGGTGAGGTGGCTGTCTGCAAGGACGATCACCTCCATGTGGGGCAGCATGTCCAATCTTCCCGATGCCGTCAAACCGTATGCCTGGCGGAGCACCCGATTGGTCCGACGTGCCTAGTCTGTCCGCATGAGCACTGATTCGAGCTTCGATCTGGTGGTACGTGGCGGCCGTGTGGTCGACGGCACCGGCGTACCCGCATACCTCGCCGACGTGGGCGTGCGGGATGGCCGCATTGCGCGGGTGGGGCGCATCTCGGCCGCCGAGTTGGCCGCTGCACGTCGTGTGCTCGACGTGGAGGGTCACACGGTCATGCCCGGCTTTGTCGACATTCATACGCACTACGACGCCCAGCTCCATTTCGAACCGACGGCCTCGCCCTCCTCGTGGCATGGCGTCACTACTGTCGTGATCGGCAACTGCGGATTTACCATCGCTCCGGCACATGATGGTGATGCCGGATGGCTCCTCGAGATGCTGTCGCGAGTGGAAGGAATGTCTGCGGCGGCTCTCCGCGAAGGCGTGACATTTCGCGGTGGCACGTTTGGCGACTTCCTGGACGGGCTCGAGAACCGGATCGGCGTGAACGCAGCGGCGTACGTTGGCCATTCAGCAATTCGTCGCTATGTCATGGGGGACGACGCCTCCGAGCGTGCGGCCACCTGCAACGAGATCGCGGCCATGCAGCAGGTGTTGCGCGAGGCGATGCGTGCCGGCGCGCACGGATTCAGCACGTCCCAGATCGATCTCCACCAGGCCCACGACGGTCGCCCCGTGCCGTCGAACCTGGCGACCGATGAAGAGGTCATCGCCCTGTCTTCGGTGCTGGCCGAGTTCGATCATGGCGCGATCGAGATCATCCCACGGTCGTTCCCCGAGGGGTATGACGAGCGCGACCGCACCCTCCTGCGCCGGATGTCCGAGGTGTCGGGCAAGCCGATCGATCTCAACCCGGTGGTCTGGTTCCCGAACATGCCCGAAGGCTGGGTCCGATCCATGGAGTTCATCGAGGAACAGAACGCACTGGGACTCCGTCTCTACCCGATGTACGGAACACAACAGGGGGGAGCGTACTTCTCGCTCGACACGACGTTCCTCTTCGATGACATGCCTGCCTTCAGGGAGCCGTTGACTCTTCCCGAACCCGAGAGGAGCATCGCCTTGCGCGACGTACGGCAGCGTGAGCGCATGCGGGCAGAGCTGGCCGGGCCACCGATGCCCTCATTCCCACTCAACTTTGAGATCACGACGGTGTACGCCGTAAGCGATCCCACTCTCTCCGGTTGGGTCGGTCGTTCCGTGGCCGAGCTGGTGAGTGAGCAAGGAGGGGATCCATTGGACACCTTCCTGGACCTCTGTCTTGCAGACAACCTCAAGACGACGTTCTTCGTCACGCCTCTGTCACAGCGCGGGGGCCGGATGGTCACTGAGGCTCTGGTGCGCAATCCACTCGCCATGGCGGGAAGCAGCGATGGCGGCGCGCATTTGGCCTCGTTCGTCGGGGCGGACTACACGACTCGGTTGCTGACCGAATGGGTTCCGGACCCGTTCTCGCTCGAAGAGGCCGTTCGACGGATCACGTCAATTCCCGCCGCGGTACACGGATTGTTGGATCGCGGCGTGGTGCGTGCCGGCGCGTGGGCCGACCTTGTCGTCGTGGACCTTGATCGACTCAACGTGGGGCCGACCCATTGGGTTGAGGACATGCCGGCGTCGTCGGGTCGATTTGTTGTCGACGCCGAGGGGTATCGTGCCGTGATCGTGAACGGCGAATTGCTTCTCGATCACGGTGTGGCTACTGGGGCCGTGCCCGGTCACGTCATCCGGGGCTGACACGTCGCCGGTGTGGCCTGCTCCTCCGTTGAGGGGGTTGCAGGCCCGGAGCCACCCACGCGGGGGTTCAGTGCCATACTGAAACCCTTCTACTGGAAGGGCGAAAGATGCGTGTCGCCATTGCCGGTGCCTCTGGTTTCGTAGGGCAAGCCCTCACGGCGAGACTCCTCCAGGATGGCAACGACGTGATCGCGCTCTCTCGATCGGCGACGTCGACGTCGACGTCGGCCACGTACGTCGCCATCGACGTCGGTGATGAGTCGGCCACTGCGAGTGCCCTGGCAAATGTCGAATGCGCGTACTACCTGGTTCATTCGATGGCAGCGGGCGCCGGGTTCCGTCAGATGGACCTTCGGCTCGCCACGGCGTTTGGCCGGGCTGCGGCGCGGGCGGGCGTGGCCCGGATCGTGTACCTCGGAGCGCTCGGGAGCGCACCGAATTCTGCCCATCTTTCCAGCAGGCAAGAGGTAGGTGCGGCCCTTGCCGCGGCGGGGGTAGGGGTGGTCGAGCTGCGCGCTGCGGTGGTGTTCGGGTCAGGCAGCATCTCGTTCGAGATGCTGCGTTGCCTGACGGAACGCCTTCCCGCGATGGTCTGCCCCAGGTGGGTGAGGACCCGGATCCAACCCATCGGGCTCGATGACCTCCTCGAGTACCTTGAACAGTCTCTGTCCGTTCCGCCCGATGTGTACGAGATCGGCGGTGCCGACGTGACGACCTACCGCGAGATGATCTCCGAGTACGCCCGTGTACGGGGTCTGCGTCCTCGTCGCATCATCGACATCCCGTGGCTTACTCCACATCTGTCGTCGTATTGGGTGGACCTTGTGACACCGGTTGACCGGGCCGTCAGTCATGCGTTGATCGCGAGTCTGGTGACCGAGGTGATAGTGGTGGACCCAGACCCCGCGCGCCGCTCCTTTTCGGTGCACCCGATGGGAGTCGAGCAGGCTCTGGCCCGAGCGCTCGACGACCAGGACAAGGAAGTGACCAGTTCACTGCTCTCTCGATCTCAAGGACTCCACGACGGTGTGCACACCGTCGTGAGAGATGTCTGTATTCCTCCGGCGGACGCCGCCCCGATTGCCCGAGATATCGAGGCCGTCGGGGGGGACTACCGATGGTACGGCTGTGCCTGGGGTTGGGCGCTCCGGCTGGCCCTCGGGCGACTCGTCGGCGAACACCTGCGGCTGCAGCGGCCGCACCTGGTCGTCGCTGGTGCAACCGTTGACTGGTGGCGCATTGCCCGGTCCGAGCCGGGCGAGCTCATACTCCGTAGCGTCGGGTGGTTTCCTGGTGACGCCTGGCTGGGGTACCGGGTCAGTGGGGGATCGCTCCGCCAGGTGGCGGCGTTCCGCCCTCTTGGGATTCCCGGGTTCCTTTACTGGAGGCTCCTCGGTCCGATCCATCTCATTGTGTTCCGTCGCATGGCCCGGCATCGACTACGCCGCGTGAGCTGAATTGCCCGGTGGTGGTTCGAACGCCCGGTGTTATCCTCACATCACGGGTTGTGATTCCCCAGAGTGATCGACGTGGGTGGTCACGTCGGCCTCGGTAGAGGGGACCCAGTGCCACGATGTCGCAAAGCCGATACCACGCGAAGAGGAAGGGTGGATGACCGTTCTACGGGAGCAATCAGGAGTCGGGAAGCTTCAGTGCGTGGGCTCGGACACCATCCCGCGGGGTCGATTCACGTCGCGAGAATTTTTGCAACTGGAATACGAGCGGCTCTGGCCACAGGTCTGGCAGATCGCATGCCGAGTGGAAGAGCTCACCGAACCAGGTTCGTTTGTCGAGTATTCGGTCGGACCGCTGTCGTTGATGGTCGTCAAGGGAGAGTCAGGACGGTTGCGTGCCTTTCTCAATACCTGCCCCCACCGCGGCACCCGCCTTGCGGACGGGTGCGGTCGATTTCACGGCGAGATCCGTTGCCGGTTCCACGGTTGGCGCTGGGACCTCGACGGAACGAATACCTTCATCCTCGATCAGCACGAGTTTCCACCACTCGACCCAGAGGATGTCGGCCTTCGAGAGGCGTCCGTCGACATCTGGGGCGGGTTCGTCTTCGTCCACTTCGGCAAGAACCCTCAGCCTCTGCTCGCCTTCCTCGGCCCGATGCCCGCGCTCCTCGATCCGTACCATCCCGAGAGAATGCGACTCACCGGTCGCAAGGCGACAATCGTCCCGGCCAATTGGAAGGTCGTCGTCGACGCGTTCAATGAGGGCTACCACATTGCCGCGACCCATCCAGAGTTGCTCCGCTGGAAGGACGACACTGCGCTGGCCTACAAAGTGTTCGACACCCACACGCTCTACGGCGGAGGCGGGGAGCCCAGGCCAAGCCCCCGATTGGGGATCGATCCCGAGGACATCGACCAGAACGACCTCCTGGCCATGAAGATTCGCGACCTGGTGGAGAATTTGCCGGGTTACTTCGGTCCAGACGATCTGGCCGCCCTGGACGAGATCATCAGCACGCCGTTGCCGGCGGGGGTGAGCGCGGGTCAGTTCTACCTCGCCCGCCGGCGTCAGGGTGCAATCGACCGCGGCCTGGACTGGTCGCATCTCGACGACGAGCAGGTCATGGGAGGCGACGATCCCCTTCTCTTCCCCAACCTGCTGGGGCCGATGGTCGCGGGAGGCTGGTTCGCCTATCGCTGTAGGCCGAACGGCGACGATCCTTCCACGTCGATCTTTGAACTGTGGACCCTCCAAGAATTTCCCGAATGCGCCACGCCGCCAGAGCTGCCGGCGATTGAATGGATACCCGAGTGCCGAGAACACGATTGGGGCCTGGTGGTCAACCAGGACCTCGCCAATTTCGCGGCGATCCAGCGCGGCCTGATGGTTCCTGAGGGGCCGGGGCTCCGGTGGAATTTGCGCCAGGAGATGGGAGTGCGCCGCTTCCACGAGGTCATCGATCGTTACGTGTTCGGCGAAGCCGGATGACGTTTCTGTGACCGTGCGAGTCGAACCACTCGGTGTGACCATTGATGTTGACCCGGAGGAGACTCTGATGAAGGCGGTCACTCGATCCGGCTACCGGTGGCCTTCGGTGTGCGGCGGTCTGGCTGAGTGCGGCATTTGCGTCATGGAGATACCGGAGGCGCCACCCCGCTTGCTCACGCCTGGAAGCGACCTCGAAGCGGAGCGACTCCAGACAGTGCCGGAGCGACGCGTGCATCCAGAGGCGGTGTTCCGTCTCGCCTGTCAGTTCCAGCCTGGGCCCGCACACGTCGTCGTGCGAAAGCGAGGAGTGCGCCAGTTGGAGGCTTTCGCGTGAGGCCTTCATGATTCGCGCCATCGCAGCCGTAGACGACCGGCTCGGCATCTCTACCGATGCGGGCATCCCGTGGAACGTCCCGGCGGATGTTGCGCATTTTCGTGCACTGACGTTGTCGTCCAACGTGTTGATGGGGTATGGCACGTATACGGAGTTCGCCAACCCCATGGAGGGTCGCACCAACTACGTGGCTACCAGGCGAACCGAAAAGCTGAGGGAGGGATTCCTTCGTGTGGGCGATCTGCGCAGCTTCTTCACCGGCGGTTTCGAAGGGGACCTGTGGATCATCGGTGGTGCCATGCTCTACACAACCACGCTCGAGGAAGTCGAAGAACTTGCTCTGACACGTGTCGCCGGCGACTTCGCCTGTACCAAATTCTTTCCGCCTTTCGAGGACAAGTTCCGACTCGGTGCCGAAGAGGTGCCACCTCCCGTCGAGGGCGTTCCGGCCATTCGTTTTCAAACGTGGCAGCGGAATTGATCCATACATCGCCGACGCCGAGCGCTCGTCGCCGATGACTTTCGCTACCTCACCCCGTCAATCAAGTTGGTATAGGCAATCGGAAGGAGAATGAGCCGTGGCTCGAGTCAGTACATACTTGAACTTCATGGGAAACGCCGAGGAGGCGTTCGAGTTCTACCGGTCAGTGTTCGGCACCGAGTATCTCGGACCCCTGCAACGTTTGGGAGATGTCCCGGCCGACCCCGACGGGCCCACGCTGACGGAGACCGAGAAGCAGATGGTACTGCACGTTGAACTGCCAATTCTCGGTGGTCACGTGATAATGGCAACCGACATGGTGCAATCGATGGGCCATGAGCTGCGCATCGGGAACAACATCACCCTCAACCTCGAACCGGACACCCGGGAGGAGACGCAGCGCCTCTATGACGCGCTCTCAGAAGGCTCCACGGACTGCGCTCCGTTGGCGGACATGTTCTGGGGTGCGACGTGGGGCACCTGTCTTGACCGGTTCGGCGTACGCTGGATGTTCAATTTCGCGTCCGCAAAATAGGCGGGGGCGGTCAGCCCACCTCGAAACCGGCATATCCCGCAGCGGCGACCTCGCTGCAGCGCACTTCGTAGTCGGGAAAGCCGAGGAGGGGCATGAACACACGCGCCTTTCCCGGGATGTTGGCGCCCAGGTACCACGAATTACACGTGGGGTAGAGCGTCAACGCGGCGATTCCGTTGACGTGCTCGACCCACTCGTGCGCCGCCTCGGCGGTGGCTTCAATGGTGGCCAGGCCGTGCGTGTTCATGTAGTCGATGCACTCGACGATCCAATCCACGTGCTGTTCGGCGGCCAGGACCATGTTGGTGAGCACCGACGGGCTACCCGGCCCGGCCACGATGAACAGGTTGGGAAAGTTGGGGACACCGAGTCCCAGGTAGGTGAGTGGTCCACCGGCCCATTCCTCTTTCAGTGCTCGACCGTCTCTTCCCCGGATGTCGATTCCCGTGTAGGAACCGGTCATGGCGTCGTAGCCGGTGGCCAAGACGAGCATGTCCAACTCGAAGTGTTGGCCATTTACCCACAGCCCCGTGCTGTCCACGTGGTCGATGGGGTGCTTCGAAATGTCGATCAGTTTGACGTTGTCGCGGTTGAACGTCTCGAAGTATCCCGAATCCAGCGCCATCCGCTTGCAGCCGACCGGCTGTTCGGGGCAGAGCGCCTCGGCCACCGCGGGGTCGTTCACGATGGACTTGATCTTTCGCCGGATGAAATCCGCCGCCAGGTCGTTTGCGGCCTTGTTGACCGACGTGTCACCGAAGGACCCGAGAAACGCAAAGCCGCCACGTTGCCACCGTTCCTCGTACAGCGCGTCACGTTGTTCGGCGGTGTAGTCCAGCGCGGACGCCGTATTCCACCCGAGATCGGCGCCGAAGCCGCCGGGCATGGCCCTGTTGCGAGCGCGAAAGCCGGCGTAGTCGGATTTGATACGGTCCAATTCCGGAGCGGTGAGTGGCCGATTGCGGGCGGGAACGGAATAGCTGGCGGTGCGCTGGAACACCACCAGTTCGGTCGCGGCGGCGGCGATGAGCGGGATCGCCTGAATGGCGGAAGAGCCGGTACCGACCACCCCGACGCGCTGGCCGGCGAAGTCAATCTCTTCACGTGGCCACCGACCGGTGTGAAGGATACGTCCGGCGAACGTGTCGAGACCAGGGATGTCGGGCACATTGGTGGCGGAGAGACACCCCGTGGCCAGGACGAGGAATCGGGCCGAGATCTCCTCTCCTTCTGAGGTGGACACCCGCCACCGTTGTGCGACGTCGTCGTAGATCGCGGACCGCACGCGTGTGCCAAAGGTGATGGCATGGCGCAAGTTGAATCGTTCTGCCACGTGCTGGGCATAGCGCAAGAGTTCGGGCTGACAGGCGTACCGCTCGGACCACACCCACTCCTGCTGCAGCTCCTCGGAAAAGCCGTACGAATACTCGACCGATTCGACGTCACAGCGCGCCCCGGGGTAGCGGTTCCAGTACCAGGTTCCCCCGACGTCATCGCCGGCCTCGAACGCCCGAACGGACAGTCCGAGCTGCCGGGCGCGATGAATGGCGTAGAGGCCGCCAAAGCCTGCACCGACTATCACGAGGTCGAGCGCGTCCGTTCCCCCCGACCCGCCTTGATCCGTGTGCTCTTGTGTGCTCATCGCTCCTCGCCCCCCCGGTACTCCGGGCTCATCCGGCCCACTCAGCCGTCCCGCCGCAACGATATGGTATTCCCTGTCCTGCATCGACCTCGTTGGACCGGGAAATGCCCGGGGCCGATCGGGCTGCGACGGCCGACCGAATCCGACCTGTCACGCGACGTCCCTATTCACCTTCGGTGCCGTCGATCAGTTCGGCGACGATGTCGAGGTGACCGAGGTGTCGTGCGTACTCCTGCACCAGGTGCAACAAGATGCGTTCGAGTGTCGGGGGCTCTGCTCCGTCCCAACGTGGGCCAGGGCGGCCGACTTCGGTCAACTCGTGCGTGACAATGATGCGACGGCTTTGGTCCCCCTGCCTCCGCAAGGCCGTGGCGAGCTGCTCGAGGGTCTCGTCTGCCGGGACGTGCCAGCGATCGACCTTGAGATCGCCCCACGGATATGCAACCTCCCGACCCTCGAAACCCCATTCGAGCCACCGCAACTCGACAAAGGTCAGGTGCTTGAGCAGCTGGAGCGGGGTCCAGCCCGATGGCAACCGGCTCTGGCGAAGCTCGGACTGGGGCAGACCCTCTGCCTTGGCAAGCACTCGCGAACGGAAGAAATCGAGATAGTCAGCGAAGACCTCGTTGAGCGACGAGGCGTGGCGGGTGGGCTCGGGGAACGGCGGGGGCACGTTCTCAGCATGCCCCATGCCCGGCTGGGACCGGTCCGCGTCGCGCGGCGTCCGGACAAGGACCTCTTCACAGTGGCCATAGGACGCTGCAGAATGGGGGCGTGACCTTGGCCGCAAGAGTCCTGGCCGTTTCCCACCTGACAGGTACCTTCATCCTTCGCTCGGGGCTCACCGCAGATCGCTACTTCGACAAGTACCGCTTTGAGTCAGATCCCGTCCTGCTGGCCGAGATCGTCAAGGAGCTGGTACCGCTGGTACCACCGGATACCGAGGGCCTGGCGGGACTCGAACTGGGCGGTATCCCTCTGGCCACCGTGCTGTCGGCGGCCACGGGCCTACCCGCCTACTTCGTGCGCAAACAGGCCAAGAAGTACGGAACCGAGCGCCTGTGCGAAGGGGGTGACATAGGTGGAAAGCGTCTCCTCATCATTGAGGATGTGGTGACTACCGGGGGCCAAATCCTTCTTTCAGCTCAGGATCTCCGCTCTGAGGGCGCCGCCGTGGGTCATGCCATCTGCGTCATCGACCGGCAGGCGGGAGGCTCGGAGAGGCTCGCCGCAGAGGGAATCGTGCTCCGACATCTCTTCACCATGACCGACCTCGAGTCGGGCTGAGACCTGGCAGCCCAAAGGCCCCGCCTGCCCGCCCCCCGTTCGCCCTTGAAGAGGCTCCACCCGACGAGGTCGACCGGGCCTGCACTGCAGGGTAGGTTCAGCTCACTATGTGCGATCGTCGTTCGCCGCACGTGCTGGTCCCCGACGCAGCGAGGCCGTGATGACCGAGGACGCCCTCACCCAAGGAGGCGAGCGGGACCGGGTGTGGGCCCGCGCCGCGGGTTGGATCAGGCGCAAGGACCCCGGTCTCTTGGCCATCAAGCGGTCGGTCCGGGCCGCGATCACGATCCCCACGGTGTTCGGTCTGACCCACCTTCTGTTCTCCAATCCACAGGTCAGTCTGTTCGGAGCGTTTGGGTCCTTCTCACTTCTGCTGCTGGTGGATTTCCCGGGCCGCTTCCGGACGAGGCTGCTTTGCTACATCGTGCTGTGGCTCGTGGGAAGTGGCCTGATCGCCCTCGGAACCGTGATTTCAACCGACAAATGGGCGGCCGTCGCGGTCATGGCGGTCGTGGGCTTTGGTGTGCTCTTCGTGGGGATCGCCGCCCCGCAGGCGGCCGCAGCATCGACGGCGACGCTGCTCATCTTTGTGTTGCCCGTGGCAGTGGCCCAACCGGCCGACGCGGTTGGTCCGCGGTTGCTCGGCTGGGTTGCCGCGGGTGTCGTCGGCATCACGGCCTGCATGGTGTTGTGGCCGACGCCTTGGCATGACGATCTGCGCCGCCGCCTGTCGGCGACGGTTTCAGCGGTCGCCCGCCTCGTCGCCGTGCCCGCCGAGGGAAAGCCAGATCCAGAGGCTCAGCCGGCCCTCAAGGAAGAGGTTTCGTTGCTGCGAGACCGTTTCGCCAACACGCCGTACCCGCCCACCGGCGCGGCGGGAACCGCAGTCGCCCTGGCCAAGCTCGTAGGTCGAGTGGAGTGGGCCGCCGGCAATGCGATGCTCGTGCCCGACGCGTCAGATATGGGGCACATGCCGAAGGTCCAGGCGATGATCGAAGCCGTGGCCGTGACGTTGCGCCGGAGCGCTTCGCTCATCTGCGATACCCAGGCGCATCCGGTGGACGACGCAGAACATGTGCTGGCGCTGAGGGAGAGCATGCACGAGCTGGACAATCTCATGGGCGAGGAGCTCGCGGCCGAGGTATCCACCCTGATCGGGCCTGGAACCGATGGCAGGACCGAAAGGTCCGGCGGGGGAAGCGAGGAGTCCCCTGCCGCTTCGATCGCTTCCTCGCTTGATCCGGCTTTCCAGGCTCGGGCCTTGGGTGTCGCCGCCCTTTTGGTGGCCGATGCAACGATCGAAGCTGCCGGGGTCGGCGCGCAAGGCGAGCAGGTGTGGGGCGCCGGGCCCGAGTGGGCGGCTCCCCAGTTATTGCGCCGGCTCCTTTCGCATCTTTCCTTTCGTTCGGTGTGGTTCCGCAATGCCGTCCGCGCCGGTGCCGGCCTGGCGCTGGCGGTAGCCGTCGTAGAGATCACCGCCGTAGAACACGGCTTTTGGGTGGTGCTCGGGACCCTGTCGGTCCTGCGATCCAACGCGTTGGGCACCGGTGCCACGGCCCTGCGCGCCGTCGGGGGAACGGCCGTGGGATTCGTCGTGGGCTCGGCGGTCATGATCGGCGTGGCGGGCCACACCGTGTTGCTGTGGGTGCTCCTCCCCCTTGCGGTGCTGGTGTCGGGCGTGGCTCCCTCCATGATCTCGTTTGCCGGGGGCCAGGCCGCCTTCACCTTGGTGGTGATCATCCTGTTCAACATCATTCAGCCCACCGGCTGGAAGGTCGGCCTCACGAGGATCGAGGACGTGGCCATCGGGTGTGGGGTGAGTATCGTCGTCGGGATCTTGTTCTGGCCACGGGGGGCGATGGCGGCGTTGGGCCGAGCGCTCTCCGACGCGTTCGTCATGAGCTCGGGCTACCTGGGCGACGCCGTGGTTCGCTTGACGACTNNGACGCCTTTCGCCAGTTCCTGGCTGAGCGGGGAGCGAAGCTCGTGCCGGTTGAAGTTGTCGCCAATCTCTTCACGGGATCGAACCGCATCCGGTTGGCTGCGTTCACGCTGTCCGCTCTGCCGGTGCTGCCTCCCGAGCAGGGGCTGTCCGAACTCGAATCAGTAGCGGTCGCCGGAGCGGTCCTCCGCGACTCCTACGCGTCGAGCCATCGTTGGTACGAAGAATTCGGCGAGGTGTTGAGAGGACAGCGGGGCGCGCTGGACCCGCCGCCCGAACATGACGAGACCTTGCATGGTGTGTTGCGCAATGCATTTGACGACGCCCGCGTCGGACGACGGGGCGACCAATTGCGCACAATGTTGCAGATGTTGTGGGCCGACGAACTCCTCGAGAGACAGCGTCAGGTCCAGGCCGACTTGGCAGGATCGGTCGAGCTCTTCACCCGCCGCCGGCACAAGCTCCTGATGATCTGATCAACCGTCAGGGGTCTTAAGCCTTGTCGACCTTACGAATGGCGCCGTAACCGCGAGCCATGGCCGCGGTGATGATTGCCTCGAAGTCCTTGTCACCGAGCACGCGCGGGGTGCCCATTGAGGAGGCGCGCCAGTACAACTCGGCCAGCCACTCGAGGAGCTCGAGACGTTCAACGGCCTGATCCATTGTGCTGCCATAGGCAATGGAGCCGTGGTTCTGCATCATGGCNNGCATTCCGGCCCTCGAGCGCCTTGATGACATTTTGCGCCAGTTCCTCAGAGCCAAAGGTGGCGTAGGCCGCAGTGCGGGGAGTGCCGCCCAGGCCGAGGCAGCTGTAGTGGAGGGCAGGAAGCTCGTCGTGGGTGCAGGAAAGCGCGGTGGAGGCCATCGCATGGGCGTGGGTGATGGCCAGGGCGTTGGTGGCGGCATAGATGCCCGTGTGCAACGGAACCTCCGAGGTCGGCGCGAGGTCGCCGTCGACTATCTCGCCATCGAGATTGATGACCGTGACCATTTCGGCCGTCACTTTGGCCAGGTCGGCTCCGGTGGGGGTCACGGCGATCAGGTCTCCCTGGCGTGCGGAGATATTTCCCGCCGTGCCAATGACGAGCCCCTCCTCGGCCAGGTGGCGGCTTGCGCGCGCAACCGCTTCTCGTTCTACCGCCAGGAGCAGATCGCTCATTCCTCGTTCCTCTCTCAAGTTTCAAGACCGCAAGTACGCGTGAGGCCTGATCGAAGGACACGCCGCAGAGCTCGATCTCGCCAAACGGCCGCCTCTGACGAGCGCCGGGCTCCACGCTAGATGCACCGGCGCCCGGTGTGCACTTCGCGGGAGCACTGGCCTGTTTGTCCCCTATCACCTCCGGCGAGCCGTAACCCCCGAGAGAGGCGACAACCGCACCGGGCGTCCCGGTGGTCGCCAGTAGCGTCGTCGCACCATGACCTCGCCCGCTGACGACCTTTTGTTGCTGGCAGCAGGAGTGATCGCCGGGGCGGTCGGGTCGGCGGGCGGCATCACATCACTCATCTCGTATCCGGCGCTGCTCGCCATCGGCGTCCCGCCGCTGCCCGCAAACGTCACCCAGGCTGTCGCCTTCGTGACCTGCCTCCCCGGATCGGCGTTGGGCTCGCGACCCGAGCTGCGCGGGCAGGGGCCGTGGCTCCGGCGATGGGCGGCGCTCACCGCGCTGGGTGGTGCAGCGGGGGTCGCCCTGCTGCTCTGTACTCCCGGCCACATCTTTGCGCGGATCGTGCCGTTCTTGCTGGCGCTCGCCTCCATAGTGCTGCTCCTCCAACCGCGCCTCTCGCTGTGGCAGGAGAGCCGTCTCGGCGAGGGCACCCGCTTCCTCCTCCCCTGCGGGCTGTTCACGGTGTCGGTCTACGGTGGCTATTTCGGGGCTGGATCGGGCGTCATGGTCCTTGCCTTGCTCTTGCTGACGGTGGATCAGAGCTGGGCGAGGGCGAATGCGCTCAAGAACGTCATCCTCGGCGTGGCCGACGTTGTTGCCGCAATCGGCTTTGCCGTATTCGGACCAGTTCGCTGGGCGGCGGCGGTGCCGTTGGCTCTGGGCCTTTTCGCCGGCAGCAGGTTCGGTCCTTCGCTGACGCGCCGGATTCCCGGAGCCGCTCTCAGAGTTGCGGCGGCAACGGCGGGGTTTGGGTTGGCAATCGAGCTGTGGCTGTACCCGAGGTAGCGCATTCCAGACGTGCAGCTCTCTTATGCTGTCGCGGGAAAAGAATGGAGCGAGAAGAGAGATGGCGACGAAGAACCGTCTGGCGATCATCGATGCGTTCGTCATGCCCGTCACACCGCGCTTCCGATCCATCTGCAGGATGACCGGGCCGTGATCGATTCCCCTCCGCAGCTCTCGACGAAACCGAGAGGGCAGTAGCACTGTGGGAGACGAACTCCGACCGGCCGCTCAGTCCGATCACGATGAGCTCTTTGCCGCCTACGCGCAGATCGTCGACGCGGGGGATGGGTTTCCTCATGCGCCGCCCCTTTCCCGGCACGAGTTCGATGACTATTGGATCGCCCACACCTCGGCGGTCTGGGTCCTCCGCGCTGAGTACGAGTTGATCGGGGCGTACTACATCAAACCGAATTTCGTCGGGCGGGCGGCCCACATCTCGAATGCCGGATATTTCGTTCTCGACGCGCATCGGGGGAGGGGTCTGGGCCGAAGAATGGTGGAGCATTCCCTACGCGAGGCGCAACGGCTCGGGTTCGATGCAATGCAGTTCAACCTGGTCTTCGCATCCAATCCGGCGCGCCACCTCTACCTTCGGCTTGGCTTCGTCGAAGTCGGGCGAGTCCCGGCCGCTGTGGATGGCGATGATGCGCTGATCTATTGGCGCAGCCTGGAGGAGGGCACATGAAAGATGTTTCCATCGACGCCGTCGACGGCCACGTCGCCACGGTGTGCCTGCATCGCCCACCCAACAACTTCTTCGACACGGCACTCCTCCGGGCGCTGGCCGACGCCTATGAAGAGCTGGCGTCGGCAGACGGCTGCCGCGCCATCGTCTTGCGGTCGGAGGGAAAGCACTTCTGTGCCGGGCTTGACTTTGCCAACAACAAGGGGCAGGACATCGCGGCCCTCTACCGCAATGCGCTTCGCCTCTTTGCGGCACCCCTCCCCGTTGTGGCGGCGATCCAGGGGGGTGCCATCGGCGGCGGCCTCGGGCTCGCCCTCTCCGCCGACTTCCGTGTGGCCACCCCGGCGAGTCGCTTCAGTGCAAATTTCTCACGCTTGGGGTTTCACCACGGCTTCGGGCTCACGGTGACCTTGCCCCGCATAGTGGGCGAGCAGCACGCGGCGGAGCTTCTCTATTCGGGGCGGCGCGTCGATGGCAGCGAGGCGCGAGCCCTCGGACTGTGTGACGACCTGGTGGACGATGAGGACCTCCTCCCGGCGGCCAGGGCGCGTGCGGGCACCATCGCGAGCTCGGGTCCCCTGGCGGTGCGTTCCATCCGGGCCACGCTGCGGCAAGGTCTCGTCGACCGGCTCCGTGTGGCCATGGACCACGAATGCGATGTGCAAGAGAGCCTGCGCCACTCGTCGGATTTCGCCGAGGGGATTGCAGCCAGCGCTGAGCGGCGTGAGCCTCGCTTCACCGGAACCTGACGGTCCACCGGCCGAGCCGGACGACGTCGGCCAGCAGGTGATCGAGGTGGGGCCGAGCGAACCATTCGACCTGTCGATGCGTCTATAGGGGCGGAACACGCGTGCGCGTGCGAAGTGAAGGGAGCCCATCCAGATGCCAGCGGAGGACGAAGGAACCGGCCACGAGGACCCGACGCGTCTCCCCAGGAGGTCTTTTCGCATCTCACTGTCCTCCGTCCTCGTGGCGGCAGTGGTGGCAGCGGTGGTCCTAGGCGGGGTCGCCCTCGGCGTCGCCGCGGGAACATCCGGCGCCACGCCGACACGTCCCCCGGCTTCGTGTGGACCGACGACGCCAAAGCTCACGGTGCACGGCACCGGACAGGCTACGGCGACCCCGGACCTCCTCACTGTTGTCGTGCAGGTCGCCGTCACAGGACCGACGGCAACCACGGCGTTGGCCGCGGACAATACGAGTGCCGCCGCGGTGGTGGCGGCGTTCGAGGGAGGGGGCGCGCGGGCCCAGGACATCCAGACGTCCGGTCTGTCCCTTCAGCCCCAGTACTCCTACCCGAAAGGCGTCCCGACGCTGACCGGGTACCAGGTGGTCAATGCCGTCACCGCCACCTTGCACGACATCGCACAGTCGGGTGCAGTCATCGATGCAGTGGTCGGCGCCGGCGGGAATGCAACGCAGATCGAATCTCTTACGTTTTCCACGCGCGATCCAAGTGCGGTGGAAGCACAGGCGCGGGCCCGAGCCACGACCCAGGCCGTGACGTACGCCCGCGCCTTGGCCCGAGCGGCCGGCAGGTCACTCGGGCCGGTGTGTTCGCTGAACGACCAGTCAGGCGTCTCGGTATCGGAGAACGCGCTCGCGGGGGCTCCGTTCGCCTCCGCCGCCGCCTCCAATGTGCCGATTGAATCTGGTTCACAGACGCAGACGGCGCAGGTCGCGCTCGTCTACGCCCTCGTCCAGGCCAAGCCCTGATCGGGTCAGCTGACCGGGATCACCAGTGCCTGATCGTCGTTGTCGACGACCCTTGGTGCCCTGATCAGGGTGAACGCGGTCGCCGCCGCGAGCGCCAGCATGATCGCGCTGAAGGTGAATGCCGTGGTGTAGCCGTGAATGGCGCCTGCCACCTTGGCGCTGGCCGAAGTGCCGTGAAGCGCCAGGTACGAGGCCGTCGCCCCGGTGGCGATGGTGTTGATGAGCGCGGCACCCAACGAGCCTCCCGTCTGTTGCGTGGTGTTCACCAGTGCGCTCGCCACCCCGGCGTCCGCCGGGGTGACACCGAGCAGGGACGTGCTGCTCATGGCCACGAAGGAGAGTCCCATGCCCACGCTGACGATCACGATCGCCGGCAGCACCAGGCTGACGTAGGTCGACTGTACGCCGAGAAGGGTGAATATCCCCAGGCCGATCGCACTCAGGGAGAGCCCGCTCATGATCACGAAGCGGGGCCCGAAGCGCGGGAGTAGGCGGCTGGCCGACGTCGCGCCGGTTATCACGCCCAACGAGAACGGCACGAAGGCCAAGCCGCTCTTCATGGCTGAGTAGTGCAGCGTGCCCTGGAAGTAGTAGGTCAGGGAGAGGAACGTCCCCAGCATGGCGGTTCCGACGAGCAGGGAGGCCAGGAACGAGCCTCCCCGGTTACGGTCAAGGATGATCCGCAGCGGCAGGAGCGGATGGGTGGCCCGGCGCTCGATGAGCACGAACAGGGTGAGCAAGACCGCCGCTGTCGCGAAGAGCATGAGAGTGGTCGAAGAGGCCCAACCGTCCAGGCCGGCCTTGGTGAACGCGTAGACCAGGGCCAGGAGCCCGCCCGTGGCGGTCACCGCTCCTGGAATGTCATAGCCGTGACGGACCGGACTCTTGCTCTCGGTCACGAAGCGAGCGGCGGCGAGTGCAGCCACAATGGCGATCGGGACATTGATCAGCAGTGTCCAGCGCCACGAGGCGTACTGGGTCAGCGCACCCCCCAGGATGAGGCCGATGGCGGCGCCTCCGCCGGCGATGCCGCCGTACACGCCAAAGGCCCGCGCCCGCTCCTTGGGCTCGCTGAAGGCCACGGTGAGAAGCGACAGCGCCGAGGGCGCCATGATCGCCGCGAATGCTCCTTGCAGCGCGCGGGCACTGAAGAGCATGGCCGAGTTCTGTGCCAGGCCGCCCAAGGCGGAAGCGGCGGCAAATCCGATGAGGCTGACGAGGAACATCCGCTTACGACCGAGGTAGTCGGCGATGCGTCCCCCCAGTAGGAGCAGCCCGGCGAAGGCCAGGGTGTAGGCGGTCAACATCCACTGCCGGTTTGCGGTCGAGATGTGGAGGGAGCGCTGGGCGGAGGGTAACGCGATGATCACGACCGACGCGTCGAGCACCACCATCAATTGAGCCACTGCGATGACGCCGAGAGCCCGGAACCGCTTGGGATCGAGGGCTGGTGTTGTTGTGTCCGGTTCGAGGTCTTGGCGTTCGAGGGTGGTCGTCACAAGGGGCTCCTGCAGTCGTGGTGGGTGAACAGCTCCCCGAGAGGTGCGGAGCAACCAGCGGGAGGGTCTCGCTTTGGCCGCTGAGCTGTCGTACAATCGGAGTACTAGTTCCATTTAGACTATACGGAATGAAGGTTCCGTTTGTCAACCGGGGGGGAGGGAGATCTCTGTGGTTACAAAGCCGTCCGTTGACGTGACTGGTCAAAGAGCCCTCCGTGACGAAGGGTCGCGCCCGCTCCGGGCTGACGCACTGCGCAATCGCGCCCGCGTGCTCGAGGCGGCCGAATCCCTCTTCGCCTCCGAGGGCATCTCCGTGCCGGTGGACGTCATCGCAGAGAAGGCGGGGGTGGGGGTCGGCACGCTCTATCGCCATTTCCCGACCAAGGAGAAGCTCTTCGAAGCGATCCTGATCGACCGGATCGCCGACATTGCGGCGGATGCCCGGGCCCGCGTCGACTCCGAGGATCCCGGTGCGGCGTTCTTCGCCTTTCTCCAGCACCTGGTCCGGGAGAGTGCGTTGAAGCGCGACTTGATCCAGGCTCTCATCGGGGCGGGCGTCGAAATCGAGCTGGCCGCCGCCCAGTCCAAGCGAGACCTCGAGGCGGCGGTCAACGACCTCCTCGGCGTGGCCCAAAAGGCGGGAGCGGTCAGGCCCGATGTCACATCCGCCGTCGTGCTCTCACTGGTGGGGGCAACGTGTATTGCGTGTGAGCGTCCCAACACGGGGGCACTACCCGAAGATCTCTTGAACATCGTCTTTGACGGCCTACGGCCTCCGACGGTCGCTGCCGGTCCGAAGACCGTGGCTGAGGCCGGGCCTGAACGCGCGAACCCAGCCCCCACGCCCTAACGACCGGGCGCGGGGGTGATGGCGCAAACTGGCGTCACCCCTGCTCGCCTGCAAGTCTATGGGGCCATGGCGCCCTCGAGAAGCCCGGTGCAGTGACCACGACGGTCTCCCCCCGGTTGGCGCAGGACTCCACAGAAGTATCCCTCGTCATCAGTGGCATGACCTGTGGTGCATGCGCGGCGCGGATCGAACAGCGGCTCAATGCGCTCGAGGGGGTGGAGGCACGCGTCAATTACGCCTCCGAACGCGCCACGGCGGTGATGCCGGCCCACGTCAGCGTGGGGAGGCTCATCGAGGAAGTCGCCGCCGCCGGCTACTCCGCCGAGCTTCCCGACGAGGATCCGCACCAGGCGCAGGACGGTCGGGAGGAGATTGACGCCCGGGTGCGGTCCCTGCGGCGACGGCTGTTCGTGGCCGCCCTGCTCTTCATGCCCCTGTGCGATACGTCGATTGCCTTCTCGGTGGCGCCGAACCTGCGCTTTCCGGGTTGGCAGTGGCTCATGGTGGCCCTGGCGGCCCCGGTCGTGACATGGGCGGCCTGGCCCTTCTACCGAGCTGCGGTTCGCAGCGCGCGTCACCGGATGTCCACCATGGACACGCTGGTCTCGTTGGGGATCATCTCGTCGACGCTGTGGTCGTTCTATGCGATGTTCTGGCGAGACTCCAGCCGCGTCTCGCATTCGCTGCTTTTCATGCTGGTCCATCGCTCGTCCGGCGCCATCTACCTCGACGTCGCGGCCGGAGTCACCACGTTCGTGCTGGCTGGACGGTATTTCGAGGCGTGGTCCCGACAGCGGTCGGGTAATGCGCTGCGCGCCTTGGCCGGCGTTGGCGCCAAGGACGTGGGGGTGATCGACGCCAGTGGATTCGAGCGCCGGCGCCCGGTATCGGCACTCACTGTCGGTGACCGCTTCATCGTCCGACCCGGAGAGACCGTGGCCACCGACGGCGAAGTCGTCTTCGGGCAGTCAGCGGTCGATCGGAGCGTCCTGACCGGCGAGTCCCAACCCCTCGACGTGGCCCAGGGCGACCTCGTGGTGGGAGGGACTGTTTCGACCAGTGGACGTTTGGTGGTGCGGGCCACGAAGGTTGGGCGCGAGACGCAGCTGGCGCAGATGCTGCGGCTGGTCGAGCACGCCCAGAACGAGAAGGCGGCGGTGCAGCGACTGGCCGATCGGGTGTGCAACGTCTTCGTCCCGGCGGTCCTGCTGATTGCGCTAGGAACGTTGGCCGCCTGGATCTTGCTGGGGTACCCCTCGCAGCAAGCGTTCACTGCGGCACTGTCGGTCCTCGTCATCGCGTGTCCGTGCGCCCTCGGCTTGGCCACGCCGGCCGCGCTCTACGTGGCTGCGGGTGAGGGCGCCCGATCCGGGATCTTCTTCAAGGGGTATCGTGCGCTCGAAGCGTCCAAGCAGGTCGACACGGTGGTGCTGGACAAGACCGGGACCCTCACACAGGGGAAGATGAAGGTCACCGACCTCGCGTGTGCGACGGGGACGGACTCCCGGGCACTCCTGCGATGGGCCGGCGCGCTGGAGCAGGCATCAGAACACCCGGTGGCCGCGGCCATTGCCGCTCGGGCGCGGGAGGACGTGGGATCCCTCCCCGAAGTGCAGTCCTTTGTCATCCGACCAGGGCTGGGGGCCGAGGGCCTGGTCGAAGGTCATCGCATCACGATCGGGCGCACGGTGGGGCCGCCGGATCCCCCGGCGTCCGCTGTCACGGCACACTGTGCGGAGTGGGAGGGACAGGGGCGCACAGCGGTGCTCGTATGGCGTGACGGCGTGGTGGTGGGATCGATAGCCGTCGAGGACACCCTACGAGAGTCAGCCATACCGGCCGTGCAGCGGCTGCAGCAACTGGGCCTACGTTGTGTCCTCATGACGGGGGATAACGAGGTCACCGCGCGCGCGGTGGCCGGCTCATTGGGGATCACCGAGGTCGTGGCGGGCGCCTTGCCGGCGGACAAGGTCGCGGTCGTGCGGCGCCTTCAGGCCGAGGGTCGCTCGGTCGCCATGGTCGGAGACGGGGTCAACGACGGCCCCGCGCTCGTCGTGGCAGATCTGGGCCTGGCCGTCGGATCGGGCACAGATGTGGCGATCAATGCGGCGGATCTCATCGTCGTGCGTGACGACCTGCGCGCCGTCGCAACCGCCATCGACCTTTCGCGTCGGACGCTGCGCACGATCCACGGCAATTTGACCTGGGCCTGCGTCTACAACCTGGCGGCCCTTCCGCTCGCTGCGTGTGGTCTGCTCAATCCCTTGATCGCCGCTGGTGCAATGGCCCTGTCGTCGGCCTTCGTCGTGTGGAACAGTTCGCGGTTGCGCAGCACGGCCAACGAGGTGCGAGGAAGCGTGCGGCCGAAGCCCGTTCGAGCGCTGAGCTCTGCAGCGACTCATGGATAACCATCTACCGGTCCTGTCGGGCCTCCTCGCCGCGCTCATGCTGGTGGTGGGGGTGTACTGCGTCGGACGCCTCTTCCTCTCGTTCGCCGCTCATCGGACCACGCAACGTGACGCCGACGCCGTTCACTCGGTCATGGGTTTCTCCATGGCCGGCATGTTGATGCCGTCTCTGGCCGCGGTGCCCACCGGACTCTGGGTGCTCGTGTTTTGCGCAAGTACCGTTTGGTTCGGGTGGCGGGTCGTGCACGACTCGGACAACGCGGCGGCAGGACGACAGTTCGGCCAGCATCTGCCCCACCTCCTCATGAGCGCCGCCATGGTCTACGTGCTGATAGTGGCGGAATGGACGGGTTCAACGAGCGGGCATGGCGCCGCCGCCTTTGGTATGGGGGGAATGGACGCTGCCCGGTGGCCTCTCATGACGGTTCTCGTCGCAGCCCTGCTGCTCGGTGACGGCGCTCTCACCTTCGGCTTCAATCTGCGCCAGCTCGCGCCGCACCGCGCGCACGCAGACCTCGCCCTGGCCCGGGTGAGCGGTGGCGCCGCCGTGCACGGCGGTGGGCCGGAGAAGACGCCCGTCGGCAGTTGTGTCCACCCGGGACCCACCGGTGCGGCGCGGGTTCTGGCACCGCGGTCGGGCATGGTGTGTCAGCTGGTCATGTCCCTGGTCATGGGGTACATGCTGCTCTCCCTCTCGTAGGGTCCGGACGCACTCTCGCGATCGACGGCGGCGAGAGCGGCGAGCATGTCCGCGCGGGCTCGGGCGACGCGTGAGCGGATCGTCCCGGTCGGGCAGGCGCACACTTCAGCCGCTTCGTCGTAGGACAGTCCGAGCATCCGGGTGAGCACGAAGGCTTCCCGGCGCTCGGGGTTCAGACGCGCCAGGATGTCGTGCAGGGCCATTTCCAGACTGGTGTCGACCTCGACGTTGTCCACGGAACGCAGAGCCATCAGGGACTCGTCCCGCCGGCGGAGCCGGATCCGGGTCCGTAGCTCGTCCATGCAGGTATTGCGGGCGACGGCCAGGAGCCAGGTCAGCGCGGACGCCTCGCCGCGAAAGGTGGGCAGCGAACGAACGGCGCGCAAAAAGGACTCCTGGGCCAGGTCGTCGGCGCACTGTTCGTCTACCAGCTTGGCGCACAGGCGCCACACCTGCCCGTAGGAACCTTCGATCAGCCTGTTGAGGGCGCTTGCGTCCCCGTCGCGGGCGGCCAGGGCCAGACGGGTCAACACGTCCACGCCTGGCACTCTAAGGACCGGGGTCCGACGTGCGCCATTCGACCCCGCGCCCCGCCGTTTTCTTCGCTTCCGCTCGTAAAGTGGGGAACCAAAGGGTCGGCTCGTGCGACTACCTCTTCGCCTGTCGCACCCGCGGCATTGCATAGGTCGAGGGAGAAGGCGGCTGCCGTGCCGGGAATGGGCAATGGTCTCAAGACCGATGACAACACCGTGGTGGCCGCCTTCCACTCCGCGCTGTTGCATCAGGGTCTGATCGTGCTGCTGATCGTGGCCGTGGCCGGGGTCACCTTGAATGTGCTGCGGTCGCTGCAGCTCCGGGCTGCCGCTGCCGGGGAGATCGGTCAGGGTCCTGCGCCACTGGATGGCGTCGCCGAGTCAGCGGCCCGGCGCCTCGTGCGAATTTCGTTCGGCCTCATCTGGCTCTTCGACGGGATCCTTCAGGGCCAGTCCTCCATGCCGCTCGGCATGGTTCCCCAAGTGATCAGACCCTCGGCCGCTGTGTCGCCCACGTGGGTCCAGCATGTCGTGAACGCCGGCGCCACGGTCTGGAGCTACCATCCGGTGCAAGCGGCCGCCGCGACGGTATGGATTCAGGTTGGTATCGGCCTGTGGTTGCTCGTCGCCCCCCGCGGCCGATGGTCACAGCTGGGCGGACTGGCCAGCGCCGGATGGGCCACGGTGGTGTGGGTCTTCGGAGAATCGTTCGGCGGCATCTTCGCGCCCGGGCTGACATGGTTGTTCGGCGCTCCCGGTGCGGTGGTCTTCTACGCTGCCGCCGGTGTGCTCACTGCCCTCCCTGAACGAGCCTGGGCGACCCCTCGCCCGGGCCGGATCGTCCTCCGTGCCCTGGGCGTGTACTTCGTCGCGATGGCTGTGCTCCAGGCCTGGCCTGGTCGAGGTTTTTGGAGCGGCCTGACGCGGTCGGGCAACGTCGGCACGCTGGCGGGGATGGTGCACGCGATGTCCCGGACACCGCAGCCTCATGTCCTCTCGTCCTGGGTCGGCAGCTTCGAAGCGTTCGATGCGGCCCACGGGTGGGGGGTCAACCTCTTCGTCGTGGTGGCGCTGGCCGCCGTTGGGGGCGCCCTCGTGAGCGCCCGCCCACGCGTCACCCGCATTGCCGTCGGGGCGACGATTGCTCTCTGCCTGGCGGACTGGGTGCTCGTGGAGGACTTCGGTTTCTTCGGTGGTGTCGGCACCGATCCCAACAGCATGGTTCCGATCGCCCTCATGTGTGTGGCTGGGTATCTCGCCCTGACGAGGCCCATCGTTGTCGCGACGGCCGGGGTGGTGCCGATGGTGCGACCGTCACCCGTCGCCGCGTCGTGGCGCGAGCGCATGGTCACGAATCCCGGGTACGCCCTTCGTTTCATTGGTGCCCTCTCCGCCATAGGGATCGTTCTGGTCGGTGGTCTGCC
The DNA here is from genome assembly GCA_003160635.1 of Acidimicrobiaceae bacterium. Lineage (GTDB taxonomy): Bacteria > Actinomycetota > Acidimicrobiia > Acidimicrobiales > RAAP-2 > Bog-473. The sequence goes on along the minus strand of PMLV01000158.1, from coordinate 19,880 downwards.
GATGGCGGTCGCCGCGGCGAGCCCGAACGCGGATCCGATTCTCGCGACGGCCGTGGATGGTGCCCCGAATGCCCTCCACTCGGCTGCGCCCGCTTTCAGCTTGGTGGACGAGCGCGATCAGCCCGTGTCACTCTCGAGTCTTCGTGGAAGGACACTGGCCCTCACATTTCTCGATCCGGTCTGCACGTCGGACTGCCCGATCATCGCGCAGGAGTTCCGGGACGCTGACCAGATGTTGGGTGCGGCGGCAACGCGGGTGGATTTCGTTGCCATTGACGCCAACCCTCGCTTCATCTCGCCGGACGATCTCGTCGCCTTCGACGATCAGGAAAATCTGGAACACCTGCCCAATTGGCTGTACCTGACCGGGTCGCTGCCCCAACTCGAGAAGATCTGGGGCGCCTACGGCATTGTGGTCGGCTATGCCTCAGGCGGCGCCATGATCGCCCACAGTGACACGGCGTATGTCATCAACCGAAAGGGAGGGCTTCGCTATGTCCTCAATTCGGACCCCGGTGCGGCCACCTCAGCAACCAAGTCCTCCTTCGCGGCGACGCTGGCCGACGCCATCAGGAGCGCGAGCAACGGCTCATGAACGCGTTCGGCCATCGTGTCGGTCGGCGGAGCATGGTGACCGCCCTGTCGTGCGCCGTGCTCGCTGTCGTGGGGTTGGGCACGCCGACCAGCGTGTCGGCCTCCACCTGCAGGGGCACCACCAGTTTCGTGCCGACGCCGCTCGCCACGTCCGTGCAATCGAGCGCAGGCACCTGGGTGACGTTGCCGATGGGTCGTCTCAACCAACCGCTGAATACGTTCTGGCAACTGTTCTTCCGGCCCACCGGCATGACCACCTGGAGCGACAAGGTGGGGGCAACCGCCACGGCCACCAACGGCGGACTGATCATGGCGGCCGCCGTGGCGCAGCCGTTCGTCGTGGGGGTGCGACCGGCGAACCTGCTCCACTTCTCACCCCTCGTTGCCACGGCTGACGGGGGGAACTCGTGGAGCAATGGGCTGTTGCCGCACGGGCTGGCGGACAGTCCGGACTCGCTGTCGCTCGCACTCGACGGCCGCGCCGTTGCCCTCGTGAAGAACGGGCTCGACGCTCAGGTGCTGGTCAACCAGACCGGACTTTCGCGGTGGCGGACTCTGACGACCGCACGACGGCTTGCCACGGGCACGGGGGGCCCGACGTGCGGGCTACGGTCGCTCTCAGCCGTGGCGGTCCTGGCGAACAGTGCGTTCGTCGGCGCCACGTGCGCGCGACCCGGGACCGTGGGGATCTTTGTCGAGCGCTCGGGGAATTGGCATCTCGATCAACCGGTCCTCCCAGAGGCCCTGCGCCAGGGACTCGTCGAGGTGCTGNNCGCATGAGCGCCTGGCGTCCTTTGGGCCGGCGAACGCATCCGGCGTCTTCGTTCTCGGCACGCTGCCCTCAGGCTCCACGCGGTTGGCGGTCCTCGGCGCACTGGGTGGCTGGAGTATGTTGCCGGCACCTCCGCGATTCACCGATACCGTGGCCTTCGATCCGGCGAATGCTGCAACTGTCGAGGCGCTGACCGCTCATGGCGCGACGATGAGCGTGTGGTCCCTTGCCCCCGGGGCAGGGAGCTGGAATCGAGGGCAGATCCTCCACGTTGCGCTGACGTATGGCTCGTCGTCATGANNGTCCGTGAGGTGATGTCTGCCGGACTCGACGGAGAGGTGACGGGAATCCGCGCCGGACGAATCGCGGCCCACGTTGCCCAGTGCCGGGATTGCAGGGATTTCCAGCTGGCGGCACCCACGTTGGACAGCCTGCTCGGCGTCAGCGTCTCGCGACCGGTGCCGGGCGCGCTGAAGGAGATGCTCAGAGAGGAATGGTCCCGTTCGCCCGGTGGAACGTCTCGCCTCTCGCCCTCACGACGTCGGCATATCGGTCCAGGTCACACCTGGCGGCGGCGGGTCCAGTGGATCGGCGCCCTGACTCCTGCCGTGCTTCTGGTCGTCATCCTGCCGTTGGGGGCACTCCCGGGTCCCCATATGGTGCCTTCACACGCCAGCACACCGTGCACGGTGGATCTCCACGAAGTGCATGGACGAGCTCCCCGCTGAGCCCTTCGTCGCCGCAGCGATCGTCCACCGGGCGGCCACGCGTGCGCCCCAGGCCTGATCGCAGTGATCAGCGCGAGGCGCGCCAGCGACGTTCGAATGGGAGGCGCCAGGAGCGAGGAGCGATGAGAGCTCGGATGGCCTCAGGCCCCCAGGATCCCGGCTCATAGGGAAGAACGGGTGGTGGGTTGTCCAGGAGGGGTGCCGAGACCTCCCACAGCCGTTCTATTCCCTCCGCCGTATTGAACAGCGTGTGGTCGCCGATCATGGCGTCGTGGATGAGGCGTTCGTAGGCCTCGAGGACATCGTCGTCCTGGCCGGTCTCGTGCAGCGCGAACTGCAAGCTCAATTTCTCGAGGTTCATGCCCGGTCCCGGCTTCTTCCCGTAGAAGGACAGCGAGAGCTTGGACGAGTCGGCCAGATCGAACGTGAGGTGGTCAGGTCCCTGCGACCCCACCCCCGACCCGGCGGGGAACATGCTCTTGGGGGGCTCACGAAAGGCGATGGAGATGATGCGCTCGCCTCCCCCGAGCCTCTTTCCGGTGCGCAGGAAGAAAGGCACGCCGGCCCAGCGCCAGTTGTCGATTTCGCAGCGCAGGGCAACGAAGGTCTCGGTGTCCGATTCAGGCGCCACACCGGGTATGTCGCGATACCCCACGTACTGACCGCGCACCACCTGCGTCACATCGAGCGGGCGCAACGAGCGGAAGACCTTGTTCTTCTCTTCGCTGATGGCGTGAGATTCGAGAGCGGTAGGGGGCTCCATGGCCATGAAGCCGAGGATCTGGAAGAGATGGGTCACCACCATGTCCTTGAAGGCGCCGGTGGCTTCGTAAAATTCGACACGGTCGTCGACGGAGAGGGTCTCGGGGACATCGATCTGCACATGGTCGATGTGGTCGCGATTCCAAATAGGCTCGAAGAGCCCGTTGGCGAAGCGAAACGCCAGGATGTTCTGCGCCGCCTCCTTGCCCAGGAAGTGGTCGATCCGGAACACCTGCTCCTCGTCGAAAATCCCGTGCACGGTGTCATTGAGGGCCTTGGCGCTGGCCAGATCCGTTCCGAACGGCTTCTCCATGATCACCCGGGAACGGTCCACCAGATCCGCCTTGCCCAGCATCTCGACGACGTCGGCCGCGGCAACCGGCGGAATGCTGAGGTAGTGCAGCCGGCGGACCTCGCCGCCGATGGACTCTTCCGCCTCGGCCACGGCGGCGGCCAGGGCCTCCGCTCCCGCGGTCTGCGACACGAAGCTGAGCTTCTTCTCGAAGCCCGCCCATTGCAACAGCGAAATTTTCCCCGTGGCGTACTGGTCACACGCGTGGCGCGCCAGATTGCGAAATTCCTCGTCGCTGAGCTCGCCCCGCGCCACTCCGATGATCCGGTATTCGGGAAGCAGGCCAGATTGCGACAAATGGAGGAGTCCGGGCAGGAGTTTTCGTGCCGCCAGGTCCCCGGTGGCCCCGAAGAGGACGATGACGTGGGGGACCAGCGGCGGCGTCGTTGGACGTTCGGGATCTTGTTCGATCATCGTTGTCACCTTGCCGCCTGGCGTTCGTTGAGAAGGGATGCGTTGCCGCCCATGATCTTGGCTACGGAGTCAGCCTCGAGCTTTTGCAGTTCCGTGACCCATTCGGTCGGTTCGGGCAGACCTTCGATGTGGGGCCAGTCCGATCCGAAGATCACCCGGTCGTCGCCCATCAGGTCAACGATCTCGTTCACGTCGTCCTCCCAGAAGGGATTGATCCACACGTGTCGCCGGAACGTGACGACGGGGTCCTCTTTGAAATAGCCCGGCATCTTGCGAGCGGTACTGGACAATTTCCGAAACAACGGCGACAGGAACTCAGAGCCGTTCTCAACCGACGCCACACGCACATTCGGGAAACGCTCGAAGAGGCGCTCCAGGATCAAGGTGATCAAGAAGTCATGAGCCGCTCGCTCAATGGCGAACATCCTGACACTCGGGGGGACGGGTCCCTGACGGAAATTGGCCGAGAAGCTTTCTGCTGCATATCCATTGGTCGAGACCCCGGCGTCACCCGCGTGGACCACCACGGTGATGCCCGCCTCATTGATCCGGGCCCAGAAGGGATCGAACATCTGATGGGCGGGAGAGTGGGGGCCCGTCACTCCGATCGGGGCGGCGGCCCGGAGCACCACCGTGCGTGCGCCCTGGTCGAGCGCCCACTCGAGCTCCGCCACCGCTTCGTCGACGTCGGCCAGCGAGATGTACGGTGCGGCGAAGATCCGATCCGCATACGCCATGCCCCAGTCTTCGGCCAGCCATCGGTTGAAGGCCCGGAAGAGCAGGACGACCGCTCCCGGATCGTGCTTGAGCGCGTTCTCATAGACCATGCCGAGAGTCGGAAACAACCAGATCTTCTCGAGCCCCTGCATGTCCATCACGGCAAGGCGGGCGTCGCGATCCCGGTATTCAGGACGGATGGGCTCCGGGGTGCCGAGCAACTCGAGGGCCGACCGACCGTTGGCATTGCCCCGGAAGTAGTCGAAGAGCGACCCTGCCGGCGACACCGGATCGAACGTGGGGTTGGTCACGGCGCCGTTGATGTGTCCCCCGAGTGCGTGGTACCTGCGGCCGCCGATATCGACCCACTGGATGACCCTGGACCCGTCCGACGGGCGCAGGTGACGCGTAAAGGCATCGAGCGCTTCGTAGTAGTGGTTGTCGGCGTCGAAGACCGGCGAGTCGACGGTGTGCATGTGTTCCTTCCCAGGTAGGGGTGGAGCGATCCAACACTCAAACTTTAGGCGCCGGCCGGCCGGCCCGAGCCCCATGCGGCGAATGGCGTTCCCTCCCGGTATCCCTCGGCGCTCCTCATCGGACAGACGGGGAAGGTGCATCAGTTGGTCAACGGTGCGATCGAGGTCGTTCCAGGGAAAATCGGTGCCAAAGAGGACCGATCCGTTCCGATGTCCCTGATCAGGAGGGCCGCCGACGGATCGGTCCACTCTTCAGAGGTTCCCGAGGTTCCCGAGTGTGACAATACGGTGAGCTGCCCCATCCCTTCGGGACGTGTGCCGGGCTCGGTGCCGGCGGAACGATCATCGAGTTCCCCGGCCACCTCTGTGTCAGCGCGGCATGGCTGTCCCGGACCCCTCGTCAGCCATCGATGGCCTGATACACCAAGGCCCGCAGTTGCGCCCGGAACGGATAGGCCACAGAAGGCTGGAGCTGTGTCATGAAGACGGCGTAGAGATCTTCGGCCGGATCGACCCAGAACGCCGTGCTGGCCGCGCCGCCCCAGTAGAAGTCGCCCGGCGAGCCCGCCATCGCGGTGGCGACCGGCCCGAGACCGACCGCGAAGCCCAAGCCGAACCCGACGCCGTCGAAGCCGGCTTCGCCGAACCCGCCGATGGCCACGTCCGAAAGGGTGGCCCCGTCCGGAAGATGATTGCTGGTCATGAGCTCCAAGGTCTTGCGCCCGAGGATGCGTCGGCCGTCGAGATGCCCGCCGTTGAGCAGCATCTGGCAGAAGGCGGCATAGTCGTGTGTGGTCGAGACGAGCCCCGCCGAGCCGGAGAGGTACGACCGTGGGCGAAGGTAGGAGCCCTGCTCTCCCGTTTCGACCAAGGCGGGGGTGCGAGCCGGCCGGAATTCGTAGAGGGAGGTGAATCTCTCCACCGCTTCCTCGGGCACGAAGAATCCCGTGTCGGCCATCCCCAGGGGCTCGAAGATCTCCCGGTGGAGGTAGTCATCGAACCGGTCGTCGGCCAGGATCTCGACCAGGCGACCGACGATGTCTGTGGAGAGCCCGTAGTTCCAATGGGTTCCCGGATGGAATTTCAGCGGATACTGCGCCAGGAGGTCGGTCATCTTCTCGAGCGTCATCCCGTTGCGCTGCGCGTCACGGGCCGAGGCGAACTCGTCATCGATCGGATTGCCGGGAAAGAGCCCGCCGGGAAGGCCGGTCGTGTGCATGAGGACATCGCGGACATTCATGGGGCGTTGTGGTTTCACCTTGGTGATCGAACCGTCGGGTTGCACTTCACCCACCCGGAGGGCGCGCCACTGGGGGATGAAGCGGTGGACCGGATCGGTGAGCTGGAACATCCCGCGTTCGTAGAGCTGCATGAGGGCGACGGACGCGATCGGCTTGGTCATGGAAAAGATGCGAAAGATGGCGTCGTCGCGCATGGGACGCTTCTGCTCGCGATCCATCAGCCCCAGCGATCGATGGTAGGCCACATGGCCACCGCGCACGACGGTCACCTGGCATCCCGTGATCTTGCCGGGCGCCACGTAGTTCTCTTCGAAGTGACGGGTGATGCGCTCCAAACGAGCCTCGCTCATCCCCGCTGCTTCGGGCTCCACCTTCACGCGCGCCTCGTTCCTCTCACAAGCCGGTGGTCGTCGCCACTCTCGTGGGCATGCCCACGAGAGTACCCGCCGGAGAGGATCGCCCTACGTGGCCGCGCGGTGATCCCGCAGGTAGCCGGCAGTGTTCTCCAAGAACGCGGCGACATCCTGCGCTTTCGACGTGCAGATGTCGCGGAAATACTCAGGCACGTAGACCTGGGCCGCACCGGAGGCCAGGCCACCGAGAATGGCATCTACCGCGACCGAGACGGGCTCCGCCGTCACAGGCAGGTCGGGGATGTCGTTGTCGGGCAGGCTGAAGAGATCGGTGTCGATCACGCCGGGATAGACCACCATGAGCTTGATGCCCGTCTCCCACAGGTCCATGGCCATCGCCTCGGAGAACGCCGTGAGCGCTGCCTTCGAGGCGTCGTAGGCGGCCTCTCCGGGCGCGCTCAGCTGGGCCGCGATGGACGAGATGTTGACGATGGTCCCGGCGCCCCGCTCCAACATCTGCGGCAGGAGGGCCATGGTGAGACGCATGGGGGAGAGGTAGTTGATATGCATGACCTGCGTGATGGTGTCGATGTTCAGCGCCGTCACGTGGCGCCGCTTGGGGATGCCGGCGTTGTTCACCAGGAGATCGACCCCACCGAACGCATCGAGCACGTCCACGCTCAACTGGTCCACCGCGTCGAAGTCAGCCAGATCCACCGCCCACATTCGGCTCTCGGGCGAATGCTCCATGCACCGACCGACCACCTCGGCCAGCCTGTCCCCGCGACGGGCGCATATGCCGACGGTTGCTCCTTCCGCCGCCAAGGCCTCGGCCAGACCAGCCCCGATGCCCGAAGAAGCACCGGTGACGAGGGCTCTACAACCCTTTAGTTCCAAACCCATCTCTCCACCCCCTGGTTTCCGTTGGCCCGGTGGCCCACGCGGCACCGTACCGTATCGACTGCGCTCACTCTATGCAGACGGGGCGCCGCAGGGCTATTGACACGTTGTCGGTTCCCCCGTGGGGCACTGGTCACGTTGGAGACGTGACCGCCGTCGATCAGTCGGTATGAGGCTCGGCCACGAGTTGATAGCCGATCCCGGGCACCGTGCGAAGGATTCGACCCTCGTCGTCGTCCATCTTCTTGCGCAGGCGGTGGATGTACACGCGCACGTAGTTGGACTCGGCCCCATAGCCGGGCCCCCAGACGTCCTTGAGGATCATGTGGTGCGTACACACCTTCCCGACGTAGCGAGCAAGGTACGCCAGCAGATCGAACTCACGGCTCGTGAGGGGGAGCGTGGTCCCACCCCTGGTCGCCATGTGGTGCACCATGTCGATCTCGAGGTCCCCGACCTGCATGATCGCGGCCAGTGGCGGCCCGTTGCCCTGGCGCGCCGCGGCATGACGAATGGCCACGCGCAGTCGAGCTTCCAGCTCGGCCATGCCGAAGGGCTTTGTGATGAAGTCGTCCGCGCCACCATCGAGTGCCTCAACCTTGCGGTGCTCGTCGCCGTAGGCCGACAGGATCACGATCGGAATGTCGGAGAACTCCCTGATGCGCCGACACACCTCGAGACCGTCCAGATCAGGCAGGCCCAAGTCCAAGATCACCAGGTCAGGATGGACCAACGCCACCTGGGTGATGGCATCGGCGCCCGAGTGAGCCATGGCGACCTCGTCCCCCCGAGAGGTGAGCCCGATGCGCAGCGCCTTGAGCAGCGCCAGATCGTCGTCGACCACCAAGACCTTCGTCATCTGGCTCCTCGCTGGTCACGCGGCACGAGGTACGCCGGCCGCGGGAACGGTGAAGACGACGCGGGCGCCACGCGTCGTTCCAGGGTCGATCCAGATGCAGCCGCCATGGGCCTCGACGAAGGCTTTGGCGATGGCCAATCCCAGGCCCGCCCGACCCCCGCCGCTGTTCTGACTGAACATGTCGAAGACCCGTTCCCTTTCCTCGGCCGCGATGCCGGGACCGTCGTCGGCCACGGAGATCTCGACCAACGGTACCGTAGGCCCGCGGCTGGTCCTGGCACGGATCCGGATGAGGCGGTCCGGCGGTGACAGGCGAACCGCGTTCTCCAACAGGTTCGCCAGAACCTGCCCGATCAGCACGTGATCGATCTCCAGCAGGGGCAGGTCGGGAGGCGACTCACGACGCACGCGGCTCCGCGGGACCAGACCGTCGACCGCGGCCAACGCCTCCTCCACCAACTCGTCGAAGGGAATGAGCGTCGGTCGCACGGCGAGCGCTCCCGACTCGATGCGCGTCATGTCGAGCAGGTTGGTGACCAGGCGGGCCAGGCGATCGGATTGCAACTCGATCAGTTCGAGAAGATCGGCCCGATCGGTCTCGCTCAAGCCGGCGTTGTTCTGGCGCAGGCTCGAGACCGCCGCCTTGACCGACGCGAGCGGTGTGCGCAGATCATGGGAGACCGCTCCCATCATCGCCCCTCGCCAGCGGTCGATCTCCTCCAGGAGGCGTGTGCGCACGGCCTGGTCCTGCAGCTGCGCCCGTTCGACCGCGAGGGCGGCTTGGTTGGCAAAGGTCCCCAGCAGCGCTCGATCTTGCCGGGCGAACTGGACCTCTTGCAGGACGAGAAGGCCCACCGGCCGATTGCTCGCCACGAGCGCTACGGCAATGCGGCTGGCCGCCTCCCCTCCGGCCATACCCAGCGACCGGGTCTGCCCCGAGCTCGAGGTGAGCGAGGCCAGTTCCTCGGCCGTCATCGCCTGACCATCGCGGGCTGCCACAAAGAGCTCCGGTCCCTCGCCACCCAGCGGGGCGGGCACAGCCGGGAGGAGCAGGGCCGTCCAACGCGGGGCGAAGACGCTCTGTACCGTGGCGGCGATGTGATCCAGCAACTCCGAAAGCGTGAAATCTCCGATCAGGGCCTGGGAGAGTTCGAACAGCCGCCCGGCGTCCTGCTCTCGACGGCGCGCCTCGTCCCGCGCCGCATTGAGGTTGGTGACGACTTGAGCCACCAGGAGCGTCACAACGAGATAGACGACCAGCGCGAGCCAGTTCGCCGCATCGTGGACCGTCAAGGTGCCGTAGGGGGGCAGGAAGAAGACGTCGTAGAGGATGAAGCCGATCACCGAGGCCAATGCCCCTGGCGTGAATCCCCCGACCACGACTCCGACCACGACGGGAATTACGAACGCCAACGCTGCGGTCGCGATACTGAGGTGGGCCCGAAACGGCAGCAGGACGAGAAGAAGTGCGCCCTGTGTGGCCAGAGAAAGGGTGCCGCCGACGACGGCCCTGCGGTGCGTTCCGAAACGGGCCGGCATCGTGCGCATTGCCTCAGTCATCACGTCCCCGAAATTGGCTCACCTGTGACCGAGTGTAGTGACGGCCCTCTTGGGCAAAGCGAAACGAGCGGGCAATGACCGGCACCATGGAGCCCCAGGGACGCCGACGCGGACGACGCGTGGGAGCTAGCTGCGCCTGAGATCGTCAAAGGCGGCCGCCGCGGCAGCGTTCGCCGCTGTCTGCATGCATCGGTTGAGGTGGGCCAGCATCTTGGCCCGCCGCGGATCGCGCGCCACGAACTTGGCGAGGGCAACCACGTCGGCCGACCCGTCCGGCTTGCTCAACGCGAACACCGCCTGATCGACGAGGTTCTCGTCGGGGCGATCGCTGATCCCCCGATAGACCGACCAGGCAACGCCGGCGTGCTCACATGCCTCGGCTACACCGGACGCCTCCATGTCGACTGCCCCGAACCCCGATTCGAGGATGGGACGCCACACTGCCTTGTCGGAGAAGAGGCCATCTGTTGTCATGAGCCCGCCCTCCGCCGTCCGGGGTGGCAAAGGATGCGTGAAGTACAGCGGCCCATCGGGGTGGAGGCGCACCTGGCTCGGGACCATCAAACTGCCGACGGGCAGCGCCGGATCGAGTCCACCGGCGATGCCGACGACCATGACGTGGTCGAACGGTCCGCTTGCGAGTATCCGCTCGGTGGCCAGACGTGCCACGGCAGGGCCCATGCCGATGACCCCGGCCAGCACCGTCCATTCCCCTGCCGACCCGCTATGGGAGAAGACGGCGTCGTTCTCCGTCCGGGTCAGGGATCCTGCTCGCACCACCGCCTTGAGTTCAGGACGCATGGGCGCCAGTACGGCAACCCGCTTGGTCGGTCGTTCTGACATGGTCACACCCCCATCATGGCCGACCACTCGGTAGCGTGGGAGGCGCAGCCCAGCGGCTGTCCAGTCCAGCGAACGAGTCGGAGGAAAGAGATGGCGAGCGGCGAGCAGGTCGTGCGGGACTTTTGTGCTGCAGTGCGTCAACGAGATCCGGAAGTGTTGCGCGCGTTCTTCTCGGAGGACGTGGTGTACCACAATATTCCGTTGGACCCGGCAGAGGGTATCGATGCCACCATGGAGATGATGAACTCCTTTCTCGGCATGTTCGAGGACTTGGAATTCGAAATCCACCATCTGGCGAGCGATGGTTCAACCGTGCTCACGGAACGAACCGACCACTTCACCTCCAACGGCAGGTCGGCCCCGTTGCCCGTCATGGGTGCCTTCCACGTCGTCGACGGGAAGATCACCGCATGGCGGGATTATTTCGACATGGGTCAGGTGTCGACCATTCTCGGTGGGGGTTGAGCTACAAGCCGCAGGCGAAGCGTGAACTCCAAGGATGGAAGCCATAGCGCGCGTACAGCTCCAACGCCACGTTGTCCTGCACGCTCGCCGGGGCCTGATACGGCCAACCTGAAAGCCCGAACGAGCGCCATGTGCTGATCAAGATGCCATAGGCGCCGGACGGCGCCGACGGGCTGTTGTAGCGATCGCCCGACTCGTGCACCCGTATACACAGCCAGTCCGCAGTGGCGACGCTGTTTGCATCGGTCACCGGCACCGGCACCGGCACCGGCACCGGAGCTGGCGGAGCGACGGGCGGTGCGGTTGTCACCGACGGCGACGTGGTGACGATTGTGGATTTTGGAGCCTCGAGAAGTCTCGGCTTTGTGATAACGGGTTTCGACGCCGTTGTTGTGATTGTTGGTGGTGTTGTCGTCGTTGTGACGACCGGCACGTTTACCGGAATGGAAAACCCTGCCAATGCTGAGTCGGAGAGCATCGCACGCACAGGTGCGTGCGTGGTGGTGCCCTCGGCCGAAGCGGCTTGTCGGCTACCCAGCGTGAAAATACCTGTAGTCAATCCTGTGATGACGGCTATCGCCGTTGTGAGTGCAATGCGGATCCGCACGGCACCTCCCTTCGTCGGGCGCGCGAGGGCGCCAGGCTCTGCTCGGTGGGGGCGGGCTCCGGCCATTGCATACGCGCCCCGAACGGAGAGCGGGAAGGCGTCGTCCGTTCTGGCTTAGTGCCGCAGGGTGTGCGGCCGGTTGTGTGAAGGCCCGGGGGTTGTCCTCGGTGTGTCCTCGCTTTTCGATTTTCAGGCCGGTCCAGGTGGACAGGCGTGCCACGACCCCGACAGGTCTGTGGAAGGTCCGAACAACATCACTTTCCGGGAAAATCTCGTTTGACGGCTCCACCCATCGACCAGAAAGTGTTTCTTCGTTTTGTGACGAGGACTGTAGCAGGAGGCGGCAAAAGCGCAAGCGCTGGCGGCAAAAGGACCAACGACCAGGAGGTATGGGATCAAAGCTTGTGAAGGTCTTCACAATACGGGCCCACGGGGAGCGCGATTTGCGTCAATACGGGATGGTTGAAGCGACGGTTATTGCCCAAAGCAGATTTGACAAGCGCCGACGTGCATCCCCCGAATGGATTGGTGTACGAACGTCCCAGCGTGCTGCAGGTTTCCGGTACGGCGACGCAAGCCCCGCAACAGGGAGAGCTCAGCCGAACGTGAAGTCGTAGGCCTCCACGCCAGGTGTAAAGCTCAGGTTGAGCTGACCGGTCGTCAACGTTTCTCCTGAGAACAACGTGTAGAGGCGGGGTACGCCACCCACATGCATGGTGGACAGATTCCTCCCGTTGAAGGAGATATCGACGGTCCCGGACCCACCCATGACGAGGTACACGTCATTGGCCACGAAGTGAAGATAGATCTGTGCGTCGCCTCCCGATGTCGCTTCCTGCGCATGGACCGTCCATGTTCCATTGAACGCAAAGCTGTTGATCGGGACCGGGTTGGGGGCGTTGTACACCAGCGGTGTGTCGTGCACGATGGGAGTCCCGACGGCATCTTGCTCTTCCTGGTAGCCGACGTAGCTCTCCGGGGTGGTCTGGTTGATCGGCGTTTTGTTCGCAACATCCGTGCGCTGCGGTAGCGACGTGACGCCGTCGGCCGTGAGCAGCGCGCGTATGTCGCTCTCCATGGTCGAGTACCCACCTTCACCGAAGTCGTAGGCGCGCACGTCGCCGGTTGGATCGATCAGATACTCGGCCGGCCAGTATTCGTTGTTGTAGGCGTCCCAGGTGTCGTAGTTGTTGTCGATTGCGACGGGGTAGTCAATGCCAAGATGCCCCGCCGCGCTGCGAACGTTCGAGACAACGTGCTCGAAGGCGAACTCGGGTGTGCTGACCCCGACGACGACGAAGCCGTCCTTCTTATAGTCGTTGTACCAGCCTTCGACGTGCGGCAGCGAGCGCTGGCAATTGATGCAGGAGTAGGTCCAGAAGTCGACCAGGACCACCTTGCCCTTGAGCTGGGCCAACGAGAGCGGCTTGTCCCCGGGCGTGTTCAGCCAGCTGACGATACCGGTGAAGTCCGGCGCCAGGCCCAACTTCGGCAGCGTGGCCATCTTGGCCACGGTCGCCGTTTTCTTGGCGAATTGGTTGGCGTGCTCACCGCTGATCGATTGCAGCTGTTTGGCGATGGAGCCGTTGCTCTCGATGTGATTCTGCAGCGCCGAGGTGTAGCCCGGCACGTCCCGTTGTAGCGGGTCAAGGAGGTGGAGCGCGATCGCAAGGGTGGTTACGGCGAGGATGGCGCCGGCGGCGCGGCGGACTGCCGGCAGGTGCGTGCGTACCCTCTTCCAACTGATAGTGGCGCGTTGGGCGATGATGGCGAAGATGAGGAGGGGGAACGCCGCACCGACAGCGTAAAACAGGGTGACAAAAAGCGACGATGCATTGATCCGGTGTTTGGCGGCCGCGGTCGCGATGGCCCCAAGGACTGGACCTGCGCAAGGGAAGAAGACGAGGCCCAAGCTGAGCCCGAGGACAAATCCACCGCCGGCGTCGGCGTAGCGCGAAGCCCCGAGGCGGCTGAAGGGCTTCTCGATCCACTCCCCCACGATCGAGAACATGAGACCGATGGCCAGGAGGGACAGGAGCCCGATCCCCAACCAGAACAGAAAGTTCTGTGGCAGGCCGAGTGCGCTCAGCACGGTGACGCCCAGCAACTCCGCGAGGCTGAAGCTGACCACAAGCCCGCCGATGATGGCGTAGGGCCGGAACTGGCTCGTCCCGGTGGAGCCGCCGGCCACCACGACGGGAAGTACGGGGACGATGCAGGGCGAGAGCCCGGTTATCAGTCCGCCGAGAAAGGCAACCGCGAGCAGCTCAGCCATGATCGACCGTCACCCCCCTGCGGCGCTGCTGCACTGACGTCCCTCCCCATTCTCCCCAGCAGGAGAAGATATCGGCGCTGGTCGTCGAGAAATCGTCGCCCCGATTGCGAGAATCACGCCGTGGAGAAGCAGACTGTCGCGAAATGATCAACGTCCACTTCGTCTACCTCGGGGCCGCCCTCGGCGCTGTCGGATCCTTGGTGTACGTCCGGGACACGTTGCGTGGCACGACGCAGCCCAACCGGGTGACGTGGCTCCTCTGGGCGTTCGCCCCGCTCCTGGCCTTTGCGGTGGAACTCCATTCAGGAGTCGGTTTGCGCACGCTGACGACCTTCGTCATCGGCTTCATGCCTCTTCTCGTGTTCATCGCGTCATTCCACAACGCAGCTGCGGTATGGAAGATACGGCGCGTCGACTATTTCTGTGGAGCCATGTCGCTCGCCGGCACTGCGGCGTGGCTGGCCACCCGCAACGGTGTCGTGGCCATCATCGCTGCCATCGCGGCGGACTTCTTGGCCGGGATCCCCACTATGGTGAAGAGCTGGTCCAATCCGGAGACCGAGACGGTGATGTCGTATATCGGTGCGGTGCTCAACTCCGGCATTCTGTTGCTCACGATCCACCATTGGACAACGGAAGTGGCCGCATTTCCGCTGTTCATCTTCATCATCGCCTCCGTGCAGGTCGTCGTGGTCGGATTCACGCTGGGCCCTCGCCTGCGCCGCGCCCGAGCCCACCACCGCGGTGCCGTCACTCCAATGACCATCGATCAGACCCCGACCAGTCGCGATGTGCCCGGGCCTGGTAGCAATTGACTCTGACGAAGTACGACCACAAGGAGCCGACCGTGCCCACCGCACACGTCAACGGGATCGACATCGAGTACGTGACGAGCGGGGATCGGGATGATCCCGCACTTCTCCTGGTGATGGGATTGGGCTCACAGTTGATTTCCTGGCCCCACATGTTCGTCGAGCAATTGACCGCCCGCGGCTTCTTCACCATCCGGTTCGACAACCGCGATGCCGGGCTCTCGGCAAAGTTCGAGGGTATGCCCGATTTCTTGGCCCTCTTCAACGGTGACCGCAGTACAGCGCCCTACCTGGTGGACGATATGGCCGAAGACGCACTCGGATTGTTGGACGCATTGGGTCTCGAGCGGGTTCACGTCGTCGGAGTTTCGATGGGCGGCATGATCACCCAGGCCCTCGTCATCAATCACCGGTCGCGCTTCCTCACGGCCTGCTCCATCATGTCGACCACCGGAGATGTCACCGTGGGTGCACCGACCGGCGAGGTCGTCGCAGCCATGCTGCGACCGGCCGCCAACAGCAGGGAGGAAGCCATCGCGGCAAGCTTGGCGTCGAGCAAGGTGATCAGCTCGCCCGGCTTTCCGTTTGACGTCGACCTGATGACACGCCGGGCCGTCGCGGCATACGACCGCTCCTATTGTCCCGAGGGAACGGCGCGCCAGCTGGGAGCCATCCTCGCATCGCCGGATCGGACGGAGGGGCTCCGACAGCTGAAGATCCCCTTCCTGGTGATTCACGGCGAAGAAGATCCTCTGGTCACGGTGAGTGGTGGCAAGGCCACCGCAGCCGCGGTGCCCGATGCAAAGCTGATCTTGATTCCAGGGATGGGGCACGACCTGCCCGAGGCCACCTGGGACCAGATCATCGATGCCATTGTGGCCACTACGGAGTTGGCGCCTCTCTGAGGTCGGCGCGCTGTGGAGCCCTTCCGAGGACCGGGAGGCGCGAAGGCTTGAGGATGGCGATGTCCTGTCCGTCGTCGACCCCGTGACGGCCGCACCATGAGCCCGGGTGCAGTGGCTGATCCAACGAGAACCCGCCGCGTCGCACCATGCGTCGCAGGGCGGCGGGGGTGTAGCCGACGGCAGCCTCGGGGTAACCAGGGTCGTTGATGCGGCAACCCTTGCCGTAGGCGTGGATGAATTTCAACACGTCCGGCGTTGCGCCCGATAACTGCACGCTCTCTTTGCCGAGGACGAAAAATGATGCGAAGACCCGTCCGTCCTTGCGAAGGACGCGACGGAATTCGCGGAGAAAGTGTGTGATATCCGGCTCGAACATGTGGGTGAAGACGGACTGGAGAATGATGACGTCGATGGAAGCTGTCGGCGCCGGGATGGTGATCTCCGGCGCCGACAGGGCGCCCTGCGGGTTGTAGAACTCGCTGCGGATATTGAGGTGCGCGAACGTGAAGTTCGCGTGGCGTCCGGTGATGTGCCCCTGACACCACGCGATGCTGGGCCCGCTCACGTCGACGCCGAGGTACGAGCCGCCCGGGCCGAGGACGCCGGTCAGAGGTATCGCGTCGCGACCCACACCACATCCCACCTCGAGCACGTCATGACCGGCACGTAGAGGGCAGTAGCGGGCGTATGCAGCCAGGTGGGCGGCGGATATCCCGGCCCACGTCTCCTCACCTCCGCCGGTCAGGATGGCGAGGTCGACCGGTATGTCGAAGCCCTCGAAGGCAAAGGTCGCGGTCATTGGTCCAATGCGTTGGCGGCGACGATCGAGGCCAGCCACCCCGCGCTCGGTTTGGGAGTGCGAGCAAACGTGGTCCGGTCCACGCTGACGAGCCCGAAGCGGGGTCTGTACCCGAAGGCCCACTCGAAGTTGTCGAGCAGTGACCAATAGGTATATCCGCGTACATCGATTCCTTCTGCAATCACGTCCAGCACGCCCTGCAGCGCGTGGCGGACGTACGCAATGCGTTGGTCGTCGTCGGCCGTACCGATCCCGTTTTCGGTGACGAGGAGGGGAACCGCGGCGCCGGTGTACGCCGCCGCGCGCCGAAGGCAATTGCCGAGTGCTTGCGGATAGAACTCGTAACCCATGTCGAGCACCGGTACCCCCGGCTCGTGGCCGGCCCACCCGTCGGGACCGATGCGCATCCGGGTGTACACCTGGACGCCGAGGAAATCGTCGCCCGCCGTCGCGTCGAGGAACACGTCTTCGGCGTGGCGGCGGATGCTCTCCAATTGCTCCCCGCCACCGGGCGCAAGGTGGTAGTCGGTCATCGAGAGCGTCAGTCCCACGGGAACTCCGGGCGCGGCGCCGCGGATGGCCTCGACCGCGGCGCGATGTCCGGCTATCAGGTTGGCGCCGACCCGGTACGAGAGCTCCTTGTCCGCCTTCCCGGGAGGGAAGAGCCCTGCGTGCCAGCCCATGGTGGCCACGATGTTCGGCTCGTTGA
Organism: Acidimicrobiaceae bacterium; assembly: GCA_003160635.1. Lineage (GTDB taxonomy): Bacteria > Actinomycetota > Acidimicrobiia > Acidimicrobiales > RAAP-2 > Bog-473. The sequence goes on along the minus strand of PMLV01000158.1, from coordinate 2,737 downwards.
CGGTGCAGGCGCGGGTCATCACGTCGCCGAGCTCCTCGGCCACCACGCGGCAGAACCGGCCGAAATATGCGACAGCCGCTTCACTCTCCCAGCCCCCCTGAGCGACCAGCCAGCGTGGCGTGGTGAAGTGATGGAAGGTGACCACCGGATCGATGCCACGTTCCCGCAATCCTTCGCATTGGCGCCGGTAGTGTCCGAGCGCGGCGCGGGAGATCTCGCCTGCGGCCGGCTCTATCCGGCTCCATTCGACCGAGAATCGGTAATTGTCCAGGCCTAACTCGGCGACGAGGTCGGCGTCGTCCGGCCAGCGGTTCCATGAGTCGCAGGCATCTCCGGAGGAGTCGGTGCAGCCGGAGCCCGACATGTGCTCGAACTCCCACCAGTCATTGTTGGTGTTGCCGCCCTCGACCTGATGTGCCGCCGTCGCTGTGCCCCAGGTGAACCCGTCCGGGAAGGCGTTTGCGGATGCTGTCGTCGCCATTGCGGTGCCTCCAAGTCAACCCGCCCTGGCGTGCAATGTATCGTTGGCTGACAGTGACGTCATACTCCTCGCCAGCGACCGACAACGCCCCCACGCCGGCACATGAGCCGGCTACCGCGCCGCGCCGGCGCGACGACGATCCGTCGCGCCAGGCTCCGATGGTCGAGGCCCACAAGTTGGTCAAGCGCTTCGGTGATTTCGTGGCGGTCGACGGGGTCGACTTCACCATTTCCAAGGGCGAGTCATTCGGGTTCCTCGGTCCGAACGGTGCGGGCAAGACATCGACCATGCGGATGATCTCGTGCATCAGCCCCGTGAGCGAAGGGACCCTGCGGGTGCTCGGCATGGACCCGGCTACGGAGGGCGCGCAGATCCGGGCCAGGATGGGGCTCGTTCCCCAAGAGGATTCCTTGGACCTCGACCTCACGGTTCTCGACAACCTGATGATCTACGGCCGTTACTTCGACATGCCGAAGAAGGTGGTCCGCCAACGGGCCGACCAGCTCCTCGCGTTCGCCCAGCTGACCGAGCGCGCCAACGACCGGGTGGACCCTCTGTCGGGAGGCATGAAGCGGCGGCTCACGATCGCCCGCGCGCTCATCTCGGATCCCGACCTGCTCATACTCGACGAGCCGACGACGGGTCTCGACCCCCAGGCTCGCCACCTTCTGTGGGACCGCCTCTACCGCCTCAAACAGCAGGGAGTGACGCTGGTGATCACCACCCATTACATGGACGAGGCAGAGCAGCTCTGTGATCGCCTGGTCGTCATGGACAAGGGTCGTTTCGCAGCAGAGGGGAGCCCGCGCCAGCTCATAGAGCAACACGCCACCAAGGAGGTGGTCGAGCTCCGCTTCCAACCGGGCCAGCACGAATCCATCGCACTGAAGGTGGGCGACCTGGCCGAACGTCATGAGGTCCTCCCCGATCGCATCCTCCTCTATACCGACGACGGGGACGCGGCGCTGGGCGACGTGGTCGCCATGGGGCTGGCCCCGCAGAGCGCGCTGGTACGACGCTCGACCTTGGAGGATGTCTTCCTCCGGTTGACGGGCCGAACCCTCGTCGACTGACGCAGGACGACGCGCCATGTCGACCGCAGAGCCCTCCATCTTCGAGCACGGTGAGGTGGTGCAGCCGCGCCGTTTCACCACTCCCATGTGGGTACGCGGCGCGTTGTACTGGGGCTACCAGTACAAGCGGACATGGCGTAGCTCCATCTTCACCAGCTTCTTGATCCCGGTGCTCTATCTGACATCGATGGGGGTTGCTCTCGGGTCCCTCATCGACAAGCACTCCCACGGCGTCGACGGCGTGACCTACGTGGCCTACCTGGCGCCGGGCCTGCTCGCCGCGACCTGCATGCAGATCGGTGCCAACGACACGATGTGGCCGGTGATGGGGGCCATCAAGTGGATGCGGACCTACCTGGCCATGCTGGCCGCACCGCTGGATGTCTACGACGTCCTGCTCGGGCACCTGGCCTGGGTGGCGGCGCGCATCGGGATCGTCGTGACCATCTACCTGGCGGTGATGGCCGCCTTCGGCACGGTGCACTCCGCGTGGGCCATTCTTGCGCTGCCGGCCGGGGTGCTCACCGGGATGTCCTTCGGTGCGCCCATGGCGGCCTTCTCGGCCACCCAGGACAAGGACAGTTCGTTCTCGACGGTGTACCGCTTCATCGTGATCCCGCTGTTCCTCTTCTCNNCTTCCCGATCTCGCAGCTGCCCCGCCTCCTCCAGTATCTGGCCTACGCCACACCGCTCTTTCACGGCGTGGCGCTTTGCCGCGACCTGACACTCGGGCAGGTGCACGGATGGGTCGATGTGGGGCATGCCGCCTACCTGTCGGTCTGGGTCGGCGTGGGGTACGCGCTCTGCCGCCGCACCTTTGCGAAGCGCCTGGTCGTATGAGCTCGCCCGACGCTCCTACCGGACTCGAGCGGCCAGGCGTGGCCTTGCGGATCACCCCGCTCGCCCTTCTGGGCGGCCGCAATGCCGCCCGGGTACTCGAGCGCAACATCCTGGTGTACAGGCGATCATGGATCTTCATCGTGTCCGGCTTCTTCGAGCCGCTCTTCTACCTGCTCTCGATCGGGATCGGCCTCAGCCATCTGGTCGGTCCGATCCCGGTCGACGGACGACTCGTGGCCTATACGGCATTCGTAGCTCCCGGCCTCCTGGCCTCGTCGGCCATGAACGGCGCCATGTTGGATTCCACCTTCTTGGTGTTCATGAAGCTGAAGATCGCCAAGAC
>PMLV01000321.1 GCA_003160635.1 Acidimicrobiaceae bacterium | reverse complement strand
CGATGGAGTCCTGCACCTTGGCCACAATGAGCCGGGCGCCGAGAGCCTCCACCTGCGCGTCGCGATAGTCGAGGACCTCGGGGAAGTTGTGCCCGGTGTCGACATGGAGCACGGGGAACGGAATCTTCCCCGGCTTGAATGCCTTGGCCGCCAGGTGCAACAGGACGGCCGAGTCCTTGCCGCCGCTGAAGAGCAGGACGGGCCGTTCCGACTCCGCCGCGACCTCGCGGATGATGAAGATGGCCAGCGACTCGAGCAGGTCGAGGTGTCCCAGTGGGTGGCCAAAGGGTCGGACGAGGGCGGTCACGGACGCGGTGGGCTGACCCGCCCGGCCCGACGACGGGCCTGCGGCGGTTACTGGCCGTGATGCGAGAGTTGCAGCGGTGTCCATGGGCCCCTTCAAATGTTGACCAATTTAGTCATGTATACTTTGGTCTGGATTCCGCCGTGCGTCAAGGCGAGGCACGACCACGCGAGAAGGGTCCCTGAGGGGCTACTGAGAGCGTGCTCTCCCGAGCTTAGGAAGAAAGAGGTTGCTCCGTGACCGAGTCGACATTGGCGGACAAGAGGCCCAGCATTGAAGGGTTGGCTGCCCTGAGTAGGGACTTCGAGTCGGCTCCGGCCGGAAAGGTGATTGCCTGGGCCGCGGAGACATTCGGGGACGCACTGGTCCTGGCCGCCTCCTTCGAAGACGTCGTGCTCATCGACCTGGCGACGAAGGCCACCCCTGGGATCGAAGTGATCTTTCTCGACACCGAGGCACACTTCCCCGAGACGCTGGCGTTCGTCGAAGAAATCCGCGCCCGCTACGGCTTGAAACTGACCGTGACCAAGCCTGGACCCGAAGCGGCCTCCCACCCGTGCGGCCGCGAGCAGTGCTGCCAGTTCCGCAAGGTTGCTCCCCTGCGCCAGGCGGTTCAGGGAAGCGGAGCCTGGCTCACCTCTCTCAAGCGGGTGGACGCACCCTCCCGGGCTGACGCGCCGATCGTCGGCTGGGACGACGCGTTCGGCTTGGTCAAGATCAACCCCCTCGCCACCTGGACCAACGACGACATCGCCTCGTATCTGGCCGATCACGACCTGCCGGTGCATCCCCTGGTCAGTAGGGGTTACCTCTCGATCGGCTGTGCTCCCACGACGCGCCCGGTCGCTCCCGGAGAGGACCCCCGGGCCGGACGCTGGGCCGGCCTCGACAAGACCGAGTGCGGGTTGCACGCCTAGTTCCCATGCCACGCGACCTGGACAACCCATATGGAATGGAATTTCGTGGTCGCGACCGTGGGCTGCGCTTCATCCGCCCGTACCGCAACATCGGCGAGCTGAACCCGGTCGAGCAGCTGAAACTGGCCCGTCACCCCTTCGAGGTGGCCCAGGCAGTCATCGATACGTACTCCAAGCAGGGGCCGGATTCCATCAACGCCGTGCCGGGGGAGCAGGAGCGTCTCAAATGGGTCGGGATGTACCCGCAGCGCCAGGGTGGGGATGCCTTCATGATGCGGATCAAGGTCCCCGGTGGCGTCATGACGTCGGCGCAGGTCCGCGAGGTCGGCGTGGCGGCCGACGCCTACGCGGAGGGGCCCGACGACAGCCCCGTTTTCGGCAACCGTTACGCCGATCTCACCACGCGCCAGGACATTCAGCTCCACTGGATACGCATCGCTGACGTACCCCGGATATGGCAGCGCTTCTGGGACGTGGGGCTGACCACCGTGCAGGCCTGTGGCGACTCCGCTCGCAACGTGTGCTCGTGCCCCGTGTCGGGCATCGATGCCCATGAGGTGGTGGACGCGCTACCGGTGGCCCAGGCCATCTCCGCCTACTTCACCGGCAATCGCGAGTACGCCAACCTGCCGCGCAAATTCAAGATCGCGGTGACGGGGTGCCTCGAGGACTGCGCCCGGGTGGAGATCAACGACATCGGCCTGTGGCCGGCCGAGCAGGCTGACGGCTCCATCGGGTTCAACGTTCTCATCGGTGGCGGCCTCTCCGATGGCGAGCGGATGGCCTCGGATATCGACGTCTTCATACGTCCCGAGCATGCGGTCGAGTTGTGCCGGGGCGTGGCCCAGGTCTTTGGCGAGTTGGGCAACCGGGAGAACCGCGGACTGGCCCGCATGCGGTATCTGGCCCAGGAGCTCGGTCCCGAGGGTTTCCGAGCCGCCCTGGACGAGCGTACGAAGTTCACGTTGGACCCGGCCGGGAAAGAGCTCACCGACCGGTTCCGTGGTGATCATGTCGGCGTGCATCCCCAGAAGCAGCCGGGACTGGTCTATGTCGGCTGCTCGGTTCCCGTAGGACGGATGCACGGGATCGACTTGATCGAGACGGCCCGCCTGGCCGAGACCTACGGTGACGGAGGCGTGCGGATCGGTACCGATCAGAACTTCATCCTGTCCGGGATCCCAGAAGAGCGACTCGACGACCTCTTGTCCGAACCGCTCCTGACGAAATACTCACCGTTCCCGGGCCCGTTCGAGCGCGGCGTCGTTGCCTGCACCGGCTCGGAGTTCTGCCGCTTCGCCGTGGTGGAGACCAAGGAGCGTGCGGTGAAGTGGGCCCGACGTCTCGATGCCGAGCTGGCGGGGAACGGGGCGCACGGCGGCGGACACGGGGACGCCGGGGTGATCCGCATGCACTTCTCGGGATGCTCGGCTTCGTGTGCGCAGCCACAGATCGCCGACATCGGGTTCCGTGGGGACATCGCCCATGTCGACGAGCACATCGAGGAGGCCGTCGATATCGGAGTGGGCGGGTCGCTCGGCCCCGACGCCGCCTTCATCGCCTGGGTCAGCGGCGCCATGCCGGTGGACAGAGTGCCCGACGCGCTGTTGCGGGTGGTCGGCCGGTACCAGACAGAGCGGCGCGAGAAAGAACCGTTCCACCTCTGGGCGCGCCGGATCCCCGTGGCCGAATTGTCGGCCACCCTTTCGGGACCCCCCGCGGCGGTCAGCCCGTGAAGCGCTACCGCGTGCGCGAGGAGATGAACGGCATCGCCGAGCCGCCGGGCAAGGTGTGGTTCTGGGAGCTCGAGGCGGGTGTGATCCACGCGGACCGCTGCATCGAGTGCGGGACCTGCGTCGCCGTGTGCCCTTCCAATTCGATCGGTGTCGACCCCGACACCAACCTGCCCGAATTGGTCAAGATGTGTACGGGGTGTTCGTTGTGCTGGGACTTCTGCCCTCGTGGCGGCCTCCGCTACGAGGCACTATGGCCCCCGTCGACCCCCACCCCTGGTGAGGAGGCTGAGGTGCAGCCGGCGCAAGTCCGTTCGGACTCCTCTGACACCTATTGGAAGATCACCGGTGGCCCTCCGGCGGACGGGCTCGGTGCGGTCGTGGAGAGCTTTGCCGTACGCGCCTCTTCGAGGATGGAGGATGTGCAGGACGGCGGGGCGGTGAGCGCGCTGTTGATCGGTCTGCTCGCGGCCGGGGAGATCGACGGCGCCTTGGTTTCCAAACCCAGCAGCGATCCCGACGAGCAGTGGAAGGGCGTGGCCACCATCGCCACGACGGCCGACCAGATCCGTGCTGCATCGGGCAGCTTCTACAACCAGACGATGGCCCTGGCCGAACTCGATCTTTCCCGCTACAAGCTCCCGGCCAAGCCCCGCATCGCCGTGGTCGGAACGCCGTGCGAGGTGCAGGGGCTCCGGGCCATGCAAGCCCGGCGCTGGCCCACCGGTGCGCACCGTGTCGATGCGGTCGTGCTGAGCATCGCCCTCATGTGCACCAAGAACTTCGACTACGAGGCACTCACGCTGCGCGAGCTTCGTGACAAGCGGGGCGTGGATCTGGACCGGGTGTCGAAGATGGACGTCATTCGCGGTCGCATGATCGTCGAGTATCGCGACGGCGAGTTGGCGGTCGACGAACCGGTGAAGGACTTTCACGGGGCGGCACTGAAAGGCTGCGACGAGTGCGCCGACTTTCTCGGACGGTCGGCCGACATCGCGGTCGGGAGCGTCGGGTCGATGGATGGGTGGACGAGCGTGCTGGTGCGGACCGAGCGGGGCCGCGTGGCCTTCCAGGCCGCGCGTGCAAAGCTTGACGTGCGGAGCCTCGACGACCCGGCTGCACTGCTCCGCTTGGACGCGCTCGACAAGAAGATCGCCAATCGGTCCCTGCAACGCAAGCTCGACCCCGACGCGCCGCTGTTCATCGACTTCGAGGAGCACGTGCGGTCCTACGAGGGGACCGACCGCCGTCCCGTGTTCATCCGGCATTGAGCACCGTGTCGGTTCCCACGCTGCACATGCCCGAGGAGCCCACGGCTCGTGCCGCGGCCTGGCTGGCCCGGGTGGTGGACGGTGATGATCTGGTCACCGTGTTGCGTGCCGAGGACGGCTTCGTCGAATGGCTGTGGTCCCGCTGGAGCGCGTTGCGGCAGGGCGGCGTCACGCATGAGGAGTTCGAGGGGATCGTCATCGGCTACCGCCGCGAGATCTGGCTGTGGCTGGCCGGCGAGCGAATCTGGACCCAGTGCTGCTCGGGCCTGATAGGGCGGGTCAGCCGGCGTATCGTGCAGGTCGATCCAGCGGAACGTTGACGGCGGTAGGCGACGACGGCCCGGTCATCGCCCTGCACGGCGTCGGCGTGCGCCGAGAGGGCACCGTCGTGCTGGACGATGTCGACTGGGTGGTGCTGCCGGGAGAGCGATGGGTGATCCTGGGGCCCAACGGATCCGGTAAGACCACCCTGCTGACGTTGGCCGGTGCCCGCCTGTGGCCCTCGTCGGGATCGGTGGAGATACTCGGAGCTCGTCTGGGAAGGGTCGATGTCCGGACGTTACGGCCCCGGATCTCCCTGGTCAGTGGTTCCGTGACCCGACAACTGCGGGCCGATCTCCCGGCGCGCGACGTCGTCGTGAGCGGCCGCTTTGGTGCGCTCGAAACGTGGTGGAACACGTATTCCGATCAGGATTGGGCAGATGCCGACCGCTTGCTCGCAGAGGCTGGGTTCGCGTCCATCGGGAGCCGCCCCTTCGGGGTGATCTCGGAGGGCGAGCGTCAGCACGTCCTTTTGGCGCGCGGGCTCATGAGGCGACCCGAATTGCTCTTGCTCGACGAACCGGCGGCCGGCCTAGATCTGGGGGCCCGTGAACGCCTGGTCTCCCGCCTGGGCGTGCTGGCGGCGGACCCCGGGAGCCCCCCGATGGTCCTGGTCACCCACCACTGCGAGGAGATACCGCGCGGCTTCACCCACGCCGGCCTGGTGCGTCAAGGGAAGTTGGTGGCGTCGGGCCCCTTGCAACAGGTCATCACCTCCGCGTTGGTGTCGGACTGCTTCGACGTCGACGTCACCGTGGGCCAGAGCGAGGGACGATGGTGGAGTCGCGCCGAGTAGGTCGCTCCGCGCCCCTGTGAACAGGGCGACAGGAACGCGCTTGCCAAGCCGCGCCGCGGGGGCTACAAAGCTAGAGAGTGCGGAGAGCACTGACGACGTCGGCGCCGCGCGTATCCCCACCATCCACCACCTGGAAACGGCCGCTCACTAGGGTCTTCCACCGGAGCGAAGGTAGGTCGTCGGGGAGTGTCGCTTGTGATCCTGCTGGTTCTGGTAGCCGTACTGTGGATCGTCGTCCTGGCACCAGGTGCCCTCCGCCGCTTTGGCGAACGCCAGGGCGGCGGCTCGATCGACCATTTCCACCGCGAACTCCGGTTGCTCGAGCACGCCGGTCCCAAAATGGTGACACCGGCCTACCGGTTGCGCGGGTCCCGCCCCGTCCACGCCCCCAACGCCTCGCTGGCCCGCCCCAGGCTGGTCCTTCTGCGGCCGGTCGATGACGGCCAGTCAGCCGACATCGACGACGGCGAGGGCACGCATTACGCGCGTGTAGGAGTTATCGAGAGCCCCGAGCCTCCGATGAGCCCGGCGCAGACCGAAGCCGGGTTGGCGGCGTACCGGCGCCAGCAGGCGCGCCAGCGGTGCACCTTCGTCCTCCGACTCCTCACGGCTGCGGCCATCAGCTCCGGCATCGTGGGCGTCGTGCCGTCGCTCCGCCTGGCCTGGGTCTTCACCGCCACCACCGGTCTTGCCGCCCTCGCCCTCGTCGCCCTCGTCGCCTACGCCCGAGAAGTCGAAGGGCAACGGCGATCCCGCGCCCGCACGTACGGAACCCCTCCCCCACAGCCCGAGTCGTTCATGACGGCTGCGCACGCCGGCCACCCCGGAGCATGGGACGACGACGGCGACGCTCCCTTACGCCGCACCGCGGGCGGTCTCTGACCCCGGATTGCCCCGCTCGGGCCGGGAAACGACCGGGCCAGATCATTGGTCCCACGCCATTGGCTAACCTGGAGGTCCCTCGGGGGTGTAGCTCAGCTGGCAGAGCGCTACGTTCGCAATGTAGAGGCCGTGGGTTCGAATCCCATCACCTCCACCGATGGAAGCCCAGGTCAACGGACCGAAGGTGGGACTCCGATAGAGACACGCTCCGGAAAAAGGGCTGGCGTGTCTTTACGTGTCTAGGGGCATGATGATTTATTC
>PMLV01000314.1 GCA_003160635.1 Acidimicrobiaceae bacterium | reverse complement strand
CGGCCGGAACCAAGGTTCTCTAGGACTTCGGATCGTCGGAGCTGTTCGGCGTTGACGGTGCCGATCGACCCCGGAGTCATGTCGGCCTGGGACGGTGCGCGCTGGCTGAGGGACCGGTGGGGCCGGTGCGAGTTGTAGTGCTCGACGTATTCGCCTAGGACGAACTCGAGGTGAGTGACGTCGTCCGAGGATGAGCGTTCGGTCGAGGCACTCGCGTCGGATCGTGCCTACGAATCGCTCGGCGATTGCGTTCGCCCTCGGCGCCCGGACGGGAGTCTTGATGATTCTGATGTCCTCTGCGGCGAAGACGGCGTCGAAGGATCCGGTGAACTTGGTGTCCCGGTCACGGATGAGGAACTTGACCGCAGCGCCATGCTCGGCGAGTTCCATGCAAATGTTGCGTGCCTGCTGGGTCACCCAGTCGGCGGCCGGCTTTGCGGTCACGCCGGCGATCCGGACGGTCCGGGTGTCGTGGTGGATGAAGAAGAGCACGTAGAGCCTGCGGAGCAACACAGTGTCGACGCTGAAGAAGTCGCAAGCGATGAGACCCTTCGCTTGAGCGGCGAGGAATTCCGCCGAGGTTGGACCGGACCGTCGCGGCGAGGGCTCGACGTCGTGGCGCTTCAAGATCGCCCAGACGCTCGATGCGGCGATCGATACGCCCATGGTGTTGAGCTCGCCCTGGATCCGTCGGTAACCCCAGGTAGGGTTCTCCTTGGCCAGCTGGAGGATGACCGCAGTGGTTCCGGCAGGGATTGCTGGTTGGCCCGGGCGACGGTGTGGGTAGGTCCAGCGCTTGGTGACCAGGTCGCGGTGCCAGCGCAGCAAGGTAGCCGGTTGAACGAAGAAGCGCCTTTGGCGATGGCGTGGGAGCAGTCGCCACAATCCGGCCAGTACGGCCCGGTCGGCTGGCTGCAGCACCGGACGCTGGACCTGGCGTCTGAGCACCGCCACCTCGTGGCGCAGCATGACGATCTCGATCGCGAGGTCGGCCTCCTTGCGGCAAGTGAGCCGGATCAGCTGGAGGACGCGACACAACACCCGGTACAGGAACGAGAGGGCCATCGATGGATGCTCGCCTAATCAAGCGCCAGACGTCAAAGTCCAGTTCATAGCCCATGGACGGCATTCTCGGCACCCACAGGTTGCGATTCAGCAAATCCGCACAGAGATACTTTGCTACCAGGCCTCGAGCGCAGCGACGGCATCTTTGAGACGCAGGTACATGCGGCCGCCGTCGTCTCCAGGGACATCCTTGAAGCCGAACTTGCGGTAGAAGGCCCGTGCTCCCTCGTCGATCGGGTCGACGGCAATGAACCGGGCCGCTGCGTGTTCACCGGCCTGGACGGCCTGGAGGATTGCGTCCACCAAGAGGTCGCGGCCGTAGCCTTCCCCCTGGGTCGCCCTTGAGATGGCCAGACGGGCGAGTAGGACCATGCCGATGGGGAGGTCGGGGAGGCCTCGGCCATAGACCTTGGGCAGCCCAGATCGGACAACGTGGCCCATTGTGAGGGAGTAGTAGCCCACAACCTCGTGCGAGAACTCGTCTACGAGCACGAATGTTCGAGAGAGATCTCGCCGCTGGTTCTCCAGAGCATGCACCTTCAGCCAGTCATCGAGGTTCTTGACCCCGGAGGTGAAGTCCTCGAGGTGGTGGTCCCCAAGGCGCTCGACGTGCAACGTCAGTCCCGATGCTTGAGCTGGTTGGCTTTGCGGAACTGGCTGACCAGTTCGGGCGGAGCGAGGGCCGGCTCATCAAGTGCGGCGAGGAAGTCCTTGTACGTCTGGGCGCCGAGCTCGATTGTGTGGTGGGCCGCCACAATGTTCTCGGCGTCCGCGACGGCTGTGTTGAGCATGAACTCGGTTACCGAGACGCCCTGGAGGCCGGCTGCTTCGATCAATAGGTCATCATCCTTGGTCGTGAGCCGGAACTCCCTGCGTCGATCCTTCATGAGGTTCACCTCCTGTACGTACTATTGTACGGGCATGGAGATCGACTAGCAAGACATCCCGCCCTCGGCCTCCGTATCTCGTTACAGGCTCGTGTGGGACAGTGAAGCGCAAACCTCCTGAGTTCAACTGATGGCCAGCCAGAGGTCGGTCGTACCAATCTCGCGCCAGCGATAGGACAGTGGAGGAAGCGTCACGCCGCCCGGCGAAGTTCTGACCAGCCACTATCCAAGATCATGGGGCGTGGAGCAAAGTTGCAAGTCGGTCCTCCGACACGTGGGTTGAACTGGGAAAAGCTCGTCGGCGGACAGGTTCACGGCGCCTGGCGCCAAATGAGGTCGGCTGATCATTCTTCACTCGGTCCGCAGCAGCAGCGCCGCCGGCGTGCGGGCCGCGGTACGTCCCGGAAGGGCGGCGACCAGGTTGCCGAGCACCAGGGCACCGAAAGCGATGGCCACGATCGCCAGGGCAGGTACGGTCGGCCTGGGCACGACGTAGATGTTGGTGGCGAAGAGATCCCATAGGAACCTCCCGGCGACGATCCCGAGCGGCACGCCGATGACGAGCCCGATCACCACGGCGACACTGGATTGCCAGGCCACGCTCGCCCTCAGCTGGCGGCCTGTGAAGCCGAGCGTTCGCAGCATCGCCATGGAGCGGCGGCGGCGCCGGACCGAGGCGACGAGGGTCAGGCCGAGGGCGGTCACCGCGCCCGCCGTCAACCCGAGGCCGAGGATCAGCGGGGTGGCACCCATCGATCGGTAGTTGACGATCTCGGCCGGCCTCTCGACCCCCAGCACGTAGCTGCCGTTGTTCCCCGGGGGCGTCACCTCCGCCGCGATGCGGTTCAGCGACCGGAGTGCGATCTTGGCGTTTCCCCCGGGCTTGAGGCGCACGAATTCGGCGTTAGGGCCAGCCGGGGACACGCTGAACTGGTTGCGTACCGATGTGGGGAGGAGCTGGTAGGGCACGACCGCTCCCGTCCCCATGGACGCATGCCCCGTGACGCCGCCGACGCCCACTGCGGGCATGGTGGCCGTGCCGACGATGCGGAGGAGGTGCGGGGTGGTCGTCCCGTAGCGCACCGTGACGGAGTCCCCGACCGATTTGTGGATCTGGGCCAGCGTGCCTGGACCGAGCACGATCTGACCCGGCCCGTCGAAGCCGTGGCCGGTCAGGATCGGTGGCGCCACCGATGCACCGGGTGACCCACCGAGGACGGGCACGGTGAGGCCGTCGATCTGCAGGTTGCCGAACCAGTACCCGGACCAGGCTGCCACGCTCGGATCGTGGTCGAGCAGCGTCGCCGACTGCGCGGCGGGGATGTCGCCGACCCCGCCTCCGGCGATCAGGGCGTAGTTCCAGTTCCATCCATAGAGGCGAGGGTGCGACACGAGGGAGGTGAGACTGGAACCGAAGACCACGGTGGCGATAATGACCACCACGGCCAGTGTCGCACCGAGGATGGCGGAGCGCACCGGCACGGCCTCGCTCTCCGCGCCCGGCTCGAGCGCGAAGCGGATGCCGGTGACCGCCGAGACGGGCAGGCCAACCGCGGACGCGGCACCTTCAATGCGCGAAGGTGCGCGGGGCCGACGGCGTGTCCCGGTGCGCTGCGGCGCCCGCTGCACGGCCAGCACGATCGCCACGGACCCGAGGACCACGACGAGCGCAGCCACCCCGAGGCTGAGCACCGTCCAATCGAAGGCGACTCCGGGGTCGGGATAGTAGGGACGCACCGGGCCCAGCGGTGCCAGTGGGGAGAGCGCCACGGCGACGCCGATGGCCACCAACGCGCCCACCACGACGGCGCCCATGATCCCGACCAACCGTCGCCCGCGGTCATGAACGGGTTGGCACCGAGGGCGCGCAGGGTGCGCTCCTCCGGAGCCCAGAAACCCAACTGCCGGCCGATCACCTGACCCGCGATGAGGATCGCGGCGAGCCCGGCGATGAGGCCGAACACGGCGAGGGCGATGGCCTCGGGTTTGATGGCATTCTGGGCCTTGGTGACGTCGATGGAGGTGTCGTAGAAGTCGTGGGGGAGTTTGGAGGGCATGACGCCCTCGAGCTCCGCTTCGACCGCCGGCACGTCGCGGCTGCCCTGGTCGAGCTGCAGGAAGGTGAACGAGAAGTTGGCGCAGCAGTTGTCCAACCGCCGCGTGAGGGCCGGCGTGAAGATGACGGTCGTGGGGCCGTTGGCATCGATCTCGTCCTGCACGACGGCGTTGTTGAGGACGACGGTCCCGACGAGGGTCAGTCTTTCGTGCAGCGCGGGAGGTGCGTTCGCCGACTCGAACTGGGAGCTGGTGTAGGTGCCCCAGGTGACGGTCTGCCCGACGTGGAGGCCCAGGGCGTCGGCCGCACCCACGGTCATCATGATCTCGTTGGCCCGCTTGGGGTCGGCCATCCGTCCCTGCAGGACCGTGACCCGGTCCTGGTTGAAGTAGAGCCCGTCGACGCTTCCGTTGACGTCGAAGTTGGCCTTCTGGGCCGCTGACGTCGGTTGCCCGTTCGCTCCGATCGGCTCGCTGTAGATGGCCGAGTAGCTCTCGGCCCGCCGGACATGGGGTAAGCGGGCGATAGTGGCCACGAGGGGGCCGTTGTAGCCGGTGGTGTACCCGAGCGCCGGATTCCACAGCGCCGTGCCGAAGCTCAGGTTGGACGGGTTGGTGGTGGCCAGGAAGGTGGGGAAGGAGGACTCGGTGCGCCGGGCTGCGGCGAGGGCGCCCATGGAGAGGCCGCCGACAAGACCCAGAAGCAGGACGAGCGACAAGTAGGCGCCGCGGCGCTGCCGGAACGTGCGCTGGAAGCGGTACAGGACAACCGTTAGCACGCCCTTTCTCCAGCGATTGCGGTCGCGCGGTCGAGCTGAGACCTCCAGTGGCGCGTCCGCGGTCGCCATCACATGGGCAGTCTTATGGATGCTCAGTGGGCGACCAAGGAGGGCAGCATCCGGAACATATTCGTGCCAGCACCCCGATTCCAGGACGGAGGCGACGTGCCGCTTTGGGGCGCACGTTTGCACTTTTAACCCCCAAGCCCCGCACCGGAGCTCCTACCAGGACTTTCGGTTCGTTAGGCGGCTCTGAGCGTCACCTGACCGCTGAGCACGGCCGGTGGACTCAGGGGGTCATACGCCCCTCCGACACGCTCTGTTGTATACGCGCCTTGGGGGCGCGATTCGGCAGAAACCATCCTGGTCACGGGATCACCACGACGATCCGAGGGTACTCAGCGGTGAAGTTGCTCATCGTCGACGAAGCGGCGTTCGTTCCCGACGACACGATGGCCGCCGTGCGGCCGATGCTTGCGGTCAGCTCCGGTCGGATGCTGGCGATGTCGACGCCTTTCGGGCGCCGTGGTTGGTTCTACGAAGCCTCGAAATCACAAGAGTGGCGGGTCACCACGGTGACGGCTGACCAGTGCCCTCGCATCTCCGCTGAGTTTCTCGCCGACGAGCGGCGGGCGCTGGGGGAGTGGCGCTTTAAGGCCGAATACGAGTGCCAGTTCGTCGACCTGGGCGGCCTGATGTTCTCCACCGACGATATCGCCGCCATCTTCACTGCCGGCGAGCTCGGCGCCATCGGGCCCGGCGCTCTCTATGGCCCCGCTCGCCCGGCGCGCATCGCCATACCGAGACTCCCTCGCCCCCGATCGGTGCGCTGCCGGAGTCACGAGGGTCATTTCTGGAAGGACGCCAGCTGCATCCACTGTGGGACCGATCAGCCCTCTCTCGTTTCGGCTGGGGCGGCCTGAGATGCCCATCATCATCGGGGTCGACGTCGGCCAGGCTGTGGATAATACGGCGATCGTCGCGCTCGACTCCTACCTCCCCGAGCAATCCCACATCGACGACCGGCCAGAGAAGATCCACCTCATTCGCTGGCTCGAGAAGATTCCGCTCGGTACGCACTACGAAAAAGTGGTCGACCGCATCGCCACCGTGGCCGAGGACGCCAGCACGATCGATCGCACTCGCATCGTCATCGATGCCACGGGAGTCGGCAAGCCAGTGGTTGACATGCTGCGCAAGCGGACGAGAGTGTCAGTGTTCGCCGTGACGTTCACGGGCGGGGCCGACGAGAACCAGATCGATGCGTACGCCTCCCGCGTGCCGAAACGTGACCTTGTGACGGCGCTCGAGGTTGTGCTCCAGGGCCGACGACTCCACACCGTGCCCGACCTTCCGCTCGTTGAGGACCTGCGAGCCGAGCTGTCGCATTTCGAGGTGAACATCAGCGCCCGGGGACACGACACCTACGACGCATCGAGCGGCAAACACGATGACTTGGTCATGGCGTTGTGTCTGGCGACCTGGGCAGCTGTCCGCGGGAACTCCGCAGACGCACTGATCGGCGCCGCGCGGCGCCTCACGGAAAAAGCATTGGCGTACTCGACCGCCGGCATGCCGCCAGCAGTCAGGGAACTCACATGAGATTTCGGACGGTTCACTACCCATTGCCTCGGGTGCCGTCCGAACGGGGTGTGGTCGGACCATCGTCGGCCGGCCACACCCCACCCACTCGCTAAGCACACGATTTCGGACGGTCGACTGGGTCTGCGGCCCGTGCCGAACGGGGGTGTCGTCGCCTTGGCAGCCGGCGGCACCCCCACCCTCTACGGAAGTGAACACTGACCCACGACGATCACCAGGACACCGCACCACCTCGGCCGTGTGTGCCCCGCAATCGACCGGCATGGGGACGGTTTGACCGGGCCGAAGAGGTGACGCGAAAAGGAGGCCCGAAGGCCTCCCAATCGCCGGTGCATAAGGCGCGCCGCAAAGTGTGGCAGGTGGGTGTGTCAGGTGCGTCGGCTCCTCATTCCGAGTTCGAACCCTTCGGCAATTTCGGCAAGATGGTGGAAGACCTTGAACACGGAGGTCTGATCCACCCACTGATGCTGGCCGGCGAAGACGGCAATGCCGCCGGACTCCATTGGCCAGATTTCGCAGCAGGTGACGTCGGCCATCAGCTCGAGGGCATCCATCGCTGTCATCTGCTCGACACCCCGGAGTAGCTCGTGGAGCTCCCACCTATAGCCCATCTCGTCGTCTTTGGTGAGCGGGTTTACAGCCATGAGCTGGCAGTCGCAAATCAAGTTGCCTTCGACATCGATCCAGGGCTTCGGCTCCACGGGAGCGTCTGGCTTCTTCTGGGTTTGGGTCATGACTTCACCGCTGTTCTCGTCCCTGCCTCGTACCACCGATCCTCATCCCCGTCAGTGTCCACTTCTGGCGGCATGCAGGCTTGGTGCTGATATCGATCTCCGTTGATCATTTGCAGGATCTGGATGCCGTGTCGGTGCACCCCGGTCAGCTCGGATTCGTCCATAAGATCGCAGACAAGGCCGCTGAGTTCGTCGAGAAGTTCGTCGTCGTCGGGGTACTTATCTTGCAATTGGTCGAGAATCTCGTAGTACCGCTCGTGCTCTGGCGAAATGACTATATGGCCCTTGGCCCGCTCGAGTCGGGCTGGACTCACCTTCGTTGCAAGCGCCATCTGGCGCCTCCTTTCGTTTCGCTTGTCGGGTCGACAAGTAGGACCCAAGGTACACCCGCCTTGTCTGGTCGACAAGTATGCTGACCTCTCGTGACCCATCATCTGGTCGGCGCTGTGGAGATCGCAGCGATGTTTGGCGTGAGCCGGCAGCGGGTGAACCAGATCGCCAAGGACGATCCGACGTTCCCGGCGCCCGCGGCGTATCTAGCGACCGGCCGAATCTGGTCCCGTGAGGCCATCGAGAAGTGGGCTAGGGCGACGGGGCGGACGATCGTGGGGGAGGGGTAGTGGTCCGTTTCGATCAGCTGTGGCCGGGTAGTGCCAAGTCATGACCGTTCCTGATCCCACCCCCATCGAGCCCGAGCCGGCGCCGCTCTTCCTCGACGACCCGTACGTGGAGTCATAAGTGAGAAGGAGCTGACGAAATGGACGATAGGCAAGAGTGCACGTTCCTGGTTCGCAACTTGGTGGTCACCGACCCTGACAGCAACGGCGGGCAGGTCATCACTGGCGAGTTTTCTCTATTGGAACTGCAGCTGATCGTCAGCCACTTCCAACCGGAACCTCCCCGCCCATGACCACCCTCTACCGCCTTCGCCATCCCCTCAAGCGTCGCTGGTTGCCTCGGCGTGTCAAGAGGGCTCGGCGGACGATTTGGCGGGTTCGGCATCTTCGGGCGTGATCAGAGGTGATCCACCGGAGTTCTAGGCAGTAGAGGCTAGAACTCGCTCACTCTGGCCGGCCGTGACCTCGGCAGCGTGTGTTACTTCCTGCACTCTCGCCGAAATCGCCGCAGCTGCCGGAGACAGATCCTCGCCAAATCCGAGGGCCGGGTCTAGCGGCGCGGTAAGTACTATCCCCCGCTCCTTATCATCATTCAATGCAAGGGCCACTATTTCCGCCCGTCCGCTTGTCACCTCACGCAGAATGCTGACCAACTCCTCCTGAGTCTTGGCGCTACTCAATCGCTCTGCAGAGTCTTCTGTGACATGTGCATAGAGCCAAAGGTTGGCTTCGCTGGCATGCCCAATCGCGCACCAGAAGACATATTTGACGTCGTGCTGAGAGACGATCCCAACTAGGGGAATGGTGCCGCGCTGAATGACCTTGTCCAAGCTGGTTTCTGGGTCTGGGCGCCACGGAGGGGATCCGACGCTTACGCGAATGCGATCTGTCACGTTGCCCCTTTCATTCTGTACTCCTCGAAGCAGCCATGAAACCGCGAAGCTGCCTCACTATTCCAGTCTACCGCCTTGACTGAGATGTGGCCTTCGGCTATGTCCGCCGTCCGCTGGACAGTGAAACCAGCGTCCTGGAGTTTCTTAACCGTCGTATATCGAACTGCATCGGTGGCCAGTGCGGGCTGTTGACCCAGAGTAATGGTGCGCTTGGCCTGCTCAACTGTGAGGCGACCCTCATAAACGGATACCCCATCTACGTCCTGGTCCCGAAGGGCACACTGAAAGAAAAATTTCGCCCCCCCTTGGCGCTGACATTCGAATCGACGCCTCCTAACTGAGTCACCTCCAACTCAGCGGAGAGATCCTCACCACCTTCGTTTTGGGGGCCCATCCCCAGACTCTAAACCCTGCCATCGGCCTTCACCTTCGGCGCATGCCGTCGGCACGCCTCGATGTACCAGCTCTTGCCCTTGCGATCACGCCAAATGCCTTTCCACGCCGTGGGCTCATAGCAGTGCGTCGCCTGGAGCTGGTCTGAGTACACCATCCTGAAGCACCGACCGGGGGCGATGAAGAATCCCCCGTGGAGGTCGCCGGGGACGGGCATGCGGTCCATGGGCGCAGGGTAGCAACGGGCGCATCCGATAAGCGTCAGACCCCGCACGGCGCCCGGGCGTTGGACAGTCAGGCGTTCGGTCGTGCGCAAGCGTTGCCGAACCCGGCCTACGGGAGGCCCCGATGCGCCCGGACGGAATCCATCCAGCGGTAGAACTCGGCTCCCTGCTGCCGGATGGTCTCGTTTTCGGCCATCGCATGTTTCTCGTCGGCTTCCAAGATGTTGCTCAGGTTGATCAATGCGTCCTCGAGTCCGCGGATCCGCTCTTCGTTTGTCATGGGCAAACGGTATCCCCCGGTCGCACGGTGCGACCAGGCAAAATGTTGCGGTGCCTGAGGTCATCACCGAGGGTGTCGTGAAATGGTTGATGACGCCACAGGTCATGGAGGACTTCCCGTCGCTCGACGATCTGACCAGTCGGCCGGCGTGGATGAAGCGGGCGCAATGTCGGGGACAGGACCCGGCGCTGTTCTTTCCGACGCTCGGCGCCAATGTGGCCAAGGCACGGGCGCTCTGCTCGAGTTGCCCGGTGCGGGCCGAATGTCTCGACTACGCCCTGGCGGACCCGGAGAGCGCGGGCGTGTGGGGGTGGCGTGACGGAGCGCGACCGGCCGAAGCTGCGAGTGGTGGCGTAAGGGCCCGTCGTCCACGAGCGCACCGTAAGCGGCCAGGTGTACCGTCGGCCTCACCGGACGTAGGGAGAGAAGATGGACACAATCGTCGTAGTGACTGGCAGCAGGAATGGGAACGACCTGACGAATGAGCATCAGGGCGACAAATGGCGCGTCGAGGAGGGCGTGCTGAACATCACTTCCAAAGAGGATGGCGTCGTGGTGTCGTACCCAGCGGGAGCGTGGTTTCGCGTCGAGCGGAGGAAGGCGTGACCGATTGGCCGGCAGAGTGGCGCCCCGTTAATCCCAAAGAGGCGCAGAAGTACCTGGACGCTCATCAGGATGGGTCAGGGGATCCCGAACTCATCGAAGAGTGCCAATCGTTCCTAGACCTTCACCGCCACCAGCCTCTGCATCCTCCGACAGGACCCATCGGGGGAGCCACGCAGGAATGGGACTTGCCGGAGCTACCCGAGGAACTGACGGAAGAGAAGGGCGCCGATTAGGCCGCCCATTTGATCTGCCAGGCGGGGGGGCATGTACTAAGGGCTCACGCCGGAACTGAT
>PMLV01000254.1 GCA_003160635.1 Acidimicrobiaceae bacterium | reverse complement strand
GCGAAATTAGCTTGCCCGATGACGCTCCCGACAGGCTGGCAGGCGACTGGGGTCGCTCACTTGGCACATGAACTCCGGCAGGGACTCAGCGATGGTTCGCGCAACTCGAATTTGTGGACCTTGGGGGACACAATAAGAACCGCCGGGTAGTCGTGGAAGGTTCCCCGATGACCCTCACCGAGTCCGCGTGACCCGGGATAATGGCATCCCATTCGATAGGATTTTCGATGCCATGGGGTCGCTCACCTCAGCACCGTGAATCCGATTCGGGCGCGCGGAGTGGGTGGTTCCCGACGGAGCGCGACGGCCTGAGCAGGCATGACCAAGACGTGAGTAGCGACCCGACGATGTCAAACGGTTCGAGTTGTGGAGTATTTTGTGGGGCAAGAATCCGCCGTCGTCATGGAGGTGCTACTTGGCGATTGACCGGCGGCACACTGGGAGCCACCCCGACCAATACCCAGATCTTCGCCGCAAGGATCCCTTTGCGGGATCGCTTGCCGCGAGCTGACCCGCTTCGCAGGCACTTTGGGGTAGGTCTGTCGGTCACGCGAGACTCATTTACTTGGAACCATATGGGCAATAATCCGCGATAGAAGCCTTTTGTTCAGGTCAGTTATTCCGTGGAGACTGACCTCAACCGTCGTATCTTTGACGGTCGTTACGAACACCGTGTGACCTTGCATCAACTCTCCGGCGTCGATGATTTCGCGTCCACCTCGATGACGGAAACCGGAGTCATTGACAGGCTGGATGCCACAGTGCCAAATGTCCCATTTTCTGCCGCCATTTTTGATGGAACCTACTTTCAAGCCGACCCGACACGGGACAACGACGCGGCGACCCTGCGCGACCGCGTACACGACGAAGTGACCCACGCCTGGTTGCATTCCCACATAGCTCTGTGGAGCCGAGAATACTACTTGCGCGAGAAAACAGACGCCGAACACGCAGGTATAACCACACGGGTTTGCCCTGTCGTTCTCGCACCAGGGATTGTCATATTGACCCTTGGGTAGGACCAACGGACAGAGGACATCGAGGTCGACCGATCTTGCGGCGATTTCACATCTTGTGACCTCAGCATTGCTCGCCGGACGAAGATACCGCGAGAGCGCCCCAGTATTCAGGTGCGAGGGCGTCGTTCCGCGTGCCGAGGACGATATTGCGAGGGCTAACAGGGGCAGTAGCGCCATAAGTCCGATCCGGGCCACCGTAACGCGTCGCCTAGAAGCCACTATGGCTAAGTCTACTTGTCAACGCGAAAGCGCCCCTTTGCGCCGGGAAGGCGGGACACGTTGGCGCTAGCGTGCCCCCGTGAACTTTACGACCACCACAACGCCGAATCCGAACCGGATCATCAACCACGCCATAGCCAGTGGCCTCAAGGCCGACGAGCCCTGGCTTATCGTCCTCGGCGCCGCCTTCGTCCTATTGATCGCGATCTTCGCCTGGACGGGCCTCAGACGGCGAAGATGCTCCGCCCTTTGAATCGAATGCCTCACCTCGGCACCGGCCTGCCCCAATGCGCCGGTCTGGCAACAGGTCCCCACGGGCCCGATCTCGAGCCCGTGGACAATCTCCGTAAGCCGAACCGTCATTAGGCACCCTCAGTGGGCCGGCACAGATCCGTGAGTTGGAGTGAAACTGGAGGCGTCCGTATGACCCGCCCGTGGACATTTCGGGACCCGGGCGGGCGTCAACTGGGACGATCAACAAGGCTTGTCTTTGCGTCCCACCCGTGAACGCCGCCAAGAGATGGAGTAGGGCAACGCGTAGGGCATGCGTACCGCAGACACGCTATGGACATGCTCGATCGAGATTGAGCTTGCGAATGACAAGCGCAACGGCCAAGGAGCGTTTGCGTCACGGTGCGTACGCTGCGTACGCTGCGTGCGCACTGTAGCCAGTAGAGACCGACAACGTTGTCCCAACTTTGCGACATGCGCGATTAGTCGGCGAGAGTCTCGTCCAGGCGCAAATGGGGGGTTGGGTCTACGATGGCCATGTCGACTAGGTCGTTCATTGCGTCTTGCATTGTACGCTTGAGTCCGAGACACGAAGGACTCTGCTGTAGCACGTATAGGAATCGAAACCCATTTTTGATGATCGCCCTCTGGCCATTCAACAACGGCTAACCACAACCCTCAGCGTCCGAGTGGGACCTGTTCGAGCTGGCGAAGGAAGGCCTAAGCAAACCCCAGCTAGAGTGGGCAGGATGGCTTTGCGTAAGCCGTCATAATCGCAGTACACCATGTGTTCATAGTCAATTTCCAAGTCCCGCCTGTCAGGATTGCGTCCCCGCTGACTTGCGCGTTTCGCCGGTCCCTGCCAATGATGAATTGTATTCCGGCAAGTTTCGGACCTTCGAAATCAATATGAATCCGACTCACATGTTCGATTCTCGGATCCCAGACGATAAAACTCGTCAAGTGCGATCCACCGGAGACTATAGACAGTTGCTTTGTGAGAGGTCCGCGCTCAAGCGAATCGTAAATTGAAGCTTCGATCAATTTCCGGGCACGAAGGCCATCTTTCGGGGTCGCTCCACCTGGGCATTGGAAAGGTCCCGTATCGTAGGTATCACACCACGTCTCCATCGAGACATGCCACGCTCCATTCGTGAACATCTCGCGCCCTTGATGTAAGGCACCCACTTCAAGATTGTTGGCAAATACGCGATAAATAACTGATGCTGATGTATCAACGAGTTTCATCTGGAGAACCCTCACTGACACAGGGAACTCCGCACTTGCCGTGATGATGCTCTGGACTTGAGAAGACAACTTATTGCCATCTTGAAGATTGGCCACTACTGAGGATGCCGTGCGATCTTTGCCAAATGTTGCCACCCATGCCTCTTGAGCGCCCGCCAGGGTCTCGCCAGACGGGCGCTCAAGTCCGGCAGCCTCACGCGGTACCTGGGCCAAGACTGCGGTGGCAATAAGGACGATGAAAAGGGAACATTGCAAGCTAACGAGTCCGATGTGCCTAATGCGTATCACCGGTCCGAAAATTCGGTTAGGAACCATACTTGAGTCCTTCCGTTGACAGCACTGGACACATCGAATATGTCAGTGCAGGGTTCGATTCAGCAGCGTTCAGCAGGAAAACGAAGTACCGCTGGTGTTGGGGGCGTAGTAATCGACACCGCCCCATACGGCATGCGTTCGATAGCTCCATGTCCCGCTAGCGCAGTTTCCGAATGCTTCTTGATATGTGGAGGTATCGTTGTTGTCACAAGCCGTGCCGGACCCGTGGGTTCCGTTGGCATTGACCACCCACCCGTAAATGCTGTCGATCTCCTGACACGTCTTGGTCAACGCCAAGGTCGGCGAACCAGTTCCGCATCCGGTTAACGCCGATATCCCATAGGCGGTTTCGCTCGGCGGGTACACACCGATACTGTGGCAGTTGAGCGTTCCAGCACTTGCTGGTATCGCACCAATCACTACAGCGCCAGACATTCCACCGATGCTTCCCAAGGCGAGAGATGCGATCCCCAAAAGCTTTGCTTTCCTTCCACGCATGACTTTCTCCTATTCATTTCTTCAGGCCAGGATTGACCCAATTGGAGCGTGCATGATCGTGTGAGGGACATCAATAGAACTCGCCTGAATCGCCTGATTTCGGCACATATATGACGCAATTAAGGCGGTGTCGTCGATGACATTTGCACCGGGCGCAGTGACTGCGACAGTCGTGGAACTGACAACATCTTGACGCCGCGGGTGCCAGTATGCAGGCAGCCAGTACTACCCACTGATCACGACGGGAAACACCTTGTTGGTCGCATAGACGTTAATGCGGTACCAAGTACCATTCTAGTATCAACGGAATGGATGGGGATACTTGAGGCGACGCCCCGGACCATGGGTTCAATTGCCTGGTGCCAGAGCAGACAAGATGGGGTTCGATGACCCGCTACCGCTCATCTCATCGAGCGGCAGTTTGACAAGTCCGATTGCGTATAGCACAGCGCCGGATCCACCTGGATCAAGATGGATCGCATCGAGGCCACCGGACCGGACCTCGACGACGCCTTGAGCGCAGACAACCGCATTCCATGGTCGACAACGTTCCGTCATCCGCCACGTCAGATTTTTCGTCGAAACGTACTCCGCCGGATATGGGTCATAGGTCCAGTGGAGCGAAGTCCCAACTTTGGACCGAGCGATGCTCTTGTAGAGTTCATTCAAGGCGGGAACTCCGTTGAATCCATATTCCTTATTACCTGCAGATCCTAAGTAGGTGCCGGCAGGTGTCGCAGGGTTTCGCGGTGGCGTCGCCGACAAATACACGGCTGCACCGTGTTTGCTGGCGTATGTTGCCATCTCGGTGAGCGCCTCTCTGTAGCTTGCCAGAAGGGCGGCAATCGTATAGTTACGAGACGAGTTCACACATCCCGTGATTCGTGGTTCCAGACCTGGATTACCAGTGAAAGCAAATACAACTGCAGCTGGATGAATACGTTGAAAAGTAGTTGAGAACTTTAGGTGATCACCCGAAATGGGATCCACGTACCCGGTGTTCCAATCACACGGTGCTGATCCCGATCCACCTTCCGGCATGATTGGAGTTGATGGAAGGTTCCAAGACCGTAAGGCTTGAGTGGCCTGCACCACGAGGCTGTCCCCGACAACAAGGATTGGCCCGTTGTGGTCTTGGACGATATCTCCGATCTTGATCGAGGATAGCCCCCACGAGACAGAAGCAACGAGGACGATGAACAAGGCAGCAAACAGGGTTCGCCGAGGCCGTCGAGGTGATGTACCTCCAACAGTCCCGTCCTCGGGCAGGGAATTTGGACGCGCAAGATCAAGGGTCTGGGTCACAATGGTTCTCCACTAGACCATCAGGCGACCAATGGCCAACTTGTGATGCCTCCTGGCTAGGTCAGGAAGACGAGGTAGATTTCACCTTGGAATACCCGGTTGGGCACACGGATGAATCAATGACGAGAATTTGATCCTGCGGGGAAGACGACGTTCCCGAAATCGTGCAGTACAAAATGCCCGGCGAACCGGATGAGAAGGAGAGCGTATTGGTCGCGGGAATTCTTCCCGGTTCGCACATCGTTCCCTCCACGATGTACGTAATCGATGCTCCATCAGAACCAGGCGCTGAGCATGCAGTGACGGTGACAGGCATGGAAGGTGAACTCGCTTGAGGGGGAGCACTGGAGTCAGCAAGCGCCCACCCAACTCCTCCACCGCCAATAGAGAACGCAAGACCCGCGATACATAGCAGTCCTCCCGCTCGGTGGCGGCGAATGCGATGAATCGGCTCATTCTTCCTTCTCCGAACCGGCTCGTTCTGCATCGATTCAAAGAGGAGCGCTCGCTGACGGGACATCTCCTGCGCCGTCGGCTCTACATCAGCGGGACGCAACCGTTCAATAATGTACAGATCCGGGTCCATGTTCACTTCCTTTGCAACGTTGGGTGAGAAGCTCGGCATCGTCTCGTTGTTGGCTCAAAGCAGCCAGATGGCGCCTCGCGTGATGGATGCGTGATCGAACAGTGCCGACGGGAACATCCACTACCAAAGCAATTTCTTCATAACTAAGTCGTTCCCAGACGTAGAGAAGAAGCACTTCAAGCTCTGCATCCTTTAGACCGTCGAGAGCAGCAATGACGTCCGTCAGTTCTTGGCGCGTCCCGATCTGATCAATCAGATTTTCTTCCAACGAACACCTGGAGACATAAAGCTCACTAGCAACTCGATTCACGGCACGAGATTGCCGATCTTGTCGCCTTGCTTCGTTTCTTATGATATTCAGCGCTATCCCATAGAGCCAGGGTCGAGCGCTTGACCGGCCAAGGTCGTAGCGGCGGCGCTGTTCGAATGCCCGCACAAAAACCTCACCTGCAACATCCTCCGCCGACGCACGACCAACCCGGCGCTGGCAAAACAGATACAGCGCGTTGAAGTGCGCTTCGAAAATCTTTCCGAATTGGTCTGGATCGATCCAAGAGCTTTCAATGACGGTTTCATCGCCCACTGATACGTATATTCGCCCTTCTGAAGTGAAGGTTCACATTTGAACAGAAATCTATGCCTTCTTGGGGTCGAGCGAGCCGCCGGGCCCCTACCTCGGGAGTAGACCGTGACGCTCAGCCCACAAGACCGCCCCGATTCGGCCTTTCACTCCAAGTTCCCGGTAGAGGCCATCGAGCACCCGATGCATCGTTCGAGAGGACATATGGAATCGCTTCTGGGTGTGATCACCTGAGTTGGCCCCACCTTGATTATTTGTTCTGGCCCCACTTGGCGTCCAGCATTGGAGGGGTCCACCAGTTTTGCTCTGGTGGGCTGGAGCCTGGGCCCTATGGCAAAGAGGTCAAAGGTGGAACTGTTCGAAGAGATCCGCAGGGCGAGCAACGGGACGGAGAGTCCATCGATACGTCAGCTGTCCCGGAATTTCGGGGTGCATCGTCGAATGGTGCGCACGGCACTGGACTCGGCGACCCCGCCGTCCCGCAGAGTCACGGCGCGGCAGTGTCCTTCGCTCGGGCCGTGGAAGGTGACCATCGACGCCTGGTTGGCCGCCGATGAAAACGTTCCGAAGAAGCACCGCCACACGGCCCGTCGGGTTTTCCAGCGTCTGATCGAAGAACACGACGCCCAGGTGAGCGAGTCGAGCGTCCGTCGCTACGTCGGGCTGGCCAAGAAGAAGCGCTCATTGACCCTTTCCGACGTGTGCGTCCCCCAGACCCATCCCCTCGCCGAAGAGGCCGAGGTCGACTTCGGCCAGGTGAGCTTCTACTTGGACGGCGTCCTCGTGGAGGCCTGGATGTTCGTCATGCGCCTCTCGGCCAGCGGCAAGGCGTTCCACCGGGTCTATTTCAACCAGGCCCAAGAGGTATTCCTCGACGGGCACGTCAGGGCGTTCATCCATTTTGGGGGCGTGCCGGTGCGGATCCGCTACGACAATCTCAAGCCTGCCGTCATCCGGGTGCTTAAGGGCCGTGACCGGATCGAATCGGAACGCTTCATTGCCATGCGGAGCCACTATGGCTTTGACTCGTTCTTCTGCCGCCCTGGCGTCGTCGGGGCTCATGAAAAGGGCGGCGTCGAAGGCGAGGTGGGCCGCTTTCGCCGGCGCCACCTTGTCCCGATGCCCGACGTCGCTTCACTGGTCGCCCTCAACGACCTGGTGGCCCTTGGCGACGAACGCGATGACGCTCGTCACGTGGCCGGACGACACCTCAGCATCGCGGCACACTTCGCCGCTGAAGCGCCGTTGTTGACCGTGCTGCCCGCCGAATCCTTCGACGTGGCCCTGGCCCTCAACTGCCGGGTGGACACCAAGAGCCGCATCTGCGTGCGCCAGTGCTTCTACTCGGTCCCCGTCCGCTTTGCCGGGCGCCGGATCGATGTCGCGCTCGGGGCCGACAGCGTGGCCGCTCTTGACGGATCAGCTGTGGTCGCCCGCCACGCCCGCGCTCTTGGCAAAGGGACCGAGACACTCGAACTCGACCACTACCTCGAAGTGCTCGCCATCAAGCCCGGAGCGTTCAGCGGGGCCAGTGCCCTGGAGCGGGCCCGGCGCAGTGGCGCGTTCAGCGCGACCCATCAGCGGTTCTGGGAAACGGCACGGCGCAGCCAGGGCGACCAGGCTGGAACCAGGACCCTCATCGGGGTCTTATTGCTCCATCGCACCATGACCAAGTCGGCTGTCGATGCGGGCATGTGCGCGGCCCTCTCCGTTGGTTCGATCGATCCTGAGGTGGTCGCCGTCGAAGCCCGCCGTTCGCTCGGTCGACCGGCCCCTGTGGCGCTCGAGAACGAGTCCCTGGCCGTCTTTGACCGCCCGGCACCCACGCTGGCCCACTACGACGAGCTGCTGGGGGTTGGCTGATGGCCAAGATGACCGACACTGCAGCGGCTGCCTCCATTGGGGCCGCGACGAGGGAGCTACACCTGCCCACGGTGCGCACTGAGTCGACTCGTCTGGCCGAGATGGCACAGCGGGGCCAATCCACCTATCTGGGTTATCTGGCCGAGGTGCTGGCCGCCGAGGTGGACGACCGAAGCGAACGGCGTCGTCAACGTCGCGTGCACGAGGCCCGGTTCCCCCGGATCAAGCGACTGGCCGACTTCGACCTCTCAGCCGCCCCGGGGGTGAACGCGGCCACCATCTCCATGCTGGCCTCGGGCGCCTACTTGGCGAGCGGCGACCCGGTCGTGTTGCTGGGCGACAGCGGGACGGGGAAAAGCCATCTGCTCATTGGGCTCGGCATGGCGGCGTGCGAACAGGACCGTTCGGTGCGTTACGTCACCTGTGCCGGGCTGGTCAACGAACTGGCCGAAGCCGCCGACGAACGGCGGCTGTCGCGACTCGTTGCTCGCTATGGTCGATTGGATCTGTTGTGCCTCGACGAACTCGGCTACGTCCAGCTCGATGCCAAAGGCGCAGAGTTGCTGTTCCAGATCCTGACCGAGCGCGAGGAGAAGTCCTCGGTGGCGACCGCCTCGAATCTGCCGTTCTCCGAATGGGGCCAGGTGGTCGGCGATCCCCGACTGGTCGCAGCCATCGTTGACCGGCTCACCTTCAACGCCCACATCATCGAGACCGGGACAGACAGCTTCCGCCTGAGTTCGACCAAGGCCAAGAGGGGGAAGTAGGCCGAGACTCAGCGGACCCGCTGGAGGGTCGCGTTTACGGCAGCGAGATCGAAGGTCTCGGGGTCGAAGTCGTCACCGACCCATTCGATGTACTCGTCGTGCTCTTCGTGCTTGGGATCGGCGAGCGCCTCGAGCAGTGACGAGTAGCCCCAGGTCCCTCCGCAGTCCTCGGGGGGACAGGCCCGCTGGCCCTCGAGACAGACCGCGTGCTTGAGGACCGGCTTTGCGGGCTCGATCGACTCGACTACCACCTCGTGGCGCCACGAGTCCCCGAAGTCGTACTCATAGAAGAAGCGGGCCCGCTCTGTGACGACGTCGACCATTGCCACGGTCTCCTCGTCTATTTCGTTCATCTCCCATTCAGGGTCTGCTGCGCCATAACGCTGCCCGGCGATCTCGAAGGCATGGAGGTGGTAGTTCTCCCAGCCCATGGCCACCTGGAAGATCAGGTGCAACT
>PMLV01000253.1 GCA_003160635.1 Acidimicrobiaceae bacterium | reverse complement strand
TCGTTGTTGACGGCAAGCTGGTTACTGGCCAGAACCCGGCATCTTCCACTCCGGCGGCGACGAAACTGCTCGGTCTTCTCCGTAGTTGACTATCGCCACCCTCACGACCGAGATCACCGAGCGGCTGTGCCCTTTTGAGGCAGCGGTCATCATCTTGTGCTCGATCACCGGGGTGTCGAGGACCACGGCCGAGGTGATGATCGCCGAGATGGGCACCGACATGACCCGTTTCCCGACAGCGGGACACCTCTGCGCCTAGGCCGGGGTGGCACCGGCCAGCCACGAGTCGGCCGGCAAGCGGCGTCCCGTGGGCACGATGAAGGGCTCTACCTGGTTGCAGCGGGCACTCATCGAATCCGCACGGGCGGCAGCGAGGACCAAGGGGAGTTACTTCTCCGCTCAATAACGCCGAATCGCTCGACGCCGTGGCCCGAACAAGGCCTCGGTCGCCGTGGCCCACTCCATCTTGGCCGTGGCCTGGCACCTGCTGACGAACGGTTCCCTCTACGACGACCCCGGTGCCCAGTACTTCGGGCTACGTCACGATCCTGCCATTGAGGCGAAACGGCTCCAGCGCAAGATCGAGGCACTTGGATACCAGGTCACCATGACCGGGATAGCGGCATTGGTAACCCAACAACTCCCGAACACAAGCGTCACCAACTTTGGCCCCGCCAGGCACCTCATTCCGCGCGCCCAAGCACTGTGTGGGGAGAAGGCATTACACCCCGGCATGCCCTCTGCATTCGAGTGGCTCGTCATTGTTGTGTCCGCTGTCTTGACCCCGGAGCCCCAAATAAAGACTTGACATTGATAGGAGCGTCGCCGGCCTCGTGACGCGCTTTCGCGGCCCGATCCAAGGGGTGCTTGCTCTCCGCGAGCGTTACCGATCGTTCCATCTGCGCGGCCGGAGCCATTGATCGATCCCGGGACCTGAGCGCACTGATCGACGGTTATCGCGTGGGTCCGGATCGGCCGAGGGGGCTGGCGATACGTCCCGCAAGCCGATCCTTGAGCGGACGGCGTCTTCCTCCGTGGACGTCCCGCAAGGCACGACATGTCTGGGGAGCAGGCATGGACCGAAGTCAATCTCACGCAGGTTCGGAGATGACAAGGCGCAATGCGCCGTCAAGCTCCGTCTGATCTCGGAGGTGGCCATACTCGGCATCCCAGGTCCCTGCTAGGAGCGCCATGGACAATCGGTCGACGATGCGGTCCTCCACGCCAGGAGGCAGTAGTGCCCACACCGACTGAGAGGAGCGGATGGCCGGGTCCAGCAATGCTTCTGGTCGCCGCCAGAATGCTTCGAAGAAACCGTCGATGCAGCCACCGGGCGTCGGGATGCGCTCGACTCGAGTGCGGCCTCCGAGGGCGGTAGCGATGGCGTCGAGAGAAGGAAACCGTGGACTCTCGGCTTCCACGCACTCGGCAAGGTACTGCTGTTGCCATGTCGGCAGCGCAGCAAGCTCGAAGGTGAACACCACCACCGGGCCCCGGGCAACCCGACGCATCTCGGCTAGTCCCCTTTCTGGGGGATCCCAGTGGTGAATTGTGACGCATGCCATTGCTGCATCCACGGCATCATCATCGAAAGGGAGCGTCTCGGCGCTAGCGTCGATCACCGGCGCGGAGTTTGCGCTTCGCGGTGCTCGCATGGTGGCGCTCGGTTCGACAGCAAGGACCCAGCGGCCCTCGGGCTCATATGATCCCGTACCTGCCCCGACGTTCAGCACCGTCCGGGCGTCGCCCAACGCCGCCAGAAACCGAGCAGCGATCCTGGGGTCCGACCGTCGATTACGCGCATAGGTACGGCCATGCTGCTCGTAGTCGACATGGGCTCGCGTCACCGAAGTGAACTTAGCGCGACCGACGAGTGGACGGTCCTAGTAGTCGTCTGACTTCCGAGCGCGAAGCGGACTGCGGTGTTCCGGAAGCCGAACGAGCTGCGGACGGATTGGCGCCCTACTCGGACGGCGGCTGTCGGTCACCGGTCAGGGATCCCCTTGCGGTGCCAGCTTCCAGGATTGAGCAAGGCCGATGTCGTGCGCCATTTGCCGTTCGATATACGGGACGGTCAGATCGGGGAACCCCAATGGTTCCAGTCCCATGGCCTTGGAGCAGTCTCGGTGCTACGGTCGAGGTCACCCGGATTGATGAGGCGCTGATCAACAGTTCTGGACTGACGTTGCACTCCTCCTTCTCGAACAGCACCGGCTAGGCAGGGAGCAGGTCATGAGGATTCGGCAACTGGTTGTATTTCTTGCAGTTCTGGCTTTGGGGAGTACCGTCGCAGTCTTGGCCACGTCCAGCCCGGCTGCAGCTGGAGTTGGCGTTGACACGACGATTGGTGCGAACCCCAATCCTTCGACCCTGGGTCAGAGCGTCACGTTCTCCGCGACTGTCCATGGAGTATTTCCCGCCTTCCCTGTTGGGGGTGTTGTCTTCTTCGATGGGGCAATACCGATGAACTTCCCCGTCATCCTCTACCCGAACTTCAGCTGCGTCGGCCCCGTTTGTGTCCCTGATGGAACCAGCACAGCAACGTTCTCGACGTCGAGCTTGTCCGGCGGCACGCACGTCATCACTGCAGGTGCCGACAGCACCTATGGGACGAGCGTCAGCGACCCCCTCATCCAAACCGTTCAGGGTGCGTCCACAAGCACCTCGGTCACCGCTGCCCCGGCGTCCCCGACCGTGTTCGGGCAGGGAGTGACGTTCACGGCCACCGTCGTGGCCAATCCGTCGTCCGTCGGAACTCCGACCGGCATCCTCCAGTTCACCGACAACGGTGTCAACCTGGGCGGATCCCAAGCGCTCAGCGGCGGCGCAGCCTCCGTGGTTTCATCCGGGCTATCGGTTGGTGCCCACAACATCGTGGCCACCTACACCAGCGACGACCCCAATTTTCTTTCGAGCTCTGGTAGTGCAAATCAGCAAGTCAACATGGCATCAACGTCTACGGGCGTCACGGTGACCGCCGATCCGTCCGTGTTCGGGCAACCGATCACAATCACGGGGTCAGTAGGTGCGCTTGCCCCTGGAGCGGGTACTCCGACGGGAACCGTGACATTTGCGGACGGGTCGACGAATCTGGGAAGTGCGGCAGTGTCAGGTGGTCAGGCTTCGATCTCCACGTCGAACCTGTCAGTGGGAACCCACAACCTGAGTGCCACCTACGGCGGCGATGGCAACTTCCAGTCGAGTGCAGGCGGGATATCTCAGATCGTCAACAAGGCCGCCACGAGCACCGTTCTCAGTTCGTCAGCGAACCCCTCGGTATTCGGCCAGAAGGTGAGTTTCACCGGGACTGTATGTGGGCTGCTCCCGAGCACGGCACCGACCCAGCCGCCTTCGGGTCTCCTGGCGTTCACGGCGGATGGAGCGTCAACGCCGTTCGACACCGTTCCGGTCTCGGCGACGTCAGCGGTGGGCTGTGCTTCGGCGACGTCTGCGGCGATCGGCTCATTTTCTGTTGCCACTCATTCGATCACAGTTGCCTACACGGGCGATACGAACTACCTGGCTAGTTCGGGTCTGTTGGCAGGCGGGCAGGTGGTGAACAAGGCACCCACGGCTACAGCTCTAACCTCGGTTCCAAATCCGTCGTACTTCGGCGACGGGGTGACGCTTAGCGCCACGATCTCTGTCCCCCCACCTGGCGCTGGGGTTCCTACCGGGACCGTGACCTTCTCTGACGGTGGTTCCGTGCTGGGTACCTCGTCACTGAACTCCGCCGACCAGGCCACGTTCACGACAGCCGGGTTGCAAGTGGGAACACACAATCTCGTGGCCACCTACGCCGGAGATGGGAACTTCCTTCCCAGCACATCAACTGCTCAATCTCAGTTGGTGCGCTGCATGACCGTCGTGACAGGAAAAGTCAACGGTGGTTTGACTGTCACAGGGTCAACGTGCGTCAACAATGCCACTGTCAACGGCGGAATCACGGTCTTGCCCGGTGCTGCTCTGTCACTCAACAGCTCAACCGTCCACGGTGGTGTCACTTCGGCCCATGGCAAGGCCGTTACGTTCTGTGCCAGCTTGATCGATGGATCGAGCACCGTCAGTTCCACCACCGGATTCGTGCTCATCGGTGACAACGGAGACGATGGCTATTCCTGTGGCGGCAACGACCTGCGGGGCACCCTGAATCTCAGTGCCAACGCAGGGCAGATCGAACTCGGTGGCAACCAGATCAAGGGTGGGGCTTCAATCTCCGGAACGTCCGGTGTAGGACCCACAGTGGAGAATTTGATCACAGAGATCGAGGGCAATCGGATCTCGGGGCAATTGTCGTGCAGCAACAACAATCCTGCTCCCACCGATGGCGGCAGCCCAAACTCTGCGACAGGGGGCGGAGTGGGCCAATGCGCCGCTCCAAACTTCTAGAGGACCATTCCCGGTCGCGTCGCGTCCCCGACCGCCAATCGGTTGGATGGGGAAGCTACGGAACTCTCGGGCGTGTATACATCCGCGCAGTTGTTCGAGCCGCAGGCTCAGTAATCAGGTTCTCTGCGACAAATCTGGTGAACAGCTACCCTTCGAGCGAACCCCCAACAAATCAGGCACAATTATGAGCATCACGACCATCACTCGGTTTCACGCCGCTGAAGGCCAAGAGGCGATGCTGCTTGAACTGCAATCCGAAGGACGGCGGCGAATGCTCGCTGCCGACGGATGCGAGTCATTTGACATCCTCCAGGATCAGACCGACCCACGATGCTCTGCCTTCATCCAGACTTGGTCATCCCGCGACGCACATGATGCGGCATTCGGCGAGCTGATCATGGCAAGCGGTCATCTGGAAAAGGTGCTTGCAGCTCTCGACGAGGGCGTCGTACAGACATTCTACGACGTGGTGTCCTGAGTCGTTCTGAGCCGGGACGGACCAACGGATGACGGACTTAGCTGTGGCCGTAGTGGGCCCTTCCGAAGTTAGGATCCTGGACGTACAGAGGTGAACACGATGAGCAATGAAGAGGCGGCACCGGAGACGAAGGGTGTGACGGCGGAGTTACTTACAACAGTTGACCTTGGCCCTGAGATCGAGGGCATGGCGGGCCAACAACTTCGAATGCGTATGTTCACCTTCGAGCCCGGAGCCGTCTTCGGCCCGATTCACGACCATAAGGACAGACCAGGCATCGTCTACATACTGCAAGGAACGATCACTGACCACCGGAATGGAGCCGCTACGGACTATCGGCCGGGAGTGGGCTGGTCCGAGGATAGGAACACCACCCACTGGCTTGGGAACAGAGGAACGGTTCCGGCGGTGGAGATCTCTGTCGATATCATCCGGTTTGCCGAATAGTCTCTGTCAGGTAAGGGCTGAGTCCTGCCCCCTATCAACGGCTCGGGGATCGATATCTGGTATGGCACTGGACCGCCCGCTCACTTTTGCAAGCGGTTCATATCGCTCCACCCGGGGGGCCCTGCGGGAGATGAGATCGGCGGCCGAGGGCACCGGATCGACGATTCCGGCGCCTCTGCGAGAGTCGGTCGACTGGGTCAATAAGCCAGTTCCGCAAGGTTCCCCTTTCGGTGAAAGCCCGCTGACTCGAAGTCCGTGATCGGAGCGGACCCGCTCGCGAAAGGCGGCATCGTCGGCCGTAGAAGCGAGAAGGCGCGTCACGCGGCCGATGACGGCAGCGGCGCCCTCGATGGCCACCGGTCTTCCCTAACCGTCTTGTGCGGTTCACTCACCGCGCTCCCTGTTCAAGCCTAATTCGTTATCTGTTCGCAACGGTCAGGCTCGTGGTTACGCGGAACGCGTCACTCTGTGTCGAGCAAGCGCCCGGAAAACTTGACGGTGCACCGGCTAGAGCATTTTCCAATAGAGGAACCCGGGAATTCCCTTCGGGCGCAGCGAGCCGACTTGGATCAGCTCGTTCTCCGTGCACTGATAGCCGAGCCATGCTTCTCCAGGAAACCAGCGAACCGCGCGCAGCACGAGTATGCCGGGGTCACGTCGAGCGACATACCACCAATCCACCGCGGTACCCAGGACGATCTCTTGGATCTCTTGCGGGTGGCTGAGTTTCCAGTTCTCCCCGGCTAGGCGACCGAGCAGCGCACGCACTTTCCAGGCGAACGTTAAGCCGTACCAGCTGTAGCTTCCTCCGATCCGTGCAAGATCGGCGTCGAGGCGCGTCGACGCGGCGCCCGAAAGAGGGGTACGGACGCGAACGGTGTAGACGCCGTCTCTAAGCCCGTCCTCGCGGCTGAGGAGGTCGTGATCGAGTTCGAGCGCCTGGTCGTCGAGCGCCGCCGAGAGGGCGTCAGCAAGGCCCATCGGCTCGATGTCGAACGCCGCGTCGGTCCGCGCCTGATCTTCAACCACGACCTTGGTCACGAGGCTCTCGATGAGCGAATGACTGACGCGGTGATCCACTGGAGTGACGAAATCCAACCAGTACGATGACAGTCGAGGGGTCAGGTACGGCACGTCGACGATGCGCCGACGCCGCAGGCCGCGCGCCAGAGCGTACGCCGTAATCATCTCGCGATACGAGGTGACGTCGGCGCCGCCGACCTCGTACACGCCGGGCGCGACATCGATCGCTGCGATCAGATAGCGGGTGATGTCGGCCGAGGCGATCGGCTGAATCGCGGTGCGGACCCAGCGTGGACAGACCATGAACGGAAGTCGCTCGGTCAGGTACCGGAGCATTTCAAACGAGATGCTGCCGGCACCGAGTACCACCGCTGCTCGAAGCTCGACGATAGAAACTTCTCCAGATGCGAGCGCTGTGCCGACCT
Source organism: Acidimicrobiaceae bacterium (assembly GCA_003160635.1). Taxonomy (GTDB): domain Bacteria; phylum Actinomycetota; class Acidimicrobiia; order Acidimicrobiales; family RAAP-2; genus Bog-473. The sequence continues at coordinate 1,175 of PMLV01000253.1, read as the reverse complement.
CTTGGCGACTCGCAAGATGCTCGGACTCTGGGTCCTGGCCGAGGCCGCCGAGGTAGACGATGCGTCGGAGGCCCACCGCGGCGGCCGCTCGCCCAAAGCCTTCAGCCAGTTGGCGGTCACGAGCACGAAAGTCTTCGGCACTCAGTGAGTGCACGAGATAGAAAGCGACCTCGCATCCAACTAACGCGCTCTGTAGGGAAACTTCGTCGGCCACGTCAACGGCCCGACCTGTGGCGCCAGCGATCTCGGGAGCTCGACGCGAGAGCGCGATGACATCATATTCGGCCTTGACAAGAGCAACTGATAGCTCCCGTCCGACGAACCCGCTTGCCCCCACTACCGCTACTCTCATGGCTCCAGGTCGAAGTAGCTTAGTTAAGCGACTAGGAGCATTACCCCGATGTGCCTGCTGGGCGTGCCCAAAATGTCCCAGCTCAGCGATCGGGGAACGAACTCGTTGCAATGAGGCGAGCAATAAGGCTCCGAGCAGCCGCCAAAACGGTTTCATGGTCGTGAGTGAGGGCGAAGGAGAAACGTCGGTCCCGATCGATTCCGGTGTCACCGAGGTCTTTGGCAATGAGCGCCCCGGCATAGTGAGTACCGACAACGACGACCACCCACTCGCCGAGGAGGGTGTCATCGGCTCCCAGTGCGGCACCGCGGACGCCAGCAACCGGCTCTTGAGGCAGATTGACGCCGAGTGCCGCCACCAGCGGGCATCGTTCGGCCAGTTGGGAGTAGCGAGCCGCCGTATCTGGGGTGAAATATCGCGCCTCTTGAAAGGCACCAAGGACGACCGGGGGTGTCTCAAGGGCCAGCCCTTGGTTCTCGATGTGCCGCGAGATCCCTAAGAGCAGACCTTTTGACCCTGTCCGAATCGCCGAGGGATCGAGGAGACTGAACGGACTGAGTGGGGTAGGCATGGGCGTCTGGCGAATCCAGGGCCGCTGAGCGGAGGGCGTGCGTACATTGAGAGGGCCAGGACGCGAGAAATACCAACCTTGCCCAAGGGTGGCCCCTAAGGCGAGGGCCTGTTCGAGATCGGTTTCGGTCTCGATGCCCTCGGCGAGGATGGTTGCGCCGCTACGCTCGGCATAGGCCGCTACTGCCGTATAGATCGCCGCCTGCTCCACATTGAGCCAGCGCTGCACTAGGTGGGTGGTGTCAAACAAGGG
>PMLV01000033.1 GCA_003160635.1 Acidimicrobiaceae bacterium | reverse complement strand
GCTGGCCGGAGTTTGAGGAGTTCATGGAGACGCTCATCACTGCTGGCTCGATATCGTCGATCCGCGATGTCTGGTGGGACATCCGACCCCATCCGGACTTCGGCACCGTGGAGCTGCGCATGTTCGATGGCCTCCCCACGCTCTTGGAGGTGGGGGTGGCGGCGGCGTTGAGCCAGTGCCTGGTGGAGATGCTGAGCACCCAGATCGACCGGGGCCAGACCGTCCCGGTGCCACACATCTGGATCGTCCGGGAGAACAAGTGGCGGGCCGCCCGCTATGGCCTCGATGCCGACATCATCGTGGATGATCAGGGAGGAACCCAACCACTACGACAGTCCCTCATCGAGCTGCTGGCGGAGCTCGAACCGGTGGCCGATCGTCTCGGTTGCGCCGAACCGTTGGCCGGGACCCACGAGGTCTTGGCCCGCGGACCGAGTTACCAACGCCAGCGCAGGGTGGCCAAGAACCACGGCGGCGACCTGCACGCCGTCGTGGACTCCCTGATCGATGAGATGCGGACCGGGCGACCGGCGGTCGTCGGATGACCGGGGCCGACCGAGGTTCGACGGGGATGGAATCCGATGTGATCTACCGCGCCCTCGAGGGCTTGGCGGACGCAATGGTCGTGCTCCGGCGGGACATCCATGCCCACCCCGAGCTGGCCTGGCACGAGGTACGCACGTCGGCCCTGGTGGCGGACGAGCTGGCGCGGGCCGGTCTGGCCCCATCCTTGCTGCCGGTGGGGACGGGACTCATGTGCGACGTGGTCGGCGTGCCCGACGGCCCCTTGGTGGTCCTGCGGGCCGACCTCGACGCCCTGCCGATCGACGACGAGAAGGACGTCCCTTACCGGTCGGCCACGCCCGGCGTGGCCCACGCCTGCGGCCACGACGTGCATACCGCCGTAGTGCTCGGAGCCGGACTCGGCCTCGCCCGGCTGGCGGCCGCCAATCAGCTCCCGGGACGGGTCCGACTGGTGTTCCAGCCGGCCGAGGAGGTGCTCCCCGGCGGAGCGTTGGTGGCCATGGAAGCCGGCGCCCTCGAGGGAGTGGAGCGGGTCTTCGCCCTGCACTGCGATCCCCGGGTCGACGCCGGATCGGTGGCAGTCCGCACGGGTGCAATCACCGGGGCGACCGATTCGGTCACGGTCCGGCTGTCGGGGCCCGGCGGCCACACCGCCCGCCCCCAGCTCACCGTGGACCTCGTGTCGGCCCTGGCCGACGTGCTGGCCCGCACCCCGGCGCTGTTGTCGAGGCGGGTGGACCCCCGCGCCGGCCTCTCCCTCGTGTGGGGACGGGTGGCTGCCGGGTCGGCGACCAACATCATCCCTGAGCACGGCGAGGCGTCGGGCAGCGTTCGGATGCTCGATCCTGCAGCGTGGGACTCGGCGGCCGATCTGATTCCCGACCTGATCCGTGAGATAGCCGCGCCCTACCGGGCCGGAGTGGAGATCGACTACGTGCGGGGTGTCCCGCCGGCGATGAACGACGCAGAGTCGACCAGGGTGTTTCGTTCGGCTGCCGCGACCGTGCTCGGCCCGGCCGGGGTGCAAGAGGCACCGCAGAGCATGGGCGCTGAGGACTTCGCCTGGTTCCTCGACCGGGTGCCCGGCGTGTTGGCTCGGCTGGGGGTACGTCGGCCCGGGACCCTTGAGGCTCCGGACCTTCACCGCGGGGACTTCGATGTGGACGAGACGGCAATCGACTGCGGCATCAGGGTCCTTCTTGCCGCGGCAATGAGCGCACTGCGGGACCCTGCTCTGTCCGGACGGGGCCGAGGATCCTGAAGGTGAAGGGCACCAAAATCCCCAATCGCACCAAATCAGTCGCGACTCGAAGTCTCTTCCCGGCTCTGGGGATAACTTTGTACGCGCTGGTTTCTCGCTGATCTCGAGCGTCCCGAATGTTCCAGACAGCGGAGGAGTGTTCATCAGCCCTGGGCAACATCCGCTTCTCGATGGACCCAACTTCAGATCGGTTACACGCTGAGTTCCGTCGTTCGTCGAACAGTGTCTGTTTACGCTGCCACCGGGTAGTACTCGTGAATCAGGCCGCCGAGCACGTCGTGGCGACGGGCTTGGAAAGTCGGGGGAGTGGCGCTGACCCCGTCGAAGCGGACCGGTGACTGAAGTTGGATTCCTCGATGAGGGCGCTGCCGGTTGTAGTGGCAGGCATACTCGCGAAGGATTCGCTCGAGGTGGCGACGGCCAAGGATAAGCATCCAGTCGAGGCATTCGGTGCGAACCGTCCTGACCCAGCGTTCCGCGAAAGCGTTGGCCCGAGGCGATCGGATTGGCGTCTTGATCACTCTGATTCCCTCGGAGCGGGACACCTCGTCAAAGGTGGCGGTGAACTTGGTGTCCCGGTCTCGGATGAGGAACTTGACGGAGCGCCCGCGCTCGGCAAGATCACCGACCAGATTGCGGGCGATCTGGGTAACGAACGCACCGGTCGGATGCTCCGTGACGCCGAGGACGTGCACTTCTCGGGTCGACAGTTCGATGATGAAGAGCACATAGAGCTGCTTCAGCGACTCTGTGTCCACGGTGAAGAAGTCCGTGGCCAGCACGCACTGCGCCTGGGAACGAAGGAACTCCGACCATGTAGGCCCGCTCCGCGGTGCTGGTCCCAGGCCGTGTCGGCGCAAGACCCGTCTGATCGAACTGGCGGAGACGCGTATCCCAAGCTTGCGCAGCTCACCTTGGATTCGCACGCAACCCCAGCGCCGATTCTCCCGACCGAGCCGAACGATGAGCTCGACCAGTTCGTCCCTCATCGGCGGACGACCAGGGCCTCGCAGTTTTCGCCATCTCCGCCTCTCACTTGTGCTTGGCCGCCTCCCGATGCCACCGCAACAGAGTCTCTGGGGTGACCAGAAAGGATCGCCACCGGGCCCGGGGCAGCAAGCGGCTGAGTGCTGCGAGGATCGCTCGATCGGCTGGTCGATAGCGAACTCGTGCGTGCAGCTGCCGTTCGAGGATTCGGACCTGGTGTCGGAGCACCATGATCTCGACATCCCTCTCCGACTCGGTCCGCTGGCGCGACACAACGAGGCCGAAGATGCGGAAGAGACCGAGGTAGAGGAGCGAGAAGAGCACACCGGATGATGACTGAAGTCCCCGGCGAGCTTCCAGTTCAAGGACCCCGATCGGGTTATTGGTGTCCTTCAGCTTCGACGTCACCACCTGAAACCAGCCCCGCGTCGATCGGGACCGACATGGGTCGAGTTCCTTCGGGCACAAGCCGCCGGCACGCTGGCGTGCGACTTCTTCTCGGTCGACACCGTGACGCTTCGACGCCTCTATGTGTTGTTCTTCATCGACCTCGAGCGCCGCAAGGTCTTCTTGGCCGGCGTCACCGAGCACCCGATCGGGAACTGGGTGACCGAACAAGCGCGCAACCTGACAGTCTTGCTCGAGGACGAGGGCCGCATGGTCAGCTTCTTAATCCGAGATCGCGACACGAAGTTCGTTGGGCCCTTCGATGAGATGCTGAAGTCGGTCGGTGCCCAAGTCATCAAGACACCGGTGCGAGCCCCGCGGGAAAATGCGTTTGCTGAGCGATTCGTTCGTACGGCACGGACCGAGTGCCTCGACTGGCTCCTCATCCGCAACCAACGTCACCTTGAGCGGGCGCTTCGCGAGTTTGTCGAGCACTACAACGAAGCACGACCGCATCGTGGCATCGATCTCGAGACTCCCGTCCCGTATGTTTCCAAGGGCCGTTTCGATGACAGTTCGGGGATCAGACGTGTCGATCGACTGGGAGGACTCCTTCACGAGTACACCATCGCGGCCTAAAAGAAGCGCCTCCATCAACCGGTCGGAATCGCCACAACATAATCGGCGTGTTCGCTCTCTGGTCGGTGCGGTCCACCGGGTCGGCATTGCTCATCCAAAGGACCATCGACCCTTGTCGACTCGAGTTCATCGAACCAATGCTCATCCACCACCCCGCGCCTCCCCAACCGATTCTGTGCTTGCACCCTTCAAGGCTTTTCACCCCTGTTGGTCCCCGAACTGCGGTAGTACGGTGACATCATGGCCGGGGTGCTCGCGATTGTCTTGGCCGGCGGCGAGGGGAAGCGGCTTCTGCCGCTGACGCTCGATCGGGCCAAGCCGGCGGTTCCTTTCGCGGGCCAATACCGTTTGGTCGACTTCACGCTGTCGAACCTGGCGAATGCTGGGTTTCTCAAGATCGTTGTCTTGACCCAGTACAAGAGTCATAGTCTCGACCTGCACATCTCGCGCACGTGGCGCATGTCCACGTTGCTCGGGAACTACGTGACGACTGTACCTGCGCAGATGAGGCGGGGTCCGCAATGGTTCTCAGGCTCGGCCGACGCGATCTTCCAGAATCTCAATCTCGTCGGCGACGCGCAGCCGGATTACGTGTGCGTGTTCGGAGCTGACCACATCTACCGCATGGACCCGCGTCAGATGCTGGATCAGCACGTGCTCAGCGGGGCGGGCGCGACCATTGCCGGCATCCGGGTCGACATCGGCGATGCCTCACAGTTTGGGGTTATTGAGCCTGGTGACGGGACGACGAAAATTCGCAGGTTCGTTGAAAAACCGGTGAGTCCGAAACCATTAAGGGGCGATCCCGTCGGTGTTCTGGCTTCGATGGGCAACTACATCTTTACCACGAAGTTCCTCGTTGATGTCCTTGATGCCGACTCCAAGGATGCGTCGTCGAGTCACGATATGGGCCACGACATCATCCCCATGATCGTTGATGCGAACGAGGCCGATGTGTACGATTTTTCTTGTAATCAGGTTCCCGGCGCGACGGCAAGGGACCGCGCATACTGGCGCGATGTCGGGACCCTCGACAGCTACTACGACGCCAGCATGGACCTGGTGTCGGTGCATCCCATCTTCAATCTGTACAACTCCCAGTGGCCGATCTATTCGTCGCAGCCATCGGACCTTCCGCCCGCCAAGTTTGTCTTCGAGGATCCTGATCGGACGGGCCATGCGATGGATTCGATCGTAAGCGGAGGTGTCATCGTCAGCGGCGGCACTGTTCGCCGTTCGGTTCTATCTCCCGGTGTTCTGGTCGAATCCGGCGCCCTGGTCGAGGACTCGGTATTGATGAACGACGTGATGGTGGGTCCCGGCGCGGTCGTGCGACGAGCTATCTTGGACAAGAACGTCAAAGTAGGGGCGGGCGCTGTACTCGTCGCCGACGCAGGGCTGGATGGAGACCGCTTCGCGGTGTCTGAGCGGGGCATACTCGTGGTGGGCAAGGGAGCCGAAGTCCACCGGTCGTGAAGATAGCGTTGCTTACCCGCGAGTTCCCGCCGGAGGTCTATGGCGGTGCCGGCGTCCACGTCGAGTACCTGAGCCGCGAACTCGCTAAGTTGGTCGACGTCGAGGTCCACTGTTTCGGCAAGCAGCGTTCGTCGCCGCTCGTGCGATGCGCCTACGGGCCCTGGGACGAGCTACCGTCCAGCGGGGCTGCTGCAGCGCTGCAGGCCATGGCCACGGACCTGCGCATGGCCGCCGCCGTGGGTAGTGCGTCGCTCGTGCATAGCCACACGTGGTACGCGAACCTGGGCGGCCACTTGGCCAAGCTCCTCTATGGAGTGCCGCATGTGATGACAGCGCACAGCCTCGAGCCCCTCCGGCCCTGGAAGGCGGATCAACTCGGAGCGGGCTATGCGCTGTCGAGCTTCTGTGAGCGCACCGCAGTCGAGGCCGCAGACGCGGTGATCGCCGTGTCGGAAAGCATGGCCGACGATGTGCGGCGGGTCTACCCCGAGGTGGATTCGTCCCGCTTAAGGGTCATTCATAACGGGATCGACCCCAGCGAATACCAGCCGGACCCGCGAACCGACGTCTTGGAACGGTTGGGCATCGAGGCGGATCGGCCGACGGTGATATGGATCGGGCGGGTCAGTGCGCAAAAGGGGATCCGTCACCTGTTAGAGATGGCTGCTCTGGTGACCCCCGGGGCACAGCTGGTGTTCCTCGCTGGAGCAGCCGACACGCCTGAGGTCGGCGCCCAAATGTCCGCTCTCGCAATGACCCTGCAGGCAGCGCGAGAGGGAATGCACTGGATCGACTCGATGCTGCCCCGGCGGGATGTGGTGCAGCTTCTCAGCCATGCAACCGTGTTCGTCTGCCCGTCGGTCTACGAACCATTCGGGCTGATCAACCTGGAGGCAATGGCGTGCGGATTGCCTGTCGTTGCCACCTCCGTCGGCGGGATCCCCGAGATCGTCGTAGAAGGCGTAACGGGCCATCTGGTCCCATTGCCTGATGGCCAGACGGGCCTTGGGTCCGCGCTGGCCGAGAGAGTCAACGCCATCTTGGGCGACCAAATCCAAGCTCGGGCCATGGGAAAGGCCGGACGTGAGCGGGTGTTGCGATACTTCACGTGGCGGGCGATAGCGACTCAAACGGTGGAGCTCTACAGCTCACTGATCTGAATACCTGAAGGGTCCAATTACTCGCCAACCGGGCTTGACCAGCCATAACGCACGCT